>LARN01000108.1 GCA_000980495.1 Acinetobacter sp. N54.MGS-139 | reverse complement strand
GCGATCAACAGACAGGTGTTTTTCGCTATTCTTGTGTGCGTAGTTGAAACAGAAGAAAATGCTGTTTTGCTAAAAACAATGCCGCGGCGTATAGGACGCGAACGAAAAGAAGGATTCGAGATGATTGCGACTCAGAATGCAGCAGATAAAACTCAGAAGTTTTTAGACGATTTCAAGGTCTCTAAACCGGTGATCGGTTTGCCCGGCCTCGGCTGGGATACGCCGGAAATGGCGGCAGCGGTTTCTAATGCCGGCGGCTTGGGCGTGCTCCACATCGGCTTTAAAACTGAAGAAGAAATCGAAAGAGATGTTGCAAAGGTTCGTTCGCTGACCGATAAGCCTTTTGCCGTACTGATGTTCCCGCAAAAAGAATCGATCTTAGACGCTGAGAAACTTCGCCTGCAGGACACAGCACTTTCTCCGCTCAGAGAAGATTTGGGATGCACTGCAGTTAGACCGATATCGGCTCCGCTCTTTGATAATCAGTTCAGGAAGATTGTTGAACTGAAAGTTCCGGCTGTCGGCTTGAGACTCGGTGGTCTGAGGGAGCCTTACATGGAAGAACTTGAAGCCAACGGCATTCCTGTCTTCGGTATCGCATCTAATCTCAGAGACGCAAAAGTCCTTGTTTCCAGCGGCGTTAACGCTGTCGTAGCTGCAGGCTGGGCTGAAGAAGGTTTGCTCTCACACGAAGAAATCAGTAAAGATCAGGCTGAAATCGATTCCCTGGTCTTATGGTCGGAATGCGCAAGAGCATTGAGAGTCCCGGTTCTTGGCGCCGGCTCGATTACGACGCAGGATCAGGTTCGTGTGTTAAAGGCGCTTGGCCTCGCAGGCTTCATGCTTTCCGACGCGCTGCTGCTCGTCAAAGAGTCTCCGATTCCGGATTCCTGGCGCACTAAGGTAATGTACTTAGCGGACTCCGCCTCTGAGATGACGGATACCTTCATGGGTCGAGCCTCACGCTATCTGTCTAACGGCTTTGCTCAGATTTTTCCCGAGAAAGGCCTTCCAGTCCTTCAGTTCCCTTATCAATACTTTGCCCTGAAAGATATTTTTGATAAGGCATTAGAGATTGGCCGAATTGATTTGGCGCTTCTGGAAGTCGGACAATACGTTTATCTTGCCGAGAGCGGCACGACTGCTGACATCATTAACAAATTCTGCGGATATTGGAGCGAGGCATAAATGCAAGATAATCAGGCGCTCATCGTCGTCGACGTCCAAAAAGATTTCTTAGAAACCGGCGCACTGCCTGTTAAAGAGGGCAGCCAGGTCGTGCCGGTCATTAATCGGATCATCCCGAAATTTAAGAATGTTGTATTTACTCAGGACTGGCACCCGGAAGGACATATTTCTTTTGCCTCTTCTCATCCCGGCGAGGCGCTTTACAGCATGATTGACGTGTCTTACGGCAAGCAGGTTTTGTGGCCCGAGCACTGTGTTCAAGACACGGCCGGCGCAGAGTTTGCCGAGGGACTCAATACAGATAACGGCGTCTGCTTTGTGAAAAAAGGCGCGCACCCGAACATCGACAGCTACTCGGCTTTCCTTGAAGCAGACCGCAAGACCAAGACAGACTTAGCCGTTTGGCTGAAGTCTCAGGGAATTAACGAAGTTTTTGTCTGCGGTTTAGCGACTGACTTTTGTGTCAGCTGGACGGCATTAGATGCGGCTGACGAAGGCTTCAAGGTTTACGTGATCGAAGACGCCTGCCGCGGAATCGACGTTAACGGCTCACTCGAAGCAGCCAGGGCCGAATGGAAAAAAAGAGGAATCAAACGAATTGATTCCTCTGAGATCAATTAGAAGAAAAGTTTCATTAGAAGCGGCGTAAGCAGCGGCGCCAGCAGCGCGGTGGTCAAACCGGTTAAGCCGATAGCCAGGCTGCCGTAGGCGCCCGCTGTCGAATCAATCTGGAAAGCTCGGGAAGTGCCCATGCCGTGGGCGGAAAGACC
>LARN01000107.1 GCA_000980495.1 Acinetobacter sp. N54.MGS-139 | reverse complement strand
GAAAAGAATGACGGTGATCAAAGCGTTTTCAACCTGCAGGAATCCGGACCAGCCGGTGCTGAAAGGAAGGTAATGCGTTTCTTCTTTGGCTTTCGGTACTTCAGCCGGTTTGCTTTCAGTCGGAACGGGAGCAGGAGCTGCAGTTGTCACTGCCGGCACTGTCGGTTCAGCGCTAGTAGAGGAAGCAGCAGAATCCGGCGAGACATTCAGCTCAGTCTTGACGCCTTCCTGTTCGGTTCTTTCTTCTGTTTTGACAAGACCGTCATCAGGTTTTTCGTAAAAGGCAGCGTTTTTGGCTTGCTCTCTGACGATAGGATCATCGATGTGATCACTCTTTTTCTGGAAGATAGATAACTTGTTGGTGTTGACTGCAACTTTCTTTTGAACCGCCACAATCATGTTGTCCGGTTCAAAGACGCTCTCGCCTCGGACGTAAAGGTAATAGCCGAAGAAAGCGTGCATAAACATTGCGATAAAGCAGATAAGCGCCAATATGATACGCATAAGAAAACCTCTCGTTACAATGTGTAAAGATTAGCACAATGCGTACCTTACTAAACCTTGGAACTCCCGAAGCGGTCGGACTTTGTCAATTCGAGCATAATTTGATGTATAAATCTAAAATCTTGAAGGAATTGCTTCCGGCAGGGAAATAAGATGGACATCAAAAAAGACAATGAAATGTATATGACGATCGCGCAGATTGCTGCGCAGAGAAGTTATGCGAAACGCTTAAAAGTCGGCTGCGTCATTGTCAAAAACCACTCAATTATTTCTTTCGGCTGGAACGGCATGCCGACCGGTTACGACAACTGCTGTGAATATGAGGTGGACGGCAAACTCGTCACTCGTCCCGAGGTTCAGCACGCCGAGCTAAACGCCATCGCTAAACTTGCACAAAACGGATACAGCTCCAACGGCGCCAAAATTTTTATCACGCACTCCCCTTGTATCCATTGCTCTTTATTAATACAGAAGTGCGGAATTAACGAAGTCTATTATCACGAGAAGTATCGAGATGATGCCGGCATCCAGTTCTTAAAGAAAGCCGGCATCAAAGTAGAGCAGCTCTGACTCTTTCTCACGGAATGTGAGATCAAGTTAGCCTCTCCCAGGCTTTTCAGAATTGCCGGGGTACAAAATAGAAAAACTTGCCGACCTCTCAGTCTGACAAGTTTTGCCAAGGATGTCGCAACTTATCCCGTTCAATCTGAGCGGGCCTCGTTCAACCCGGCACCTAATCTCGGTGCCGGTACCTCAATTATTTATCTAACTTTCTCTTCAAAGCATCCAAACCGCAGTTCATCATGTCGTTGAACTGGCCGGCTGTGATGCCGGAATACTTTTCTTTCGTCTTCTGAACGGCGTCGGCAATGATTTCACGAAGTTCGCCTTCGGTCAGGCTGGAATACTTTTCCTTGGTGCGCTGAACGGCGGCGTTGATCATGTCATTGATTTCGCCTTCAGTAACGTCACTTTCTTTATCCAGAGCGCGCGGATCTTTAACGAACTTACCAACAGCGTTTTCAACCAAGTTGGACAAGCCTTCGACGCCCTGTCCGCTCTTAGCAAGATAGGCCATTACGGCATCGTTAAGTTCATCAGATACTGTTACGCTCCATTCAGCTTTTCCCATTTCGATCACCTTTTAAGTTATTGGATCGGAGTCACTTCCGATCTGTCGATGGTTAAACTATAAGGGAAACCTCGTATGAACGGACAATATCTGCCCCATTTAGAGTAGCTGGCTAAGAAAGATATTTTTCCAGTCCGAGAATGGCGGCCAATTGCGGAACGTTGTCTGCTACGCCGAGCGAAGCTGTTTCCAGCAACCGCTCTTTCGGACTAGCGCCGTAACTTACGGCAATCGAGTCGGCACCGGCGTTCGCTGCCATCTGCATATCGAGCACTGCGTCGCCCACCATTACCATGTCTTTGGTCTCAAGACCGGATTCGTCGGCAATCGCCAGAAGCATTCCGGGATT
>LARN01000106.1 GCA_000980495.1 Acinetobacter sp. N54.MGS-139 | reverse complement strand
CGTCAACTTCCAGCGTTTTTCTACTCCCTACCCAGAGGTAGCTTAAAAACGGCAACGGTTGCCTGAAATAACCACAAAAATGACTTGCGCTTCGTGCGCTTTTTCTTTATAATCGAGAGTATTACGATACTCTCGAAAGAAGCCCGCAAATGTTCTTCAAGTACACCGTCCCAGTTCCGGTTGCTGCCGGCAAAATCAGTCGTCAAAAGACCAAAAGCGGTACGTACATTCTCTACGTCATCAGTCGTCAATATGACCCGGCAAAGAAGCACACCGTCCCTGTGCGTGCAATGATCGGCAAGGTCTCGGATGAAGAAGGAATGATGTTCCCCAACGAGAAGTTCTTCGAATACTTCCCGGAAACGCCGTTGCCTGAACTTCGTCCGGAAGCTGAACGTAGCTGCACGCTTATGGCCGGCACGTTCATAGCGATTGAGGAAGTCGTCAATCACTACCGGCTCGACGAACTCCTGGTCAAGCACTTCGGCGATCGTGCCGGCCTCGTACTGGATTTGGCTTCCTACATGGTCGTCGAAGGCCGGAATCAAGGTCAGTACTATCCTGACTATGCCTATCGCCATCCGCTGTTCTCTCCGGGCATGCGCATTTACAGCGATTCGACAGTGTCCAAGTTCCTGTCCTCAGTGAAGGACGAACAGATAGCTGGTTTTCTTAATGACTGGAACACGGATCGTGATCATAAGTCGCGCATCTACGTGTCTTATGATTCCACGAATAAGAACTGTCAGGCAGGGGATGTTGATTTTGTCGAGTTCGGGAAGGCCAAGGTTGACCTCGGACTGCCGATCTTTAATGTCGGCCTTGCCATGGACCAAAACAACCGGATCCCACTCTTCTATGAGCTCTATCCGGGGTCGATCAATGATGTCAGCCAGTTCAAATTCATGGTCGATAAGGCTGTCGGATACGGATACAAGAACATCGGCTTCATCATTGACCGCGGATATTTCTGTAAAGCCAACATCCGCTACATGGATGAAAAGAACTACGGTTTTGTCATGATGGTCAAGGGTTGCAAGCCGCTTGTTTGCGCCATCATCGATGAACACCGGGGTACCTTTGAAACACGCCGCGCCTGCAGCATTGCCGGGCATCACATTCACGGAACCACCGTCAAACGCAAGCTCTTCCCTGATGACGAGAGAGAACGCTACCTGCATCTGTTCTTCAGTCCCGTCAAAATGATGAAGGAACGCTGCCGTTTGGAAGATGAAATCGAGCAGATGCAACGACTTATCGAACGCTCCGTCGGCCAGCAGATCACTTTTGGTGAACCGCACACAAGATTCTTCGATTTTCTCTACGACGACGAAGGACGTCTCGTGACCGCTCTGGAAAAAACGGAGGCTGTAGAGAAAGAGCTGGAACGGTGTGGCTACTTCTGCATCGTTACGTCCGACAACATGAGCGCTCAGGATGCGTATCTGCTCTACTACGGCCGAGACGCCTCCGAAAAGCTGTTCCGAGCAGATAAAACGTTTCTGGGCTCAAAGACTGCTCGCGTACATTCCGCACGTTCCGTGAAGGCGAAAATGCTCGTCGAATTCATCGCGCTCATCATTCGGCAACGCATCTATTGCCTGCTTAAGGACGAAATGCTCAAGCTCAATGTACGCAAAAACTACATGACGGTGCCGGCCGCCGTCAAAGAGTTGGACAAGATTGAGTTGGTACGCATCAATCAAGGCAGATATCAGCTTGATCACGCAATTACGAAGAATCAAGAGGAGATTCTAAGAGCGTTTGGTTTGACGAAGAATCACGTCATGGCGCGCGCCAGCTCGATCTCCGAGATGATTGCAGGATCGGGAAACACCTCATTCACCGAGGAACCGGATGATGAGGATGAGGACGGCGACGAAGATCTCTACATGACGGAGGTTTATGATGCCGAGGAATAAGTCCATCACCTCTATCGACAACCGGATCAAGAAGGTTCAAGAGGATCTGTTCAAGACGAAGGCTAG
>LARN01000196.1 GCA_000980495.1 Acinetobacter sp. N54.MGS-139 | reverse complement strand
GGTGGTAGTTTTTCCGGTTATTGGCTTAGACATGATCAGGAACCTTCTTTAAATATGCTTATAATTATAATACACACATCTTAAAAAGTCAAGAAAAAACCTATATTTTTCAATAGGTTTTGAAGAAATATTTAGTCGTCTCGGATCAAGATGTATTTATTCTCCGACTTTTAGGATTAGAGATTTTTTCTACATTAATTTCAAAAAAATCCAGGCATGGTTCAAGAAGTTATGAAACGTTTTCTTGAAAGATGCCTGGAAAGTGAAATGGACT
>LARN01000011.1 GCA_000980495.1 Acinetobacter sp. N54.MGS-139 | reverse complement strand
AGATTCCGAAATACTCCCGCAATCACGCCAGGGAGAACGATTAATGAAGCTGACTTGGAAGGATCCGCGTGCGATTGCGGAAGAGTTGTATGACGAAAACCCGGATTTAGATCCGCTGACGATCAGCTTTGAGAAGATGCACGCGATGATCGTCGCTCTCCCGGATTTTGATGACGATCCGGAAGCAAGCAACGAAAAAATACTGGAAGCCATCCTGGTAGCTTGGATGGACGAAAGAGAATAGTGTTTAGCCGGCCGGCTGATCTAAGAGATCAAGCAGGCCTTCCTGCCAAGCTAAACCGGCTAAAACAGCAAGGGACGATTCGAAAGTGAATCGTCCTTTTTCTATGCGTTCAATAATCGCTTCGGGCTCTAAGAGCTCAAAACACTCCACTTCGCCGTCCATGTTGTGAGGATGGAAAGAATCTTCAACGTAAGCGTTGCAGATGTAGGCGATTTCTCGCATCCAGCCTTCATGAACGGGACGAGAAATGATATTGCGCGCGCTAAAAGAGATTTCAATGGATCCGGGTGCTACACAGGCTTCTTCAAACGCTTCGCGTTCCATCGCAAGCCCGAAAGGCTCGCCTGCGCCGACTAAGCCGGCCGCACAATTGTCCCAATAGCCCGGGCCGATCGCCTTCTTGAAAGAACGCTGAGCGACCCACATCCTGCCGTCACGCGTGAACGGATTCAGGTGAACGGCAAAGGTGTTAAAGGCAAAGGGACGGCACATTGCACGCTCAATAACGGTCAAAGGCGACTCGCAGGCAATGTCATCCGAAGCAGTAACGGAAAGCAGTTCATCCCGCCAGGCAAAGACTTTGTCCGCGCCTTTATAAAGGTGCGAAACGGCAGCCAAGCGGCGCGAAGCCTGTCCGGGGCCTTCCGCGGTAAACACGAAAGCATCCGGACGAGCTTCACAGAAGCGAAAGGTTTTCGCTAAAAACTCGGCATCAGTTCGTTCAATATGCCCGGCTCGTACGTCGTTAAAGTAAAACGGAATACGGGAGGAGGGCACGGGAACTTCGGCCATACCGTAAAGCTCTTTTAACAGAGCCGCGATTTTCAGCTTCCTTTCGCTCATGATTCTTAGGCCTCAGGACGCATATGCGGGAAGAGCAGAACGTCACGGATGCTCGGAGAGTCGGTGAGCAGCATGACAAAGCGGTCTAAGCCCACGCCGCAGCCGCCTGTCGGAGGCAGACCGTATTCCAGTGCGCGGACGTAGTCGGCGTCGTAGTACATAGCTTCATCATCGCCGCTGGCTTTCAGTTTTGCCTGAGCCATGAAGCGAGCAGCCTGATCCTGCGGATCGTTCAGCTCAGAGAACCCGTTGGCAGTTTCGCGGCCGGCCATGAAGAGTTCAAAACGCTCGGTGATGCCCGGGACTTTGTCGGAGGCGCGAGCCAGCGGAGAAATCTCAACCGGGTAGTCAATGATGTAAGTCGGCTGAATGAGTTTGGATTCGGCAACGGCTTCAAACATAGCCATCTGCAGAGCGCCGACGCCTGCGTCAGCCTTAGCGGGTTCACCCAGGCGCTTGAGTTCTTCCTGCATAAAGTCCTTGTCTTCGAGCTGCTCGGCGGTGTACTGCGGAGCGTACTTCAGGACGGCTTCTTTAGCGGTCAGGCGATCAAACGGTTTTGTGAGGTCGATGGTATGACCCTGATACTGAATGACAGCGGTACCGATCGTCTTTTCTGCGACGGTACGCAGAAGTTTTTCGGTGTAGTCCATGAGCCAGTGATATTCCTTGTAGGCTGCATAGAACTCCATCATTGTGAATTCAGGGTTGTGGCGAACGTCAACACCTTCGTTGCGGAAAGAGCGGTTGAGTTCAAACACGCGTTCAAAGCCGCCGACGACCAAGCGCTTCAGATAAAGTTCCGGTGCGATGCGCAGGTACATATCCATGTCGAGCGCATTGTGATGGGTGATGAAAGGTTTGGCATTGGCACCGCCGGGGATCGGATGGAGCATCGGAGTTTCCACTTCCATGAAGTGATGTTCCATCATGAATTTACGAGTTTCGGCGATCGCCTTGGAACGGATCATGAAGGTGCGGCGTGTGCTTTCGTTCATGATCAGATCGACATAGCGCTGACGATAGCGGGTTTCCGGATCGGAGAGGCCGTGGAACTTATCCGGCAGCGGACGAATGTTCTTGGTCAGCAGACGGAAGTTCTTGACGCGGACGGAAAGTTCGCCGGTCTTGGTGAAGAACAGCGTGCCGGTTGCGCCGACGATATCGCCGATGTCGACCATCTTCTTGAAGAAGTCGTAAGTTTCATCGCCCACTTCAGCCTTGGTGATAAAAAACTGGATGTGATCGGTGCCGTCTTTGACGGTCAGGAAGCTGGCTTTGCCCATGACGCGTTTGAGCATGACGCGGCCGGCAACAGTAACTTCGACCGGAGCAGCTTCAAGCTCTTCCGGCGTCTTGCTGCCGTTGGCAGCGCGCACTTCTTCAATGCGGTCTTTCTGAACGAAATCATTCGGATAAGCAACGCCTTCGGCTCTGAGTTTGTCGAGTTTGGCTAAACGTTCGGCAATGATATGGTTCTCAGTCTCAAGAACGTCTTCTTTTTTGACGGTTTCTTTCTGGTTTTCCACTTTAGTCTCCAACAGAAATATTGCGAATATCCGAGATGGGCTCTTTGCCGAACTCGTCGCTGTTGAGGTAATTTAAAAGTCGTTTGGCAGTGTCTTCGGGGCTCTGAAGTTTTCCGTCTTTTTCTAAGTCGATAAAACGGTCAACGTTCGGAAAATCTTCTTTAGACGAAGCGCGGATGCTGCCCTGCATGTCGGTATTTACAACGCCCGGAGCAACGGCGCTCAGGCGTGCTGGATTGGGTTTTCCC
The DNA here is from genome assembly GCA_000980495.1 of Acinetobacter sp. N54.MGS-139. Classification (GTDB taxonomy): domain Bacteria; phylum Pseudomonadota; class Gammaproteobacteria; order Burkholderiales; family Burkholderiaceae_F; genus Parasutterella; species Parasutterella gallistercoris. The sequence goes on along the minus strand of LARN01000011.1, from coordinate 45,699 downwards.
TGCTGATCTTCGGCGGTGACGGCGGTGAAGCGGTCAAGGGCTGCTTTGGTTGAGCAGTACATGGCCCAGCCGGGAACGGACTTGCGTCCGGCGCCGGAAGAAATATTCATAACGCGGCGCTCGCCTTTCCAGTCGCGTGTCTCATTCAGAAAAGCCTGAGTCAGCAGCACCGGGATTTCAAAGTTGACGCGGATGCAGTCAACAGCAGCCTGCGGGGAAGCATTTTCAATCGGGCCGACCGGACCGAGCACGCCGGCGTTGTTGATCAGAATCAGACGGTCGTGTTCGGCGTATTCCTTATCGGAAAGCAGCCACATCAAAAGCTCGACAGCGCCCTTGCGGTCAAGCAAGTCCGCTGTGAACTGGATGAAATTGCAGCCGATCTTATCGGCTTCTTCTACTAAGGCTTTCGAGGGACGGCGTTCCATCGTCACGACGGTGTCGCCGGCCTTAAGCGACTGACGGGCTAATTCAAAACCGAGCCCTTTAGAGGCACCGGTAATAATGGTGAGAGTCTTCACGCTCAAACTCCTTGCTTGAGGCTGGCCTCGATAAAGGGTTCCAAAGCGCCGTCTAAAACGGCAGTGGTGTTGCCGGTTTCGACATTGGTACGCAGGTCTTTGACGCGGGACTGGTCCAACACGTAAGAGCGGATCTGATGACCCCAGGAGATATCGCTCTTGTTGTCTTCCAAGGCCTGCTGAGTAGCCTGCCGCTTACGGAGTTCGGCTTCATAAAGACGGCTCTTCAGAATCGTCATAGCCTCTTCCTTGTTCTGATGCTGACTTCGGCTGGTCTGGCTGACAGCGACAATGCCGGTCGGAATATGCGTGATACGGACGGCGGAATCAGTCTTCTGAATGTGCTGACCGCCGGCGCCGGAGGCGCGGAACGTGTCAATACGCAGATCGGCCGGATTGACTTCGACTTCAAAAGAATCGTCGACTTCGGGAACGACGAACACAGAAGCAAAAGAAGTATGACGGCGTGCGTTGGAGTCGAACGGGCTCTTGCGAACTAAGCGGTGAATACCGGTCTCGGTTCTGAGCCAGCCGTAGGCATAGTCGCCTGTGATTTTGATCGTGCAGCCTTTGATACCGGCCACATCGCCTTCGGTTTCTTCAACAATCTCAGGCTTAAAGCCTTGGCGTTCCGCAAACTTGATGTACATACGCTCAAGCATGCTGGCCCAGTCCTGCGCTTCGGTTCCGCCGGCGCCGGCCTGAATTTCCAGGAAGCAGTTAGCCTCGTCATGTTCCTGATTGAACATGCGCTGGAATTCGAGATGTTCGACCTCTTTTTTGAGACTGCTGATATCAGTTTCTACCGCTTCCAAAGAGGCGTCATCGTCCTCTTCTTTGGCCATTTCAAATAATTCCAAAGCATCGGAAAGGCCGGTAGTAAGGTGTTTGATGGTAAGGACAACGTCTTCAAGACGTTTCTTTTCTTTGCTCAGCTGCTGAGCACGCTCTTGATCAGACCATATGCTCGGGTCTTGAAGGGCTTGATTGACTTCTTCTAAACGACGCTCTTTGTGGTCGTAGTCAAAGATACCTCCGCAGCTCTTCCGTGCGAGCTTGAAGGTCCTCGGCGGTGGTGCCGATTAGGTTTAAACGTTCAACTTCCATTTCTTAACGTGTTGATATTAAAAAGAACCCTCAATTATATAAGAGCGGCCCCAATCCTTAACCCGATGAGCGGGCGGAAATGGGTCCGTATTCCCTCAATTGTGTAAGTTTGTTTGCACGACTGAAAAGCTCTTAAGCCGTCCAGTCCTCAAACTCGTCTTCCATGCCTTCAATGATGAGCTGAACCGATTGACGTCCGCGGAAGTCATTGATGTCGAGCTTGTAAGCCAAACGCACGGTCGGAGGCAGCTCGCGCTTATGCCTGAACCAAATGGCTTGGATTTCTCTGCCGTCAACTTCGAGAGAAAGTTTCAGATGCTGATCTTTCAAGACTCTCTGAGAAAGTACTTTGAACTGATTGGCAAAGAGCGGTTCCGGGAAGGCCTGACCCCAGACATGTTTGCGGATGGCTTCAACGAGTTCAGTGTTGAAGTCCGAAGCCCTGAGCTCGCCGTCTGTGACGATGTTGCGTTCGAACATTTCAGGATCGGAAAGCTCTTTAACGGCGCGGGCAAAGAGTTCTTTGAATTCATCAAAAGCATCTTTGCGGATCGTAAGGCCTGCAGCCATAGCATGACCGCCGAATTTCAGGATCAGCCCCGGCTTGAGCTTGCTGACGCGGTCTAAGGCATCGCGCAGATGAATGCCGGGGATAGACCGTCCCGAACCTTTGAGGACGTGTTCACCGTTTTCTTCCGACGGAGCAAAAGCGATCACCGGGCGGTAAGTTTGTTCTTTGATGCGGGAGGCCACTAAACCGATGATTCCGGCGTGCCAGTCATCGCCCTTAAGGACGATGGAATTGCTGTCATCGACGGAAATTGTCTGCAGGGACAGAATTGCATCGGACTGCATGGATACTTCGCGATTGCGGCGCTCGGCATTGATTTGGTCAAGCTCTTTTGCGTAGAAAAGCGCCGTGTTGTAGTCGTAGCTTGTCAGACACTCAACACCTTTGTTGATGCTGTCCAAACGACCCGCAGCGTTGATGCGGGGTCCGAGAATGTAGCCCAAGTCATTGGCGCAAATGCGGTGAGCATTCTTACCTGCTACGGAAAGCAGGGCGCTCACGCCCGGCTGCATTTTGCCGGCGCGAATGCTGTCTAAACCTTTGGAAACAAGGATCCGGTTGTTGCGGTCCAGCGGCACAACGTCGGCAACCGTACCCAAAGCCACCAAATCAATGAGATGCTGGAGATTCGGCTGTTTTCCGTTCGGATAGGCTCCTTTGGCGCGGAGTGCCGAGCGCACGGCGATCAACACGTAAAAGATGACGCCCACACCGGCTAAAGATTTGCTCGGGAAGGTGTCACCGCGCTGATTCGGGTTGACGACGAGGGTGTCAGGAATTTCATCGCCCGGCAAATGGTGATCGGTGACAACTGTCTCGATGCCAAGGGCTTTGGCGTGTTCGACCGCAGCCACCGAAGAAATTCCGTTGTCCACGGTAATGATGAACTCGGCGCCGGCAGCCGCAGCTCGATCAACAAGCTGAGGAGACAGACCGTAACCGTCCTTGTCGCGGTCAGGGATTAAATAAGAGACGTTGAAGGCGCCTAGCGCCTGAAGTCCCAGGATGCCGACGGAAACAGCGGTCGCACCGTCACAGTCATAGTCGCCGATGATCACGATGTTTTTCTGTTTCCAGATTGCATCGGCAATGGCTTCTCCGGCTTCTTTGCAGTTTTTAAGATCCCACGGAGAAAGCATCTCCTTGAATTCATAATCAAGGTCGGACGGGCTTGTGACGTGTCTGGCCGCTAAAGCGCGGGCCAGCGGTTCGGGGAAGCCGCGGTTTGTGAGCGCCTGAACGACATTTCGGTCAAATCGGCGAATCGTTATTTTGGTCATAACTTTTTTGTTTTTAGCGGCCGGAGTTCAGCCATGCTTCGGTGTAGTTTTTAGGACTCTTCCAAAAGGCGAAAGAAGACTTTTGTTCCTGAAGTTTTTCAATGACGCTGACGCGCAGACCGTCGGAAGCGACCAAGCGGGGATGATATTTCTCAAATCCTTTTGCCGTGGCCGTGAGATGCTCCATGCGCTCAACGGCGCGTGTCCAGGCGGCGTGCCAGTGAGCGGGATCTGCTTTGACAGTCGGATCGTTAAACTCGTCGAGGATGCAGAAGCGGTCGCCTTCAGGGCAGTCAGGCCAAGCGGCCGTCGAAGATTTAATGTAGGCCCGCGCAATGCCCGCCGCCTCGGCGATGCCGCGAATCGTGGGATCGCTTGTCAGAGCACAGCGAATCTGAGTGTAAGGTAGGAGCTGCTCTTCAAAAGCACCGCCGTTGATCCAAAAACCTTCAACAGGTGGCCGTCCGGCTTTTGCCCGGAATTCATTGAAAGCGCTTTTTGCAAGGCTATCTTCAATGGCTCGAGTGATTTCAGTCCATTCAGCGGCTTGGGGACCGGCAGTCTGCGCCGGTTCTTTGTTTTTCTGAGCAAGCCACGGAGCAATCAGAACTTGCCATGCTTTCTTGCGCGCAAGGAAAAAGCGTCCGTCCAAAACCTGCACTTCAAAATCAAATTGACGAGCGACCGGATTCAAAAGATCTCTCAGATCGCATTCTTCATCGATATCAAAGATGTCGCCGGCGCTTTTAAGCACGCCGTTTTCTATGCGGTAGCCGTTTAGGGCCCAAAATTCCTGATGAACTTTCGGACCTCCGAGACCCTTCCAGAGATAAGGAGCGGTCGGGGCTAGATTTTCGCGCTGAGTCAGCAGCATCCATACCCACTGCATCGAAGCAAAACCGCTGAGCGCCGGGTTTTCAAAAATCGTGGCGACCTTCGGTTCTCCGAAACCTTCAAGGAAATTCCGCAAAACGGGCGGATAGGCGTCCTTTCCTAACGCTTTAATTTCATTAGGAGAAGGCAGTGAATTGGGCAATAAAAATATACATGCGGGCATAGCCTTAAATTCTAATTGTTTGATCTCACAGCTAGAATAGCCTGAACGTTTAGTTGGATAAAATTTGTGAAAAATAAACCTTTATCAGGTCTGCCCTTCGAGTGGATGATCGGTCTGCGATACACACTGTCGCGCCGCAAAGGGCGCAGCGACGGATTCGTATCGTTCATATCAGCCATGTCCATGGCTTCCATCGCCTTGGGCGTCATGGCCCTCATCATAGTCTTATCCGTGATGAACGGTTTCCAGAAAGAAGTCCGAGACAAGATGCTCTCCGTGCTGTCGCATGCCGAAGTGCTGTCGATCGGAGCTCCGATTCCGGACTGGCAGAAGACTGCCGCAGAGCTGAAGAAGCAGCAGCCGGAGATCATCGGCGCAGCGCCCTTCTTAAGGGGACAGGGACTGCTGACGAGCGGCACCAACGTGCGCGGCGTCCAGCTAAACGGCATTGATCCTCAGACAGAATCTCAAGTTAGCGACGTCGCAAAAAACATGAAGATCGGACAGCTGTCCGACTTAAAGCCCGGGGAATTCAAGATCATACTCGGCACGGACTTAGCCAGGATCCTCGGCGTGATTCCGGGAGAAAAGGTCAACGTGATGGTGCCTCAGGGACAGTTCACGCCGGCCGGAACCATGCCCCGCATGCGCCAGTTCACGGTCGCAGGCGTCTTTAATTCCGGCCACTACGAGTTTGACAGCGCAATGAGCTTCATCAATCTCACGGACGCCGAAAAACTCATGCGTACTCAAACACCTGGAGGCATTCGACTGAAGCTCTCCAACATGCAGGATGCACCGAGAGTCGCCGCTGAACTCAATAATCAAATGCCGCCTGGTCTTTTGGCAACCGATTGGTCTCGTCAGAATCGGACTTGGTTTGCGGCCGTTCAGGTCGAAAAACGCATGATGGGCATTATTTTGTTCCTCATCGTTTTAGTCGGAGCCTTCGGTCTTGTTTCTTCCTTGGTGATGACCGTCAACTCTAAACGCAGCGACATCGCAATCCTTCGAACCCAAGGTGCAACGCGCGGCTCAATCATGCGCATCTTTATGGTTCAGGGCGCTTTCATCGGGACGGCCGGCGTGCTGATCGGTGTGGGCCTCGGTTTGCTCATTGCCTGCAATGTAGGTTCAATCGTGGGTGCCATCGAGCAGCTCTTCGGTGTCCAGTTCCTGCCCAAAGAAATCTATTTCATCTCCGCAATGCCAAGTGATCCTCGTGCATCCGACGTGATCCCCATTGCCGTCTTTTCTTTCCTGCTGGCTCTTGCGGCAACCGTCTATCCGAGCTGGAGAGCGGCAAACATTCAACCGGCTGAGGCACTGAGATATGAATAACAACGTCGTATTAAAGGCTGTCGGCCTGCAGAAAAGCTATAAAGAGAGCGGCCGACTTTTGCATGTTTTGAAAGACGTCAATCTGGAAGTTCACGAGGGTGAGTCGGTGGCAATCGTGGGCACGTCCGGCTCCGGAAAAACAACGCTCCTGCAGTGCATCGGCGGTCTGGACCGTTTTGATAAAGGTTTGATCGAAATCGGCGGAGAAAACATCGCCGAACTCTCCGAGCAGCGTTTAACCGAGCTGCGCAACCGCAGGCTCGGCTTTGTGTATCAGTTCCATCATCTGCTGCCGGAATTTACGGCCATGGAAAACGTGGCCATGCCGCTCAAAATCCGCCGCGAAAAAGCGTCTGTCGCTCAAAAGAGGGCTGAAAGCCTGCTCAACGCAATGGGACTTGCCGATCGCGCCGATCATCTGCCGAGCCAGCTGTCCGGCGGCGAACGTCAGCGTGTCGCTATCGCCCGAGCAGTCAGCGCCTCCCCGCTGTGTCTTTTGGCCGATGAGCCTACCGGCAACCTGGACGGCGAGACGGCTGAGGTTGTCATCGACTACCTGCTCAAATTGTCGTCCTCTCAGGGCTTGGCCCTGGTCATTGTGACGCATGATCCTGATATTGCCGCGCGATGCGATCGCGTTGTGCGTTTAAAGAACGGCTGCATCTTGCCAGAGGAAAATTAAATGCTTCGCTGGATTGACACCCATAACCATCTGTTCGTTCTCTCGGAAGAACAGCAGAAAAAAGAAGTTTGGGAGGCCCGCCGGCTCGGCGTCGTCTCTTCTTTGGTGTGCGCGGGCGGTGTCGATAATCTGGAAGATGCCCGGCGCTGTGCGTATGAACAAGACCAGGCTTACGCGTGCGGCATTCATCCGCTTTACATCAGATCTTCCTGGAAAGAAGATCTGACAGCGATGGAAGCCTTCCTGGAAGAGCATCAAGATGATCCTCGTTTAGCTGCGGTGGGCGAGTGCGGTCTGGATTTTTCTGCTGCCTGCAGCGTTCCGCATGACGTTCAGGAAGAAGTTTTTTCTGCTCAGTTAAAGTTTGCCCGTAAGTACGGCTTGCCGCTGAGTCTTCACGGCCGTGAAGCGATGGATATCGTCCTCAAATACATTCGTCGTTTGCCGCCGCAGCTCGGAATCATTCACGCCTTTAACGGAAGCATGGCTCAGGCGCAAGCGTTCCTGCAAAATGGTTTTAAGCTGGGCTACGGCGGAGCAATGACGTACGACGGCTCGAAACGTATTCGCAAAATCTTGTCCGAGCTTCCTGATGATGCTTGGGTCCTGGAGACGGATTGTCCGGATATGCCCCCGAGCTGGGTGCGGGAACAAAATCAGGAGAACCCCGAAAGCGCGCTCGCCGATACGGCTCGCTACGGCGCGCTTGCCGCGGAGTTAAGAAATACGCCTGTGAAAAAAATCTCGGAGCAGAGCATTCAAAACACGCTTAAAGCGATCCCGAAATTCAGAGTGTTAATTTCTGCCTCCCGAGACGAAAAAAGTCCTTTTGTTTCCTAAAAGCAGCCTTTTGCTTGGCTAATATAAAGACTGTCTCGACGATCACGGTCGCCGAGTCGGGAGAATTTGTCCTCATAAATTGCCAAGGCCGGAAATGACATCCGGGTCTTCGGCAAAAACTCATTCTTTTAGGAAATTAACGTGAAGCGAATTTTAGTGGCTGTCACCGGTCCCGACAGCTTCGGTGTTGTTTACACAACCTCCGATACTCTGAACAAACTCGGCTGCTCCATTATAGATATGGATCAAACGACGGTGAGAAACGAATACTCCGCCATCATGATCGTGGATAAACCGGAGAGTGTTGGCGACGACGAAGTCGCAAAGATTATTAAAGAAGCACTGAAGGGCAAAGGCTTCGATATGTCCGTCCTCGTCCGTGATTACGTTCCGGGCGAAGCTACCGTTACCCAAGGTGAACCGTTCGTTCTGACCGTGGACGGTACCGACAGCAGGGATATTCTGACGGCGTTTACCAGAGTGTTTTATGAAGGCCGCATCAACATCGACAGTTTCAGAACGATTGAAGTAAAACTGGACGATGCCGGCAACCCTCTGCCGCAGCCGCGTGTTCTTCTGGTGTTTGAAGTCACTGTTCCTCCCGAAGTGGACAGAAAAGCTCTGAGCAGAACTCTTTCCGACATCGCCCACGACCGTCATCTTTCCATGAGCATGCAGCACCGCCGAATTTTTGAAGCGGTTCATCGTGTGTCTATCGCTTAATTCAAAAAGGAATCAATCAAATGCTTACAGAACGCGAGGTCATCTCCACGCTGGATATGCTCAGAAGCGAACATTTGGATGTTCGTACCGTGACCCTAGGCTTGAACTTATTCGATTGTGCAAGCGATAACTTCGACACTTTCGCTTACCGCGTCCGCTCCAAAATTAATCGTCATGCCAAGAACCTCGTTGCCATCTGCAACGAAGTCGGCGACCGCTACGGTATTCCCGTTGTCAATAAGCGTATTACGGTCTCTCCGATCGGAACCGTCTGTGCCGGATACAGCCGTGACCAGATGGTCAAGGTCTGCAAACTCTTAGACGACTGCGCCACCGACGCCGGCGTCGACTTCTTGGGCGGCTTCGGCGCCTTGGTCGAAAAAGGCATCACGCCGGGAGAAAGAAACCTGATTGATGCGCTGCCTGAAGCTTTGGCAACCACGAACCACGTTTGCTCTTCCATCAACGTCGGCCGCACTCGCACCGGTATCAATATGGATGCTGTCAAACTTATGGGCCATAGAGTGCTCGATGTTGCTGCCGCTACCGCAGACCGCGACGGTCTCGGCTGCTGCAAACTGGTTGTCTTCTGCAATATTCCGGAAGACGTACCCTTCATGGCCGGCGGCTATCTTGGCGTCGGCGAAGCTGATGCGGTGATCAGTGTCGGTGTTTCCGGTCCGGGCGTTGTGAAAAAAGCAATTGACCGCGCCGTTCGCAGAAGGGGCGAGCAGGTCTCGATCACAGAAATTGCTGAAATCATTAAGACCACTGCCTTTAAGGTGACGAAGGTCGGTCAGCTGATCGGTACTGAAGTTGCCGAAAAAATGAACCTGCCTTTCGGTGTGGCCGATTTGTCCTTAGCTCCGACCCCCGAAGTCGGAGACTCCGTCGGTGAAATCTTCCAGAGCGTCGGGTTGTCTTCTATCGGCGCACCCGGCTCTACAGCCGTCCTTGCTATGCTGAACGACGCGGTGAAGAAGGGCGGTGTCTTTGCTTCCTCTTCCGTCGGCGGTTTGTCCGGCGCCTTCATTCCCGTGAGTGAAGATGCGGCCATTGCCGATGCCGCCTCTAAAGGCCTCCTGACACTCGAAAAACTCGAAGCCATGACCTGTGTTTGCTCCGTCGGTCTCGATATGATCGCGATCCCGGGCGACACGCCGGCTGACGTCATCTCCGCCATCATCGCCGACGAAAGCGCGATCGGTATGATCAACGCTAAGACAACGGCTGTTCGTCTCATCCCTGTTCCCGGCAAGACGGTCGGCGAACGTGCCGAATTCGGCGGTTTGCTCGGCGGTGCCGATATTATGGCGGTTCAGAAGGGTTCCGCAGCCGGCTTTATCAATCGCGGCGGACGCATTCCGGCTCCGATCCACAGTTTCAAGAACTAACAAAAGGAAACCGCTATGCCCGAGATTAAACGTATCGAGCCCGGACGCCGTTTCAGTGAGGCGGTGGTCTGTGACGGAGTAGTCTATATCTCCGGACAAGTGGATCTGGCCCGTAACCGGGATCCGAAAGTACAGACGGCAGAAGTGCTCAAAACAATCGATGATCTGCTTGCAAAAGCCGGATCCGATAAGGAGCATATTCTTCGCTGCACTGTCTACCTTCCGAACATGGGTTACTTTTCCGAAATGAATCAGGCCTGGGAAGAATGGGTGAGCAAATCCAATCCTCCGGCCCGATCCGTCCTTGAGTCTGCGCTTCCTGATCCGTCTTGGAAAGTACAGATTTCAACAGTCGCAGTTGTAGTGGATTAACGCGCCGAAATTTAGACAAATCAGACAGATTCGGTAAAATTACGCATCCTTTTGTAGAAGGTGGTTTCTGTATCAGGACTGCCTTCTTTTGTTTAGTGGTAGAAGAATGGAAGAATCTGCTCCGACTCTTAATTTGGCTGATGTCCGTCGTACCATTGAGCCTCTTTACGAGGGTCAGAAACTTTTCACCGGCGAGTCCGTAATGGCTCATGCCGAGGGCGTCGTGGATATCCTTCGCGGCATTCGCGATGACGATGACCTTTTGGCAGCAGCCTATCTTTTTTGTGTTTGGAACCAACTCAAAAATCCGAAAGAATGGCTGACCAAACACTTCGGAAAACAAGTCTGCGAACTCGTCGCAAATCTCAAAGTCGTTATTGACGTGAGCGAGAAGGCCCGCTCGCGCGAGGGAGAGGCACGCATCAGTCAGCAGCCTGATGCCGTACGCCGTTTGCTGCTCGCTCTGTGTACCGATCTCCGCGTGGTATTGCTTCGCTTGGCTTCGCGTCTTCAGACGCTGCGCTATTTCGCAGCGACCAAAGCTCCGGGTGCAAAAGAATACGGTGCCGAAACTTTGGCGCTTTACGCTCCGCTTGCCAACCGTTTAGGTATTTGGCAGATGAAGTGGGAGCTTGAAGATCTGTCTCTGCGCTTTACCGAACCGGAAGTTTTTCACACGATCGCCAATAATCTTGAAGAAACCCGTGAGGAGCGTGTTGCTTCTATTCAGGAAGCAGTACGCCGAATTCAGGCATTACTGGCTTCCCGCGGAATTCAGGCGTCTGTCTCCGGACGTCCGAAACACATCTATTCCATCTGGAAGAAGATGTGCAAGAAGAACTTGAAGTTCGAACAGCTCTTTGACGTTCGAGCCATCCGCATCATCGTGGATTCCGTAGAAAAGTGCTACGAGACGCTTTCGCTGATCCAGGAATCTTTCGAAGTTCTTTCTAAGGAATTCGACGATTACATTGCAAAACCGAAACCCAACGGTTATCAGTCTTTGCACACCGTGATTGTCGGCTCCAGAGGTAAACCGCTCGAGATCCAGATCCGAACCCGCGCGATGCACGAGTTCGCAGAACTCGGTGTGGCCGCGCATTGGCGCTATAAAGAAGGCTCCAAACGCAAGGCCGGCGAACATGAAGAAGATCGTGTGGCTTGGCTGCGCCAGATGCTGGCTTGGAAGAGTGACGTTCAAGCTGCTCCGACCCCGGAAGCTGCGAAAGACGAACATATCTACGTTCTGACGCCGCAGGGCAAAGTCCTTGACCTTCCGGCCGGCAGTACGCCGATCGATTTCGCCTACCTTCTGCATACCGAACTCGGCCACCGCTGCCGCGGCGCCAAAGTTGACGGTGTGATGGTTCCGCTGAATACCAAACTTCAGAGCGGCCAAACAGTTGAGATTATTGCGGCAAAAGTCGGTGCTCCGAGCCGAGACTGGTTAAACCCGGACTTAGGCTTTACGGCTTCTCCCAGATCTCGCACGAAGGTTCGTCAGTGGTTCAATGCTCAGGAAATGGAGCAGGCGGTCACAGCCGGCCGAGAAAAAATTGACAAGGACTTGGCACGCTTGGGTAAAACCGCTGTCAAGCTTGAGGATTTGGCTAAGCGTTTAGGTTTCAACACTGTCGATGATCTGTGTTTGGCTGCCGGAAAAGACGAACTCGGTCAGAAAGCGATCGAAAACGTTTTAGCACCTCGTCCGCAGAAGAATCCGCAGGAAGAAGAAAAGCTGGAAACCGCGGCTCCGAAGAAAACCTCCGAGCACGAGAAAGGCAAGATCCTGGTGGTGGGCGTTGACTCACTGCTGACTCAGCTGGCTCGCTGCTGTCATCCGGTGCCGCCTGATGAGATCGTCGGTTTCGTGACCCGCGGACGCGGCGTAACGGTGCATCGCGCCGACTGTCCGAACATTCGTTCTTTGGACGAAGAAGGCAGAGATCGTTTGATTGAAGTCTCCTGGACGCAGGACGAATCTTCCGTTTTCCCGGTCCAGATTTTGGTGATCGCAGCTGACCGTATGGGCTTGCTCAAAGATATCTCTGAAATCCTTTCTCGGGAAAAACAGAGTATTTCTGCGATGCAGACCGTTCGCGTGAAAGGTGACGTGCACATGACGTTCACGATCGAAATCCACAGTAAGGACGATTTGAATCGTACTTTGGCCGCGATTCGCGAAGTTAAAGGCGTGTTTTCAGCAAGAAGAACGTAAGAGTTTGCAACAGCCATGCGATCGACTTGCACAACTAAAAAAATGACTGTATAGTTTCGACTTCTTCAGGCACGTAGCTCAGCTGGTTAGAGCATCACCTTGACATGGTGGGGGTCGTTGGTTCGAGTCCAATCGTGCCTACCAAAACTTCTTGTTCTGGTTTGAAGAAGCTGTTTCGCTTTAAGAGACGACAATTTTAGGCACATAGCTCAGCTGGTTAGAGCATCACCTTGACATGGTGGGGGTCGTTGGTTCGAGTCCAATTGTGCCTACCAAGATTTCGCCCGGTAGCGTAAGCTCCCGGGCATTTTCGTCTTTGCGGTTTATTCGGCCTTGCGGACGGCGGGTGCGGCGGCTTGCTTGCCGTTTTGCTCGCGGATGATCGTCATTGCTGAAGCGACCATCGAACCCATGTCGGCGAGATTGGCCGGAAGAAGCAGCGTATTGCCTTCCTTAGCAATTTTTCCGAAAGCTTCCACATACTTTTCTGCGACCTGAAGGTTCACCGCCTGCATGCCCTGCGGCTCGCTGATGGCTTGCGCAACGGCACGGATGGCTTCTGCCTGCGCTTTAGCAACGGCTTCAATTGCACGAGCTTCACCTTCGGCCTTGTTAATGGCAGCTTGCTTTTCGCCCTCGGACTGGGCGATCATGGCCGCTCTTTCGCCTTCTGCAATATTGATTTCTTTTTGCTTCTGGCCTTCCGAAGTGGCGATGACCGCGCGTTTTTCTCGCTCTGCCGTAATCTGCAGCTGCATCGCGCGCAGAATCTCTTTCGGCGGCGTCAGATCCTTAATTTCATAACGCAGAACCTTCACGCCCCAGGTCTGGGCGGCTTCGTCCACGGCCTGGACGACTCTAGCGTTGATCTCTTCACGTTCTTCGAACGTTTTGTCGAGCGACATCGTACCGATAACGCTTCTGAGAGATGTCTGCGCAAGCTGTGTAATGGCCATCACAAAGTCGGACGTTCCGTAGCTGGCAAGTTCCGGATTGGTGACCTGAAAGTAGAGGACGCCGTCCACCTGCAGCTGAGTGTTGTCTTTGGTAATGCAGATTTGGCTCGATGTGTCCATCGGAATTTCTTTGAGCGTCTGGCGATAGGCAACGCGATCGATAATCGGAATGATGAAATTCAGGCCCGGCTGAAGCACGGTGTGAAATTTTCCGAATCGTTCGACGACCCAGGCTTCCTGCTGAGGAACGACGCGAACCGATTTTGCAATGAAGATGACGGCAAAAACTGCCAGCACCATGATGAATACGGCGAACCCTCCGATTGCTTCCATATTATTTCTCCTGTTTGAGTTTGATAATTAAAGTATTTCCGCTCATCCCGACGATCTCCCAAAGGCCTGGAACCATCGGTGAACCTTTTTCCGGTTTGGCATCCCAGACGGTTCCGCGATAGAAAACTCGAGCTTTGCCGTTTTCTTTCCATTCCTTGACTTCGACGGAGTGTCCGTCGTTGATGTGCTGCAAATGGTCGGCATCCGTGCTTACGGAGTTTTTCCTTTTCCGATAGGACAGATAAACACAGCCGGCAATGGCAAAGACGGCAAACGCGAGCAGCTGAAACAGTATCCCTGCTCCGATCACGGCAAAGATAAAGGCGGCCAATGCGGCTACAGCAATAATGAGCAGGTAGATCGTGCCGAGAAGAATGTCGGCGCCGGCTAATACGACGGCTCCGATCAGCCATAAATAAATCATAGAAAACACTTATAGCTCCTTTAGGCTTTGTCCAGAGGCGCAATAACACCGTCTAATCCGGCGAGTACGGACAGCATCAGAATGGACTTCTGTTCGCAGGCATAGACGCCTTTCGGGTTGAACCATTCTTTAAGCGTATGGGTTCCGTATTCTTCGCCGCCGCGTCCGAGTGTCACGGCAGGGATGCCGCGCTCAATGGACATGTTGGTATTGGTGCACCCGCCGGGCAAGAATTTGTAATTTCTGCCGACCGCCTGAGTGGCTAGTTTGGCAAGCTGAATGATCGGAGCGTCATCCGGCTGAGTTCCGGCCGGGACGTCCAGCGTCTTTTCGATCGAAAGACTGAGTTCTCCTTCGCTGCCTTCTTTTTCTTGTTCGATTTCAACGCCTCCGCGGATGGCTTGATAGATTTGTTCTTCTACTTCATTCAGTGCAGCCTGAGAATTTGAACGAGCATTGATCTTGAAGACTGCTTTCTGAGCGATGGCGTGAATTGCTTGACCGCCTTCGATCAAACTGACGGTCAAGGTTGTCTTAGGATCTTTCGGCGGAACGATCTTGGCGATTTCCGCGATGGCCAAGCCTGCGGCATGGATGGCGCTGACGCGTTCGCACGCTGTCCACGCGTGACCGCCCGGGCCTTCAATCGTGACCTCAAGGTCGATCATGCCGGTGGCGTTGGCGTAAAAAATTTCTGCCGTCGCGCCGTCAATAGAAATTGTGGCCAGCAGTTTGGTTTTGTCTTTGAGCTGGTCAAGCGTCCAGGCCATGCCTTTCATGCCTCCGAGACCTTCTTCGCAGACCGTACCGCAGAAGTAGATATCGTGAACGGGTCGAAGATTTGCCGCTTTAAAAGCTCTCAGAACCGCGAGGTTGGCGGCGATGGCGCGCGTATCGTCGCAAATGCCGGGGCAGTGGATACGTCCTTCGGCATCCGTCTCGATACCTTTAACGTCTCCGAAAGAGAACACGGTGTCTAAATGGCCTTCGAGTAAAACACTGCAGCCGGTGTTGCCGGTCCCATGCAGTTTGCCGATGACGTTGAAGTGCTCGTCCATGTAGATGTCATCTAACCCGGCTTCGCGCAGCATGCTGAGGTAACGCTCTGCTTTGGCCTTTTCGTGACCGGTCGGAGCTTCGATCAGTACGAGTTCTTTCTGATCACGAATCGTTTCTTCGAGATGCTCTTTCACATAGTCGAAAGCACGTTGTACGGAAGGGCTGGTTTTGACTGTTTCTACAGCTTTGACAATCTTGGGAGAGAAGTGTTCCATTTTCGGACCTTTTTGTAGTAATTGAAGATTTGGAATAGGTATCCTTGCAACATTCATATTAAGAAAATCGCATAAGGAGCGAAAGTGCTAATTTCATTTTTGACGCTGATTCTGTCGTTTTGCATCGGAATTCTGTCCGGCCTTTTTTTTCGGAAGAGAGTTCCTAATTTTCTCGGGGTGGTTTTGGCTTGTGTCATAGGTGCATTTATCGGTATCTTGGCAACCTACCTGATTCTCAAATTCCTCCTTTGGGTAGAAGTAATCGGCTCAGTGAATACCGATTGGTTTATTCGCCAATGTATTTGGCTTGCGGTTCTTGCGATTTTCGGTGTCATCCTGAGCGGGAAAGCGTTTAAGAATAAACCCGAGAAATAAGTTCAAACGCTAATGAACAGAAGGCTGAAAAGCTGAAAAAGTAAGGCGGGACTAAGCATTAGGCTCCGGTTAGACAGTAAAATCTATTTTTTATGTTCGGCCGGGCTTTTTGCGTCCGCGCTCGAACCAATCGAATAATTTGAAGAATTTTTGGAGAAAGATTAATGATCGAAGTAACTCTGCCCGACGGCTCCAAACGTGAATTCAATTCACCGGTTACCGTAGGTGACGTTGCAGCCTCTATCGGCGCCGGCCTCGCTCGCGCTGCTTTGGCAGGTAAAGTTAACGGCAAACTCGTGGACCTGTCTCACCCGATTACCGAAAACAGTACGGTTTCGATTGTGACTGACAAAGACCCTGAGGGCCTTGAGATCATTCGTCATTCGACCTCTCACTTGCTGGCTCAGGCTGTCAAAGAGCTGTACCCGCAGGCTCAGATCACGATCGGACCGGTGATTGAAAACGGTTTTTACTACGACTTCTCTCTGCCGAAACATTTGACCAACGAAGATCTTCCGCTCATCGAAAAGAAGATGGACGAGATCGTTAAACGCGATCTTCCGATTGTTCGTGAAGAGATGGACCGCGACGAGGCCGTTAAATATTTCAACTCCATCGGCGAACACTACAAGGCCGAAATCATCGGCTCTATCCCTGCCGGTGAAACCATTTCTCTGTACCGTCAGGGTGACTATGTCGACCTTTGCCGCGGACCCCACGTCCCGAGCACCGGTCGCCTGAGAGTTCACAAGCTGATGAAACTTGCCGGCGCTTACTGGAGAGGTGACAGCAAGAACGAAATGCTGCAGCGAATCTACGGTACCGCCTGGGCTAAGAAAGACGATATGGCTGCTTACCTCTACATGCTGGAAGAGGCAGAAAAACGCGACCATCGCCGCCTCGGCAAAGAACTCGATCTCTTCCATTTCCAGGAAGAAGCTCCCGGCCTGATTTTCTGGCATGCACGCGGCTGGGCACTTTGGCAGCAGGTCGAACAATACATGCGCCGTGTTTACCAAGATAACGGCTATCAGGAGGTTAAGGCACCTCAGCTGTTAGACCGTTCTCTGTGGGAAAAATCCGGCCACTGGTCCAAGTACAAAGAGAATATGTTCACGACAGAGTCGGAAAACCGCTACTACGCACTGAAACCGATGAACTGCCCGGGCCACATTCAGATCTTCAACAGCGCCGTTCGTTCTTACCGCGATCTGCCGATCCGCTACGGTGAGTTCGGCGCTTGCCACAGAAATGAACCGTCCGGCTCTCTGCACGGTTTGATGCGCGTCCGCGGCTTCACTCAGGACGACGGACATATCTTCTGTACCGAAGATCAGATTCTTTCCGAATGCACTGCTTACACCAAGCTCGTTCAGAAGGTCTATGCCGACTACGGCTTTACGGACATCTCTTACAAGATTGCAACACGTCCGGAAAAACGTATCGGCGATGATGCAACTTGGGACAAAGCAGAAAAAGCTCTGATGGATGCTTTGGATGCTTCCGGCATCAAATATGACATCCTTCCGGGTGAAGGCGCATTCTACGGTCCGAAGATCGAATACCATCTGCGTGACTCCTTAGGCCGCGGCTGGCAGTGCGGTACGATCCAGGTTGACTTCCAGATGCCGTCTCGTCTCGGTGCCGAATATGTGACCGAAAGCAACGGCAGAGCCACTCCGGTCATGCTTCACCGCGCGATTGTCGGCAGCTTGGAACGCTTCATCGGCATGCTGCTCGAACACTATGCCGGTCAGCTTCCTCCGTGGCTCGCTCCGGTACAGGTCGCCGTTGCCAACATTACCGACGATCAGGCCGATTACGCTCAGGAAGTTGTTTCTATGCTCAAAAAGGCGGGTCTTCGCGCCGAAGCAGATTTGCGAAACGGCAAAATTACATATAAGATTCGCGAACTTAGCCTGCAGAAGCTTCCTTACATCCTCGTTGTCGGAGCTAAGGAAAAGGCAGAAGGTAAAGTCGCGGTTCGAGTTCGCGGCGGCAAGGATCTTGGCGCCATGAGCGTGGAAGACTTTATTAAGCTCGTTCAGGAAGATGTGGCCACACGCCGCAACGTGAACGAAATTGAATAACTAATTGGAGACGAAAATAGCTCAAGAACGTACACACCGGATCAATGGCGAGATCCGCGTCCCTGAAGTTCGCTTGACAGGTCTTGACGGCGAGATGATCGGTATCGTCAGGACCTCTCAGGCTTTAGCCATGGCCGAAGAGGCAGATGTTGACTTAGTGGAGGTCGCGCCGAACGCTCGTCCTCCGGTCTGCCGTTTGATGGATTACGGTAAATTCCGCTATCAGGAGCAGAAGAAGGCACAGGAACAGAAGGCCAAGCAGAAGGTCATTCAGGTCAAGGAAGTGAAGTTCCGTCCGCAGACGGATAAGAACGACTACGACACGAAACTTCGTGCTTTGACTCGTTTCTTAGCCGACGGCAATAAAGCAAAGGTCACACTGCGCTACAGAGGCCGTGAAATGGCTCACCAGGAATTTGGTACAGATCTCCTGAATAAAGTGAAGGAAGATTTGGCCGATATCGCTCAGGTCGAATCCTTTCCTAAACTTGAAGGCCGCCAGATGATTATGGTTCTGGCTCCTAAGAAAAAGAAATAATATTCTTACAAATTAATGATTTGTTTTGGAGTATTATTACGACCCTGCTTTCGGGCAGAAAATAAGTGAAACCAGGCTGAACAAGATCCTCAGTGTCTGAGGGCGCCTGCAATCATCTAATAAAAGGAACTTAGGCAAAATGCCCAAGATGAAAACTAAAAAAGCTGCGAGCAAGCGTTTTAAAGTTCGCTCCGGCGGCTCCATCAAGCGTGCACACGCTACCAAGCGTCATATTCTCACCAAGCGCACGACGAAGAACAAACGTCACCTGCGCGGCATGTTAACCATCAGCGAGTCGGATAAAAAAGAAATCCGCGCGATGATGCCTTACGCTTAATTTAGAGGAGAGAATAAGATGCCCCGAGTAAAACGTGGTGTAACGGCTCGTGCCCGTCATAAGAAAGTATTTGCGCTGTCCAAGGGCTTTACCCTTCGCCGCAATAATGTTTATCGTGTCGCTAAGCAGGCAGTTATGCGTGCCGGTCAGTACGCATACCGCGATCGCCGCAACAAGAAACGTGTATTCCGCCGTCTGTGGATTGCTCGTATCAACGCCGGTGCTCGTGCCAACGGCATGAACTACAGCCAGTTCATGAACGGCCTCAAGAAAGCCGGTATTGAACTCGACCGTAAAGTTCTGTCCAACATGGCCATCTTCGATAAAGAAGGTTTCGCCGCTGTTGTTGCCAAAGCTAAGGCTAGCCTTGCTTAATTAGCTTCAGACACGCAGGTTTCAAGCCGATTTCAGTGCTTTGAAACTGCTAAAATACCTACAAAAGCCTGGTTTGATATGCCAGGCTTTTGTTTTTTCAGGTTACTAAAAATCCAACTGACCCAATATGGAAGATCTCAGTCTAATCATTCAATCTGCCAAAGAGGCTTTTGATCAGGCCGCAACGCCGGCAGCCCTGGAAGACGCGAAAGCTGTCTATCTCGGCAAAAACGGTTCTTTGACAGCATTGCTGAAGGGGATGGCAAAACTGTCCATCGAAGAAAAACGCGCTCGCGGAGCCGAAATCAATAAAGCCAAACGTGAAGTCGAAACGCTGCTCAATAATCGACGCGAAGCTTTGGCCCGCGAAGAACTTAACCGTAAATTGACCTCTGAATCGGTCGATATCACATTGCCGGGCCGCACATTCGGCAACGGCGGTATTCATCCGGTCATGAGAACCTGGATGCGCGTTGAAGAAATCTTTAAAACCATCGGCTTTGATGTTGCCGACGGCCCTGAAGTTGAAAACGACTGGTACACCTTTACAGCCCTGAATAATCCTCCTAATCATCCGGCCCGCAGTATGCAGGATACGTTCTACGTTGACATGAAGGATGAAACCGGCAAGCAGCTTCCGTTGAGACCGCATACCTCTCCGATGCAAGTTCGCTATGCCCGTCAGCATAAGCCGCCTATTAAAGTTATCGCTCCCGGAAGAACCTATCGTGTGGACTCTGACGCAACGCACTCTCCAATGTTCCATCAGGTCGAAGGTCTTTGGATCGACGAAAACATCAGTTTTGCCGACTTGAAGGGCGTATACGTTGACTTCCTGAAGCGTTTCTTTGAAACGGACGACTTAATCGTTCGTTTCCGTCCGAGCTACTTCCCGTTCACTGAACCGAGCGCTGAAGTGGACATGATGTTCACCAGCGGCCCGAGAAAGGGAAAATGGCTGGAAATCAGCGGCTCCGGTGAAGTCCATCCGAATGTGGTCAGAAACTTCGGATTAGACCCGGAACGCTACATCGGTTTTGCTTTCGGTTCCGGCCTCGAAAGACTGACCATGCTCCGCTACGGAATCGATGACCTTCGTCTTTTCTTCGAAGGCGACCTCCGCTTCCTCAAACAGTTCAACTAATCGGCGAAAGGATAAAAATGTTATTTTCAGAAGAGTGGCTGCGCCATTACATCAATCCTGCCCTCAGCAGCGATGAGCTGTGCGAAACCCTGACGATGGGCGGCCTGGAAATCGAAGGCGCAGAACCGATTGCGCCGGCCTTCACCGGTGTGGTCGTTGCTCAGGTATTGACCTGCGAACAGCATCCGAATGCAGACAAACTGCATGTCTGCACGGTGGATATCGGTAAAGAGGAACCTGTGCAAATCGTCTGCGGTGCTCCGAACGTTAGAGCCGGAGTCAAGGTTCCGTGCGCTACCATCGGCGCCGTGCTTCCGGGCGACTTTAAGATTAAAAAGGCCAAACTCCGCGGTGTCGAGAGCAACGGTATGCTTTGCTCCAGCAGAGAATTAGGCATCAGCGAAGATCATTCCGGTCTGTGGATTCTTCCGGAAGACGCCCCTGTCGGTGAAGACATTCGCGTCTACGAACGTCTTGACGACAAGAAGATTGAAGTCAAAGCAACTCCGAACCGCGGTGACGCTTTAAGCGTGATCGGTGTCGGCCGTGATTTGAGAGCGCTGACCGGTGCCGAGCTTTCCCTCCCGGATTTCTCTCCGGTTCCGGCTACCTGTGACTGCGTTCACGAAGTACGCAATGAAGCTCCGGATCTTTGCGGACGCTTCGCCGGCCGTGTGGTCTGCGGCGTCAATGCTAAGGCTCCGACTCCTCAGTGGATGAAGGACCGTCTGGAGCGTTCCGGGCAGCGTTCGATTTCTGCATTGGTGGACATTTCCAATTACGTCATGCTCGAGCTCGGCCGTCCGACTCATATTTTTGACCTCGATAAGCTTGACGGTCCTCTGACCGTTCGCTGGGGTAAAGAAGGTGAGAAAGCCGAACTCCTTAACGGTCAGACTGTTGATATCGATCCGTACTTTGGTGTGATTAGCGATAACAACGGTATTGAAGCCATCGGCGGCATCATGGGCGGCGATCATGCTGCTGTTTCATTAGACACGAAAAATGTCTTTATTGAGGCTGCTTTCTGGTGGCCCAAAGCCATTCAAGGCCGCTGCAGAAAATTAAACTTCTCCACGGACGCTGCTTATCGCTTCGAGCGCGGGGTGGATTTCCAGTCCAACGTGGACCATATGGAATATATCACTCGACTGATTCTCGAGATCTGCGGTACCTCTGAAACGAAGGTTGGTCCGGTTGTCGACGAAATTGAAGAGCTTCCGGTTCGCGAGCCCGTTCGCATGAGAGCTGACCGCTGCAGAAAAGTTATCGGTGCAGATATCTCCGACGACAAAATGGCCGAGTGCTTTACTCGCTTAGGCTTCTCTTTCAAGAAAGAAGGAGACACATTCGTTGTGGATGCTCCGAGCTATCGCTTTGACATCGAGATTGAAGAAGACCTGATCGAAGAAGTTGCTCGCCTTTACGGTTATCAGAACCTGACGGAAATTCCTCCGCTGGCTCGCGTAGCCATGCTCGAACGTCCTGAAGCCAAACTCGACCGTCATGAACTTCGCAAGAAGATGGCCGGCTTAGGATTCCAGGAGCTGATTAACTACTCCTTCATCAGTGAAGAAGCGGAAGCAGACTTTGCCGAAGTTAAGGATCCGATTAAAGTTTTGAATCCGATCGCTTCCCAGATGGCTGTCATGAGAACACAGCTGATCTCCGGCTTGGTGGATCGTCTTAAGTACAACCTCAATCGTAAAGCCGACAGAGCAGCCTTGTTTGAATTAGGCCGTATCTTCAGACGTGATCCCTCCGTTAAGGGCTCCGACGCTGCCGTTGAAGGCGTGTATCAGCCGCTGCATCTTGCCGCTCTGGTATACGGCTCAGCTCGCCCGGCTCAGTGGGGAGAGAAGGCTAGAAACTTTGACTTCTTCGACTTGAAGGGTGCGGTTGAGATGCTGCTTCCGGGCCGCAACCTCCGCTTTGAAAAATCTAACCATCCTGCACTCCATCCGGGACGCGCCGCTACTGTTTATCTCGACGGCGAAGAAATCGGATTTATTGGAGAGCTTCATCCCGAGCTCGCTCATAAGTATGAGCTGCCGCATTCTCCGGTCGTCTTCGAGCTCAAGGAAGAAGCGCTTCTTGATGTCGGAGTTCCGGTCAACCGCAGCCTGTCTAAGTTCCAGCCGATGTCCCGCGACGTCGCCGTGTTTATTGACGATGCAGTTCCGGTTCAGAAACTGATGGACGCCGTTCGCAAGGCCGCGAAGAAAGATCCGCGCCTGCTGAGTTTGTCATCTTTCAAACTCTTTGATCTTTACAAACCTCAGGATGGTGCTAATGTAGGGAAGAAGAGCCTTGCGTTTAACATGTTGCTCCAGCGTCCGGATGCTCAGCTTTCTGAAGAAGAGGCTGACGAGGCCGTCGCCGCTGTGGTAGAAGCCCTCGCTAAAGAGGGCGCAGTCTTGAGAGATTAAGGGGAAGTCATGGCAAACATTGGTCCTGACAATTTTGAACTCGTCAAAGAGTTGCTTGGGGATAAGAACACAATGAACCGCAGCACGCTCGAAGAAGTTCTTTTCGAGGAGCTCGGTTTCAGCCGCGAGATGTCTCGAGTTTTTGTGACTCAGTTTTTCCAGACCATTTCGGATGTTTTAGCAACCGGAGAAGAGGTAAAACTCACGACACTCGGCAGGTTTGAAATCTGCGGCAGAGCATACAAATGTTCTTTGACCCGGAGGCCAAGGAATGGTTTGACGCTCCGACCCGTTTGGATGTCTACTTTCATCCTTCCAAGAAACTGACGGACTTTATCGATTACAACCTCCGCCAAAAGGCTTGATAGCGGATGCCCAGAAAGAAAAAGCTTCCTGAATTGCCGCCGATACCTTCGAAAAGGTATTTTCCGATTCGGGAAGCGAGCTCACTTTGTGGTGTAAAAGATTATGTCCTGAGGTTTTGGGAAAAAGAATTTTCTCAGCTCAGACCGATGAAGCGCGGCAGCCAGCGTGCTTACCGCGCAAAAGATATTTTGATTGCCCGCAGAATACGGGAGTTGCTCTACGGAGAAGGCTATCGTATTGATGCGGCAAGAGAAATTTTGAATAAAGAAGACAGGGAAGCAAAAGCCGGCGCTTCGGCGCCGCAGCTTCCGGAAGCTTATCTACCCGGTTTTGATGGGGCCGGAGCGTTTGCTCAGCCGGAAATCGATTGGGACGAATTTGATTCTGTCGTCTATAACTTAGAAAAAATCGAAGAGTTTTTGCACAATTAAAAAAAATCGTGTAATATCACGGTTCTTGAGTCGGGGCGTAGCGCAGCCTGGTAGCGCACTTGCATGGGGTGCAAGGGGTCGCGAGTTCGAATCCCGCCGCCCCGACCACAAATTCTCGAAAGGTTGTCCAAGCGACAACCTTTTTGTTTTCTGCGGCTGTTACGGAGGAATTCAGCATGGCTTGTATTCTTTTTCCTTCACCAATCTTCGGGCCGGTTCATTCCAGACGCTTAGGCACTTCTTTAGGTATCAATCTCTTGCCGGCTGAAGCTAAAGTCTGTTCTTTTGACTGCGTGTACTGTGAATGCGGCTTTAATAAAGATCACGATGCTAAGCGCAAATTGCCTACGCGCGAAGAAGTCCGTACTGCGTTAGAAAAGAAACTCATCTATCTGCAGAAAACAGGAGTCGTACCCGATGTCTTTACGTTCGCCGGAAACGGAGAACCGACTTCTCACCCTGATTTTTACCTCATCATTGACGATACGATTGAACTTCGAGATCGTTATTTTCCCAACGCTAAAATCAGCGTCTTAAGCAATTCCACATTTCTGGCTCGCGACAGAGTAGTTAAAGCTTTAGCAAAAGTGGACAACCCGATTATGAAACTCGATACCGTGAACGCGGACTACATCAGGCGGATTGATCGTCCGAACGCCAAGTACGACGTAAAAGAAGTCATCGAAAAGCTTAAAAATATGCCGGTTCGTCCGATTATCCAGACGATGTTCATGAAAGGCGAGTTTGAAGGGCAGTCTGTGGATAATACGATAGACGAGTTTGTAAATCCCTGGATTGACGTGCTCGAAGAAATCAAGCCTCGGGAGGTAATGATTTATACCCTTGATCGCGACACTCCGGCTGCAGGGTTAAAAAAGGCGGACAAGGAGTCTCTTTGTAAAATTCGAGATAAACTTGAAAAAAGAGGTTTCCGCGTCATGGTAAGTGTTTAAGGATAAACACTTAATTTTGAAATTTATGTCATTTTTGTCATAAAGCTGTCATATTAAGTTACTAAATTGGAAGGTGATTTCATAACAACCTTTGAGGACTAAATGCCTGAATCTCTTCCGATGAAAACTCGTCTTTTATTAGCCGGGGCTTCTCTCCAATTGATCTCCCTTGCTAAAAAGTCTGAGAAAAAAGAGAAGAAGCAAAAAGTCGTTACTGTATCTGCAGGAATGACCTTGTCTAAGGCGACTGCCTAACTTTTCGACAGGACTAAAAATTTCGTCGGCCGATTGCCGACATTGATGTGCAGCCGTAGTGATTCAGTAAACCTACGGCTTTTGCCTTTTCGGAGCTCCTCAAAAATACTTTCCCGTATTCGGTCCTCGCTCTGCGCGCGTGGCATTGGATAAGATCTCGGAAAATCGCGATAATTGAGGGCTGAACACTTCGGCTATCTTTGAGGAAGCGATGAACATTTTGATTTCAAACGACGACGGTTACTTAGCCCCCGGCATTCAGGAACTCGCTCGTCGTATTCGCCGATTCGGCAATGTCACAGTAGTAGCGCCCGAGCAAAATCACAGCGGCGCCAGCAATTCTTTAACGCTTAACCGTCCGCTTTCCGTCCGTCAGGTTCAGGAAAATGTTTTCTTTGTGAACGGCACACCCTCAGATTGTGTTCACATTGCTTTAACCGGTTTACTCCCCCAAAAACCCGATATCGTTTTAAGCGGCATCAACTGCGGACAAAATATGGGCGACGATGTGCTTTATTCCGGTACTGTTGCAGCCGCGATGGAAGGCTTTTTATTTGGCTGCCCGTCCTTTGCTTTTTCTCAAGTGCATTCGGGTTGGTCCTGTTTGGATTCCGCCGCGGAGGTCGCTGAGTATATTGTGGACAACTTTATTAAAAATCCGCTTCCCGCACCGTTCCTGCTGAATGTCAATATTCCCAATACAACGATTGACCAGCTCTCCGGATTAGTCGTGACACGCCTTGGCCGTCGTCACGCAGCTCAGTCCGTGATCGAGCAGGTTAACCCGCGAGGCGAGACAATTTATTGGCTCGGTGCCGCCGGTGATGCCCGCGACAGCACTCAGGGCACCGATTTTTGGGCCACATCGCACAACTACGTCAGCATGACGCCGCTCCAAGTGGATATGACCAATTACGGGATGTTGGATACCGTTCGCGCTTGGTGTAACAGCTTTCAGTCCTGAGAATAATTTGATTTGTTCTGACGATTGAAGTCTTTTTACTTAAAATCTGTTCGGTAAAGAAATAAAAGAGGCTCATGGAGGAGTTATGAATTGCAGTAAGTATCTTTGGCCGATGGTGTTTGCTTCGCTGATGGCCGGCTGTTCGTTTACCGGAGGCAATGCCCCGATATCCGACGGTTCAGCGACGGCTTCCGTCTATACCGTTAAGCCCGGAGACACGCTGTATGCGATTTCCTCCCGTTATGGCCTCGATCCTGCCGTGGTCGCACGCGAAAACCACTTGACGAATCCGTCCCACCTATTGGTCGGTCAGAAACTCCGCTTGTCCGTGTCTTCTTCAACAGATGCCAATATTCGCAGAGTAGAAGCCAATACTAAGACGCAGACAAGCTCGAGCAGCTCTGCGAAGTCCTCGACTTCTTCAAGTGCTGCTCCTGCCGCTTCTGCAAGTAATACGCAGGCGGCTTCTTCAAGCACTTCTGTCGGCAGTGCCAACGGCACCTACGGCTGGCCGGCTTCCGGAAAGATTATTCAAAATTTCGGCGGTATGAATAAAGGTATCGATATCGCCGGC
Organism: Acinetobacter sp. N54.MGS-139; assembly: GCA_000980495.1. Classification (GTDB taxonomy): domain Bacteria; phylum Pseudomonadota; class Gammaproteobacteria; order Burkholderiales; family Burkholderiaceae_F; genus Parasutterella; species Parasutterella gallistercoris. The sequence continues at coordinate 19,775 of LARN01000011.1, read as the reverse complement.
TCCGAAGGAGAAAAGGTCCACGCCGCTGTGAACGGTACGGTACTTTTTGACGGCCAGGTACAGGGCTACGGCAAGGTCGTAATGATTCGCGATAAGGACGGCTGCGTTTCTGTCTATGGCCGCGTGAAATCGATCACGGTAAAACAGGGCGATCAGGTTCGCAAAGGACAGGCGATTGCCGTGATGGGAACGACGGATGTTTCTCCCCGTGTCCATTTTGAAATACGCAAAAACGGCAAACCGATTGATCCTCTTACAATGCTCCAAAAGCGCTAAGTTAGAAGTTAGGAAAATTCATGGCACGAGCTAAAAAAGAACGGGCAAAGTATGTCGCCGTTATTGAGTCCTTGGATCAGGAAGGCCGTGGTGTCGCACGCCGCGACGGTAAGGTCGTTTTCATCGAAGGGGCGCTCCCCGGAGAAAAAATTGAATACGAGGTCTACCGCAGCAAACCTTCCTTTGAATTAGGACTGACCACCGAAATCTATAAGGAGTCTCCGCTTCGCGTTTTGCCGAAGTGTCCTTATTTCGGCGTCAAGGACGGCAGCTGCGGCGGCTGTGCCATGCAGCACCTCGAAGCGCATGCTCAGGTTGCGATGAAACAAAAGGTTTTGATGGACGCCTTGTGGCATATCGGCAGGGTTCGTCCCGAGCAGGTGCTGGCACCGATCTATGGCTCTGCATGGAGATACCGCCACCGCGCTCGTTTGTCCGTGCGTGAAGTCGCAAAAAAAGGAACCGTGCTGGTCGGCTTCCATGAAAAGCGTTCGAGCTTTATCGCAGACATGAAGAGCTGCGAAATCCTGCCCAAGCGTGTCAGCGATCTGCTGGTGCCGCTCCGTGAACTCATTAATTCTTTATCGCTGCGCAAGAAGCTTCCTCAGATTGAATTGGCCGTGACCGATGAAGCACTGGCGTTAGTGTTGCGTGTTTTAGAAAAACCGACTGCCGACGATGAAGCAAAGCTCAGACAGTTTCAGAAGGACTATGGCGTCGATTTTTGGTATCAGCCAAAAGGCCCGGACTCCATTTATCCGATGGATCCCGAAAACGCTGCTCGCTTGAAACTGCACCATCGGGAAACCGGTGTGGAAGTCGTCTTTAGACCTACAGACTTTACACAAGTAAACCATCGCTTGAACGAAGTGATGGTGACTAGAGCGCTTCGATTGCTGCATCTTGAACCCTCGTCTAAGGTCATCGATTTCTTCTGCGGGCTCGGCAACTTTACGCTGCCGCTGGCAACCAGAACAGCGAAAGTTCTTGGTATTGAAGGCAGCTCCGAGCTGGTCGAACGTGCACGCGCGGGCGCTAAAGACAATAACCTCGCGGATAAGACCGAATTTGAGGCTCGTAATCTGTTTGACTGGACACTGGACGATTGGGATGCCGTTTGGAATAAGCTCGGCGGTGTAGATCGAGTTCTTATCGACCCGCCCCGCGAAGGCGCAATGGCACTTTGCCGCTCACTCGCCGAAACGGACAAACGTCCTGCACGTCTGGTCTATGTTTCCTGCAATCCGGCCACGCTGGCCCGCGATGCTGCGCTGCTCGTTAGGGAAGGGGGCTGGAAACTGCTGTCTGCCGGTGTGATGAATATGTTCCCTCACACTGCACACGTCGAGAGCATTGCCGTTTTTGAACCGGGTCCTAAACCGGTAAAAGTCGACGAAATCGATGAAATCGAAATCGGCGGAATGACTGAAGAGGCTGAGCAAGAAGCTCGATCCGAAGAGCCGATGATTTGACGGAAATGACGCCTTTGGTTATTCAGATCGTAATTCTGTTTGTCAAAATTTTGGCGGAGCTGCTGCTCATCATTCTGGTGCCGGCCTTCGCCTTAAAATTTTTCAAAAAAGATTTAAGTTTCGGACTGGCGTTTTCGGCTTCTATTTTGATGATCCTGCTGCCCGTCCTCACTTACGTAAACAACGCCGAGTTAAACAACACCATACTGCCTTTTGCGGCATGGGGTGTGGCTTCCGTGCTGACCTTATCCTGGATGACCTGGGGGCTGTCGACCGGAGCCATCATCTCTTTTTTGTATGCGGCTTACCTCATCGTTGAAAGCCGCTCCCGCGGAACGATAAATTTGGTTCTGCTTTTCACGGGCCTCGGCTACCTCTTAAATTTGCTTTCTCAGGCGGCCGCGCCGTACCTGCTTTTCGGATCTTTCGGAGCAAATCTTGCCAAAGAAGACCTACCGTTTTTATGCTTGTCGCTGGTACTTGCCTTAAGCGTGGGTATTTACGTAAAGTATTCTGAGGCCGCTGGAAAAACATTCAGCAACTAATAAACAAATAAAACTAAGGAGAAAGAGAGTGGAAGAAAGCGGAGTATTTGAGTACTGGTTTGCTTTTTTGTTTGCATTGGGCTTTTGCGTCTGGTTTCCGACCTATGTCGTTAAAACCAAGGGCCAAGGCATCTCGACTTGGGGACTGGCCCTTTGCATTGTCGTTTTGTTTATCGGACTGCCGCTGCTTTCGATCAGTTTGATCCGAGATATCATCCCTTCTTTGTGGCTGAGCTTTACAAGCGCGAATTATGAGTCTCCGAGCATTTCGATGCTCTTTGGGACGATCAATAAGATGGCAACACTTGATCAGCTTTATGTGGCGCTCGCAATAATTTGTATTTTGGTTGCTATCGGTCAGAGTATTTTTGCTTCATGGCTGCTGTATATCCGTCACAACCGCGAGAGTCTGATTCGCGCTCTGCGAATTATGTGGACCTCTGCCTTTTTCATCGTGCTGGCAGCAGGCATTCTTCCGCTCATTATTTTGGGCGCGCATGGGTTTACCGTCGCCGTGCCGGCCGGCTATACGATGGCTGCCTACATCGCAGTGCTCATGGTGATCACTGCCTACCTGAGAATGAGTCCGAAGGTAGCGGATAATTACCCGATTAGCCACCAGCCGAAAAAAGATCGAGAGAAGAAATAGGAGTGAACGCATGGAATTTCTTATAACTGTCCGCACACTGATTGCAACAACCGTGATGCTGTTTTGCTCATTATGGCTGGCGCGGCAGTTAAAGATCCATCGTCCGAGACTTCCGGTTTCTGCCGTTTTGATTTTGTCTTTGATTATGCTGTTTGAACCCGGCATGCTGGCCTTCTTGGTTTGGGTAGTGCACGATATAGCATCCGTTAACGGGGGGCTGATGATTCATGCCTATACCTTTGTTAAGGCGGCGGCCGCGATTTATTTGCTTTTCATTTTTCCTTCGATTTGGTTTGCCAGAAGCTTCTATATCGAAAGTAAACTTCTAACCCTCAAAGCACTGCGTTTCGCGATTATCCTTCCGGCCGCATTTGCCGCCGTCATCTTTATTGAAGTCCCGAAAATGATCTGGCAGGATCGCGCTTCAGAGCTCGTCTCTTCCGGCTGGGAAACATTCATCGTGGTTGCCGTGATTAACCTGATCCTGCTCAGCTTGACCTATCGTTTCAAACCCTCGAATACACCTGCGCCGTGACCGGCTGCAGGAGAAAATGCTCGACAGAAAACTAAGTAATCAGGCGTTTCAGCCTCTCGTAAAGCCTTAGTCCAATCTCCCTGCATGATAAAATCAACCGATTGTCTTGTAGACAAAAGAAGTGCGGAATCCTCCGCATTTCTATTTTTTACTTTTATTCGTTTTTAAGAGATTGAAATGGCTATTGAACGCACACTTTCGATTATTAAACCCGATGCAGTTGCCAAAAACGTTATCGGTCAGATCTACTCCCGCTTTGAATCCAACAACCTCAAGATTGTTGCTTCCAAAATGAAGTGGCTTTCCCGTCAGGAAGCCGAAGCTTTCTACGCTGTTCACCGTGAACGCCCCTTCTTCAAAGATCTGGTTGACTTCATGGTTTCCGGTCCCGTTCAGATTCAGGTTCTCGAAGGTGAAAATGCCATCATGAAGAATCGTGAACTCATGGGCGCTACTGACCCGAAGAAGGCTGCCAAGGGCACCATCAGAGCCGATTTCGCTCAGTCTATCGACGCTAACGCTGTTCACGGCTCCGACAGCCCCGAAACAGCTGCTGTTGAAATCGCTTTCTTCTTCCCGCAGATGGACATCTACGCCGGCCGTTAATCGACCGCGCCTGTAGTTTAGTTAGCGACGTAAAGAATATCCCCGCGCAAGCGGGGATAAAACCCGATCATGACAGAAGAAAAGTTGCCTCAAAAAGTGAACCTCCTTGGATTTGACGCCGAGGGGCTGAAGAAGTTTTGTGAAGATCTCGGAGAGAAACCTTTCCGTGCGAAACAGCTTGAGCGTTGGATTCATCGCCGCGGAGCACGCGATTTTTCTGAAATGACGGATCTCGCCAAGTCCTTTCGAGCCAAACTTGAGAAGGTTGCTGAGATTCGGGGGCCCGAAATTATTCGAGATAAAACCGCCGCTGACGGAACTCGTAAGTGGCTGCTTGATGTCGGCAACGGCAACGCCGTTGAGATGGTTTACATTCCTCAGGACGGCCGCGGCACGCTTTGTGTCTCTTCTCAGGCTGGCTGTGCAATGAACTGTCTGTTTTGTTCGACGGGCAAGCAGGGCTTTAACCGTAATTTGAAAGCATCGGAAATTATTGGTCAGCTTTGGCATGCCGAACACACCTTAAGAAAAGATCTCGGCATCACCGATGAAAACGAAAGAGTAATTTCCAATGTTGTCATGATGGGTATGGGTGAACCGCTCCAGAATTTGGATGCTGTCATCCCGTCCCTGAAACTGATGCTCGACGATAACGCCTACGGCTTATCCCGTCGCCGCGTTACCGTCTCCACTTCCGGCCTGGTCAGGCAGATGGATAAGCTTGCCGAACAGTGTCCGGTCGCATTGGCAGTAAGTCTCCATGCTCCAAACAATGAGCTTAGAGACAAGATCATGCCGATCAACCGCAAGCATCCGCTCGAGCAGCTGCTTGCGGCCTGCAAGCGTTATTTGGAACATGCCCCGAGAGATTTCATCACTTTTGAATATATTCTTATCGGCGGCGTGAATGATTCACTCGCACAGGCCAAGGAACTGATTACTCTGGTTCAGGACATTCCCTGCAAGTTCAACTTGATCCCTTTTAATCCCTTCCCGGGATCCGGTCTTGAACGCAGTAAGCCCGAAGCGGTCAAAGCTTTTGCCGACCGACTGAACGGGGCAGGTATTGTCACTACCGTTAGAAAGGTCCGCGGCGACGATATCGATGCGGCCTGCGGTCAGTTGGCCGGGGAAATTAAAGACCGTACTAAGCTCGCAGAAAAGAGAGCAAATCGCGAGATAATCATTAAAGAGATTTCAAAGAGCCCGGCAAAAGCAACAGGAGGCGAGAAAAATGTCTGAGAATAATGTCAACCAGGAAGCCAAAGACCAGCCGTTCGAAGCGACGACTTACGGCGGTCTGCTGCGCATTGCCCGTGAAAATAAAGAATTGAGTATTGATCAGGTGTCTTCTCAGCTGAGAATTTCACCGGATCAGATAGAAGGATTGGAGTCGGATAACTACAAAGTTTTCCCAACACCGGTTTACGCCCGCGCTCACCTGCGCAGCTACGCCCGTTTGTTAGGCGTCGATGAAGCCAAGATCATTTCGCTCTTTAACGCGGCATTAGCTCCGGACGATAAAGATCCTCGTACCTTTATCCGCCGCACGACTCAGGAGCTCGCTCCTTATCACGACGCTCAGCCGAAAAACTTCGTCGGTAAATTTATTGCCGGCCTGCTTTTCTTAGCGGTTGTGATCGCATTGGGCTGGATCGGCTACAACTACTACATGAGTCAAAAAACCGAAAAAGCTGCCGAAGCTCCTCAGGCAGAAGCCTCCCAGAGCGCTGAAGCATCTGCTCCGGCTTCTGAGCTTGCCAAGGCTCCTGAAGCCGTTCCAGTTTTGGTTTCTAATACAACGGTTGAACCGGCTCCTCAGCCCGCAGCTGCTGCGCCGGCTCCTGCCGCAGCAGAAGCTCAGACACAGGCTGATCGGGATGCCGCTTTGAAAGAAAAACTTCAAAAAGAAGCTGAGGCAGCAGCCGCAGCTAAAGTCGCCGAAGAAAAGCGTTTGGCTGAGGAAGCTAAGAAGGCCGCTTCCGCGGCAGCTCCTGCCGTGACGACCTCTGCCAAGCCCTTGGCGCTGACTCATAACGAAGCCGAAGGCCGCTGGGATCTCGTGGTTCCGAAATCCGCCAACGGAATGTATAAAGTGACGATCGGTGCCGAAGGCGGTGAATGCTGGTTCGGTGTTTATCAGGACAAGAAGCTGGTTCACAATGCACAGTTAAAGAGCGGTGAAACTCGTGATTACGAAGTTCCGTATCCTTTCAAAGTCTCCGTCGGCAATCGTGCCAAGGGCTTTGTGAAAGTTGACGGCGCGCCCGTTGATCTGAATATCAATAATCGCGCAACATCCACTGTGTTTACTTTGGTTCAGAAATAACGAATGTCTTCTTCACAAAAAGAACCGATGATTGTCCGCTGGAAAGACAATATCGTTGAGATCGGCGCCGGCCGGCCCGTAGTAATTCAGTCCATGACGAACACGGACACGGCCGATGTCGAATCCTCGACTAAACAAGTTTTAGAGCTCGCTCAAGCAGGAAGCGAGCTTGTTCGTCTTACGGTCAATACCCCTGCGGCCGCAAAAGCAATCCCTGAAATTCGCAGAAGGCTGGACGAAACCGGCTGCTTTGTTCCGCTTGTCGGGGACTTTCATTACAACGGCCATAAGCTGCTGACGGAGTATCGGGAATGCGCTGAGGCGCTCTCTAAATATCGAATCAATCCCGGCAACGTCGGAAAAGGCGACAAGCAGGAAGAAAACTTCCGCACAATGGTTGAGCTCGCGAAGAAGTACGACAAACCGGTCAGAATCGGCGTCAACTGGGGCTCGCTCGACCAAGATCTGTTGGCCTGCATGATGTCGGAAAACCAAAAGCTTGAAAAGCCGCTTGACGCGAAAGAAGTGCTGCGGGAGGCCTTAGTAAGAAGCGCTGTTGAGAACGCGGATCGAGCGGTTGAGCTCGGCATGAAACCTTCTCAGGTGGCCATCTCTGCGAAAGTGAGCGGCGTCAAAGATTTGATCGCGGTTTACCGCGAGCTCAAGGCTCGCTGTGCTTATCCTCTGCATCTGGGGTTGACCGAAGCCGGAATGGGGCTCAAAGGTACGGTTTCCACAACCGCGGCCCTCTCCGTGCTCCTGCTGGAAAATATCGGAGATACGATCCGTGTTTCGCTGACACCGGAACCGGGCCAGTCTCGTACAGCCGAAGTTGAGTTAGCCTGCGAGATCCTGCAGGCACTTGGAATGAGAAACTTCACACCTCAGGTCGTTTCCTGCCCGGGCTGCGGACGTACCACCAGCTGTCTCTTCCAGGAGCTGGCGAAAGAAACTCAGGATTTTATTAAGTTGAGAATGCCGGATTGGCGCAAGCATAATCCGGGTGTTGAAAACATGAATGTGGCGGTGATGGGCTGTGTCGTGAACGGTCCGGGAGAAAGCCGTCATGCAAACATCGGTATTTCTCTGCCCGGCTCAGGCGAGGCCCCGGTTTCTCCCGTCTTTATCGACGGCAAGAAATGGGGTTCTCTGAAAGGGCCGAAGATGAGCGAAGAGTTTCATTCGCTTATCGAAGAATACGTCCAGAAAAATTACCAAAATGCGAAGGAACAATAATGGCGATTGAAAAGATTCAGGCAATTCGCGGCATGAGTGACATGCTGCCGGAAGATGCCCCTCTTTGGCACTTCTTTGAAAAAGAAGCTTCCTCTCTGGCAAAACTCTACGGTTATCAGCATATTCGTACCCCGATCGTCGAACAGACCCGTCTGTTCAAACGCGGAATCGGTGAAGTGACTGATATCGTTGAAAAAGAAATGTATTCCTTCGTGGATTCCTTAAACGGCGACGAATTGTCTCTGCGTCCGGAAAACACGGCTTCTGTCGTTCGCGCCTGTATTGAACACAACCTTCTTTACGAAGGACCGAAGCGTCTTTGGTACATGGGCCCGATGTTCCGTCACGAACGTCCCCAGAGAGGCCGTTATCGTCAGTTCCATCAGTTCGGTATGGAAGCAATGGGCTTCAAAGGCCCGGATACGGACGCCGAACAGCTTTTAATGCTGAACCGCCTTTGGAAGCGTCTCGGAATCGCTCCCGTTCGTCTTGAACTCAACTGCTTAGGCCAGCTCGAAGATCGTAAGGCCTACAGAGAAGTGTTGATCAAATACTTCGAAGCGCACAAAGATGTCCTGGATGAAGATGCGACACGTCGTCTTTATTCCAACCCGCTTCGCATTCTCGACACCAAGAACCCCGACATGCAGGACTTGGTCAATAATGCGCCGAAGCTCTATGACTCCTTGAGCGAAGAATCCAAACAATTCCTTGCGGATTTAGAAGCGATTCTGAAAGCCGAAGGCATCGATTATGTTGTGAACCCGAGATTGGTTCGCGGTCTTGACTACTACAATCTCACAGTTTTCGAATGGGTCACCGATAAGCTTGGCGCTCAGGGTACGATCTGCGGCGGCGGCCGTTATGACCCGCTCATCGGAATGCTCGGAGGCCGAGACGCTCCTGCCTGCGGTTTTGCGATGGGCATTGAACGCGTGCTCGAGTTGATGAAAGAATGCGGTGTTAAACCCGAATCCAGAGAATGCGATGTCTATGTCGTTTGGGATAAGGCGCTGTACCTCAACGCACTTTCCGCCGCAGAAAGGCTCAGAGATGCCGATATTGCCGCGATCATCCACAGCGGCAGCATGAAGTTCGGCAACCAGATGAAGCGTGCTGATGCTTCCGGGGCTCTTTATGCACTGGTGATCGGAGCTGATGAAGCCGCCGCCGGCAAGGTCGGTCTCAAGGCACTTCGTGAAAACCTCGAGGGTTACGGTGAACAGAAGACGCTCACGATCGATGAAGCGATCTCGTTCCTCGGACAGCACGTTTAAGAAGAAGAGGGGACCGGCGTCCCCTTCCGTTTTACTTCTTTTTCAAGAATTGAAATTAGAACCTTTAAATAGACCGGGAGATACTTTACATGGCCTATGACTTAGAAGAACAAGAGTCCCTTGCCGAGATTAAGGCTTGGTGGGAGAAATGGGGCAACCTAATTTTGACCGTTGTGACGGTCGCCTGCTTGTGCGCTGCCGGTTTTCAAGGCTGGCGCTGGTATCAGATGAAAGAATCCACAGACGCCGGTGTTCTGTATGCTCAGATGATTCAGGCAAGCAATATGAAGGATGAGGCTCGCGTACTGGCGATCGCCGGTCGTCTTCATGAAAGCTACGCATCGACGACCTACGCCGGGATGGGTGCTCTGCTTGCCGCGCATAACGCTGAAACCGCCGGTAAATATGCAGAAGCTGAAAAAGCGCTCAAGTGGATTGTAGAGTCTGATAAGTATCCTGAACTCAAACCGCTTGCTTCCGTCCGCTTGGCCGGTGTTTATCTCGATGAAGGTAAATACGATCAGGGCTTGGCAGTTCTCAACGCGGTTAAAGACGCCAAGGGCGAAGAAGTTCCGGTTTATGACCGTATGGGCGACCTTTATCTTGCCAAAGGCGATGCCGCTGCCGCTCGTAAAAGCTGGGAAGACGCCTTGCGCCATGCTCCTATGACCAATCCGTTGGTCGGTGTCATCGAAATCAAATTAAATTCTTTACCCAAGGAATAACTCATGAGTACAAAACTCAAGATTGCGGCTGCCGTTGCTGCAGCAGTTCTGCTTTCGGCTTGTTCCAGTCCTAAACATGAACCCATGCCGCTGGTAAATTTCACACCGAGCATGGAAGTGACCGAAGTTTGGTCGAAAGGACTTTCGTCTGCTGAGGGCTTCTTAGTTCCCGCGGTATATGACGATATGGTGTTTGCCGCCGGCGGCAAGACCTTGACGCGTTTAAATGCCAGAACCGGTGAAACCGAATGGTCCGTTTCTTTTGACAGCCCCATTACCGGCGGTGTAGGCTCTGACGGCTACCTCACAGCTGTCGGTCTTTGGGACGGTAATTTGGAAGTCGTGGATGCCGAAGGAAAGGTCAGCTGGGAAAAGAAACTGACAACGGAATTGGCTTCTCCGCCTGTTGTTTCTCACGGTCTGGTCATTGCCCGCACCATGGACACCCGTGTGTCCGCATTTGAGGCTTCCTCCGGCGAACTGCAGTGGACATATCAGAAGAGTCAGCCCGCTTTGACGGTCCGTTTACCCACAAGAATGCTGGCTCATGATAACTTTTTGTTAGTCGGACAGCCGAACGGCCATATCGTGATTTTGGATATTGCCTCCGGTAAACCGGTGTTTGAATTCCAGGTCGCCCAAGCGAAGGGTGTGACGGAAGTCGAGCGTCTGGTTGACGTTGTCGGTGCCCCGGCCTTTAGCGAAAACTTAGTTTGCGCCGCCGCCTTCCAAGGCGCCGTAACCTGTGTTGACAGCACGAACGGACAGACAAAATGGACGCAGAAGATTGACGCTGTTGCCGGTCCTGCTATTGACGAAGACAACGTTTATGCCGTCAGCGTCAACGGAGAAGTTCAGGCGTTCTACCGCGAAAGCGGTGAGCAGCGCTGGTCTAATAAGACCATGCTGTACCGCGGAGTTTCCGCACCGGTCGTTTTCCCGGGCGCTGTGGCTGTCGGTGACGAAGACGGTTACGTTCATTTTCTTTCACCGAGAACCGGTGAAGAAATGGCGCGCGTTCGTTTGAGCGGTCCGATCGTAACGCAGGCACAGCCTTTCAGTGCAGGCGCTATTTTCCAAACCAGTAAAGGCGAAGTCGCTTATTTGTCGAATAGATAAGAATTATGGTTCCAGTCATTGCGCTTGTTGGTCGTCCGAATGTCGGAAAATCGACCTTGTTTAATCGCCTGACGCGTTCTAGAGACGCTTTAGTGGCGGACTTCCCGGGGCTTACCCGAGATCGTCATTACGGCGACGGTCGTATCGGCGATAAACCTTACTTAGTCATCGATACGGGCGGTTTTGAACCGATCCGCACCGAAGGCATCGTCAAAGAGATGACCGGACAGGCGCAGTTGGCCATTACCGAATCCGATGCCGTCTTGTTCCTTGTTGACGGCCGCGCCGGTTTAACGCCCCAGGATCAGAGAATCGCTCAGAACCTGCGCGAATCCGGAAAGAAAACCTACCTCGTCGTCAATAAGGCCGAAGGTTTAACAGAAACAGCTAAAGCTGAATTCTATGAATTGGCTTTAGGCGAGCCTTACACCATTTCCGCAGCACACGGCGAAGGTGTTAAAGCCTTGATGGATCTGGTTCTTGAACCCTTCCCGACCGAAAAGGAAATCGATGAGGAAGAGGATTTCAAACACAAGATTAAAGTTGCGATCGCCGGCCGTCCGAACGCAGGCAAGAGCACGCTGATCAATGCGCTGATCGGCGAAGATCGCCTGATCGCTTTTGACATGCCCGGGACTACGCGCGACGCCATCGAGGTCGAGTTCCAATATAAGGATCGCGATTACACCTTGATCGATACCGCTGGCCTGCGCCGCAAAGGCAAAGTGTTTGAGGCAATCGAAAAGTTCTCCGTTATTAAGACGCTTCAGGCGATCGAAAGTTCCAACGTGGTTGTGCTTCTTTTAGACGCCCACGCCGGTATTGCCGAGCAGGATGCCAACATTGCCGGCTACATTCTGGAAAGCGGGCGTGCCTTGGTTGTCGGTGTCAACAAATGGGACAGCTTGGACGATTACGAAAGACGCCGTGTGAAGGAAGAGCTTGAACGCAAGCTTCACTTTTTACGCTGGGCGAAGATCGTTTATATCTCCGCGCTTGAAAAGCGCGGTCTGCATCACTTGCTGAATGCCGTCAACGATGCTCACACAGCCGCGTTCATGAAGCTCTCCACACCGAAGCTGACCCGTGCTTTGATTGAAGCTACGACTCGTCAGCTGCCGCCGAGAGCCGGCGGAGGACGTCCGAAGATGAGATACGCACACCAGGGCGGTCAGAATCCTCCTGTCATTGTGGTTCACGGCAACGCACTTCAGGATGTCCCGGAAAGCTACCGGCGATATCTGGAAGGATGGTTCAGAGACAAGTTCAAACTCGAGGGCACACCGCTCCGAATTGAATTTAGAACGAACAAAAATCCGTACGCCCAAAAGGCTTAATCGAGAAATTCCTGCCGTGCGCGGGAATTTTCGTAAGGCGGTTTGTTGCCGGAGGCTGCTCGTTGTGCGTCTCAAATAAGCATTAACAATGATCTTTCCGAAGGGCATTTACCGCTAAAATAGTTACTGTAGTAAGAGAATCTGCTGCGGAAACACAGCTCCCTCAAGGGGGTTGTCGCCCAACAAGAGTCCTTCGATCATAGAAGTGCAGAAGAATTAAATGTGCGCCCAAAATGATTAATACAAAGAACAATTTCGGTGTGCCGCAGCTAGAATTTAGTCAAATTTATGAGCGGAATTTTCCGTTTGGAGAAAAACAATGACAAAAGGGCAATTGTTACAAGACCCATTCTTAAACAGTCTTCGTAAGGGACGTATTCCTGTTTCCATCTACTTGGTGAACGGTATCAAACTGCAGGGCCAGATCGAGTCTTTCGACCAGTATGTCGTTCTGCTTCGCAACACCGTAACTCAGATGGTTTATAAACACGCTATTAGCACTGTTGTTCCGGCTCGCGCCGTACCGCTGGGCAATGAACAGCAGGGAACTGAAGAAGCAGAAACCGTATAGTGGATTATCAATATCAAAAGGGAGACGAGACACCCGGAAAGGTGTGGCTCGTCTCTGTCATTGTGGGCCGCGAAATTCATCGAGACGCGGCGCTTGAATTATCAGAATTAGCGACATCCTGCGGCTTCCAAGTTGCAGGTCTGACTGAAGCAAAACGCGACCGTCCGGATCCTAAAACTTTTCTTGGAAGCGGAAAAATCGAAGAAATTAAAGATGAAGCGATGGCCCACGAGGCAAAAGCGCTGATTTTTGATGTCGCTTTATCTCCCGCGCAGCAGCGCAATATCGAAAAAGCCGTCGGACTCGAAGTACTTGACCGTACCAATCTGATTTTAGAGATTTTCCGTCAGAGAGCAAAGACCCGGGAAGGCAGGCTGCAAGTTGAACTTGCTCGACTGACCCACTTGTCAACACGTTTGGTCAGAGGCTGGACGCACTTGGAACGTCAGAGAGGCGGCTTGTCTAAAACCGGCGGTCCGGGTGAAAAGCAGATCGAACTTGACCGTCGAATGATTGCAACACGCGTCAAGGCGTTAAGAGAACAGCTTAAAAAACTCGAGCGTCAGCGCAATACCCAACGCAAATCTCGCCAAAGAGGCGAGGTGCTGACCGTCGCGCTTGTCGGCTATACCAACGCCGGTAAGTCAACGCTCTTTAATCGTCTGACTCGAGGCGGTGTGTATGCGGCCGATCAGTTGTTTGCAACTTTGGATACGACTGCGCGCAGATGTTTTGTCGGCGGAGATGTGGAAGTTGTATTAAGTGACACGGTCGGCTTTATTCGCGGGCTTCCGCACCAGCTGATTGAGGCTTTCAAATCAACCTTGGATGAAGCGGCACAGGCCGATCTTCTGCTCCATGTTGTCGATTCATCAACGCCGGCTAGAGAAGAGCAGATGGCCGAAGTCAATAAAGTCCTAGAAGAAATCGGAGCTAAAGATATTCCGCAGCTGCTGGTTTTCAATAAGATTGACTTGGAAGGGAAGAGTCCGTTTATTACCTGTGCCGAAGACGGCACGCCGAAAGCAGTCGGCATCAGCGCCGCCAACGGGGAAGGTATCGATCTTCTTAAAGATGCCATCCGTCAGATCGCAGAAAAAGAGCCGGAAGAGCCTCAAGAGACTCCCGATAATGAGGATTGGCTCGCAGAATTTGAACGTTAGTGCTGAATGGGCCTTCTTCGAAGCGAAGGCCTTCAGCGAGCATTTCGATAAATGTAATAACTCTTATCACTAAAAATATTATTATTTTTCAAGTGCTAAAATGCTCTGCTCTCTTGTCTAACTCACCCGGACAACCTATCTTTGTCCTGTGATTTTTAAGGAAATATTCGACAATGTCGCTTAATGACCCCCGTTGGGGCCGAAAAGGCTCGGAGGACGATTCCTCCCAGAAAGAAAATGAAATCAAAGAGCCTCCCAAAGAGACTGATGAAGAACCGAGAAAAGCCGAACCGAGCAGAAACGAAATGCCGGGCCGCTTCACTCAGAACAACAATGACGGAGATTTAGAAGAACTTTGGAAACAGTTCAACGATCGTCTGAATTCGATGTTGGGCGGCACCAAAGGCAATCAAAATCGTAATGCTCAGAAAGAAGAGCCGTCAGCATCTTCTCAGGCACAAAATCAGAAAAACGAAGACTACGACTTCGACGAACCTCCGCTGCGCAAAGACCACGAATTCAAAAATCAGCAGAATTCGTTCGGCAACGGCGGCGGTAATGGAAACGGCGGTGGAAATCCTTTCCCGCAGTTTAAGGTTCCGTCTTCATTCTCCGGCGGAATGGCTGTTTCAGCCATTGTTATCGCTTTGGCCGCGTGGCTGGCCTCCGGCTTTTATATCGTTCCGGAAGGTCAGAACGGCGTTGTGACCACTTTCGGACGTTACACCGAAAGCACGAATGCCGGTTTCCGCTGGCACCTGCCTTATCCGATCCAGGACGTTGCTTTAGTAGACGTTTCTTCTGTTCGTAAGGCCGAGATCGGTTTGAGAGGCGGTACACAGCGTCTTAAAGAAGCGCTCATGCTGACGGACGATGAGAACATTGTTGACGTGATGTTCAATGTTCAGTACCGAATCAAGCAGGGCAACGGCGCTGAAGAATTCTTGTTCCGTACTCGCGATCCGATGGGTGCAGTTGTTCAGACCGCAGAATCCGCCATGCGTGAAGTAGTCGGTCGTAAGAAGATGGACAGTGTTTTGTTCGAGTCCAAGCAGGAAATTGCAGAAGAAGTTAAAAAACTGATGCAGGAAATGCTTGACCGCTACCACTCCGGCATTCAGGTTCTGTCTGTTGCTATTCAGAACGCTCAGCCGCCAGAACAAGTTCAGGCTGCCTTCAACGATGCCGTTAAGGCCGGCCAGGATCGCGAACGCCAGATTAATGAAGGCGAGGCTTATGCAAACGACGTTGTGCCTAAGGCACGCGGTCTGGCTGAACGTCTTCGCCAGGAAGCTGAAGCATACAAATCTCGTGTTGTCTCTCAGGCAGAGGGTGACGCAAACCGCTTCAATCAGGTCTACGCACAGTATGAGAAAGCTCCGAAGGTGACCCGCGACCGTATGTATGTGGACACCATGCAGCAGATCTTCAACAACACGACCAAGGTAATGGTTGACAACAAGTCTTCCAATAATCTCTTGTACCTGCCGTTGGATCAGCTGGCGAAACGAGCCGCCCCGACGCAGGCTCCGGCAGCTTCGGCCGCGCCTGTGCAGCCGACTGTTCCTGCTTCATCTGCTCAGCAGACGCATAATCTGCCCGGCGGAGATCAGCCGCCTCTAACACCGGACGCGAGTCAGCCCACTTCCCGTCTTTTATCCCGTACTTTGAGATAAGGACAGAGAAATGAAAAAATTACTTTCCTTAGTTATTGTTGTTCTCTTTGGCGCCTTGCTCGCGAGAACCTGCCTTTACACGGTAAACGAGCGTGAATACGCTCTGGTCTTCATGCTTGGTGAATTAAAGAGCGTTGTTTCTACACCCGGTCTGCATGTCAAGCTGCCGGCTCCGCTTCAAAACGTCGTCTATTTGGACAAACGTATTCTTACGATCGATACGCCTGCAGCAGATCTGGTTCAAACCAGTGAGAAGAAAAACCTGATGATCGATTCCTATGTGAAGTGGCGCATCAACGATCCGCGCCGCTACTGGGTTTCTTTCCAAGGCAGCGAACGAGCCGCGGACGATCGTATGTCTGCGCTGCTTCGTGACGTTCTCAACCAGGTTGTGAACCGCCGCACGGTAAACGACATCACTTCCAGCGACAGAGCTCGCGCAATGGCAGAAATCTCTGAAGCTCTGCAGAAGCGTGTTTCTGATTTAGGCATTGAAGTTGTGGATGTCCGACTCAAACGAGTCGACTTCACACCGGAAATTTCCGAGTCTGTCTATCGCCGTATGGAAGCCGAACGTAAGCGCGTTGCCAGCGAAGAGCGCTCCAAGGGTGCTGCTGAAGCCGAAAAGATCAAGGCCGATGCTGATCGTCAGAGAACCGTTGTTCTGGCGGAAGCTTATCGTGACGCTCAGAACATTAAAGGTTCCGGGGACGCCCAGGCCAACGAACTCTACGCCAAAGCATTCAGCAAAGATCCCGAATTTGCGAAGTTCTATCGCTCACTGGATGCTTACCGTCAGTCCTTCAATAAACCTCAGGACATGATGGTGGTGGATCCGAGCAGCGAATTCTTTGACTATCTCAAGAGTTCCCGCGGTGAAGTCCAAGCGAATAAACAACCGTAATTTTTTGTGATCTAAATCATGAAGGCCTTCTTGTACGTACTGGGTTTCTGCTTCGTACTTGAGGGCCTTTTACCTATGTTGGCGCCCGATTTATGGAAACGTGCCGTGAGATTTATCTCACGATTTCCTAGCGAGAAAATCCGTTATATCGGGTTAGAAAGTGTAGTCTTAGGGCTGGTGCTCGTTTGGGCTGGTTCATTGCTTTTTTAGAAAGGATCTTTATGTCAGTGTGGCTGTTACCTGAAAATATCGCGGATATGCTTCCACGAGAGGCGAGGGCCATAGAGCATCTTAGAAGTTCTTTCCTAAAACTGGTGACAAGCCATGGTTTTGAAGTCGTTCGCCCTCCTTTGGTGGAGTACGTTGACTCTCTTCTGACCGGAACGGGCGGAGATCTGGATCTCAGAACGTTCAAGATCGTCGATCAGGTCACGGGAAAAACGATGGGTATCCGCGCCGATATGACGCCTCAGGTTGCTCGAATCGATGCTCACATTCTCAATCGTTCGGGTGTATCGCGCCTCTGTTATGTCGGAAGCGTCCTCCACGCTCGTCCTCTGCATCCTCTTGCTTCACGCCAGCCCTACTTGGCGGGTGTGGAAATGTTCGGCTCTTCCAGTGTAGAAAGCGAACGGGAAGTGATTTGTTTAGGCATTGAGTCCCTTCGTCAATTCGGCTTGGAAAATATTTTCTTGGACTTGGGACACACCGGTGTTGTAAAAGCCATTCTGGACAGCGACCCGGCCAGCGCAGAAGTTCAGGAACAAATTCTCTTTGCATTGAGTCACAAAGACCGCTCCGCACTGGAAGAACTCAGAGGTGTTCTCAAAGAGAAAACCGTGAACGATTTGGTCCGACTGACCATGCTCTTTGGGTCGGAAGACGTCCTGAATCAAGTTATTGAAGAGTTTTCCGATTATCCGGAAATCCCGGAAATCTTAGAAAGAGTCCGCAGGCTCGGCCGTGAATCCGGCGCAGATATCGTCAGCTATGACTTTGCGGATGTTGCCGGCTATAACTACCACACCGGCGTAACTTTCAGTGTCAATATTCCCGGCCGTTATCAGCCGATTCTGCGCGGCGGCCGTTACGATGATATCGGCGAGCGTTTCGGACGTAAGCGTCCCGCGGTCGGCTTCACGTTATACCTGCGCGAGATTATCGCCGTGATGGACACAAAGCGTCCCTATGCGATTTTGGCGCCCAACAAGCTGGATGATGCCGCCCTGCAGTCCCGCATTCGTGAACTTCGCGAAAACGGCGACATCGTGATTGAAAAACTTCCCGAAGACAATGTTGCTTCGCTGGAAGAATCTTTCCGCTTGGATGAAGAATTAATTTGTATCAATGGTGTTTGGACGGTAGCGGCTCGTACGTCGAACCGTTAATTTTTTAAGAGGATGAAATGAGTAAAAATGTAGTCGTTGTCGGCGCTCAGTGGGGCGACGAAGGCAAAGGCAAGATCGTTGACTGGCTCACCGAAAGCGTACAAGGCGTTGTCCGTTTCAACGGCGGCCACAATGCTGGCCACACACTCGTGATCAACGGCCAGAAAACGGTTCTTCGTTTGATCCCCTCGGGTGTTATGCATCCTCACGTCAAGTGCTACATCGGCAACGGTGCGGTTGTCAGCCCCGAAGCGATGCTGAAGGAAATTGACGACTTGAAGGCTCACGGTATGGATGCCGAAGATCGTATTTTTGTCTCCGGTCAGTGCCCTCTGGTTCTTCCTTATCACATCGCACTCGACCACGCTCGTGAAAATGCTTTAGGAGATAAGAAGATCGGTACAACGGGCCGCGGTATCGGCCCGGCCTATGAAGACAAAATTGCTCGCCGCGCTGTCCACGTCAGGGACCTGGCTGAACCGAAAGTATTTGCAGAAAAAGTTCGTGAAAACTGCAAGCTCATCAACTTCCTGCTGGTGAACTACTACAACAGCGAACCCGTCGACGTCGAAAAGATGATCGAAGACACGCTGGCAATGGCTCCGAGAATCGTTCCGAAGATTCGCGACATCTCCCACATCCTCAACACTAAGATGAAGGAAGGCGAACAGTTCCTGTATGAAGGAGCTCAGGGAACCATGCTCGACATCGACCACGGAACCTACCCGTTCGTCACTTCCAGCAATACCGTTGCCGGCTTTGCCAGCCCCGGGTCCGGTGTCGGTCCTCAGAAACTGAATTACATTCTTGGCATTACCAAGGCTTACTGCACACGTGTCGGTTCCGGCCCCTTCCCGACCGAACTCTTTGATGAAGTCGGCAAAACCATTGCTAAGAAGGGCAATGAATTCGGTGCAGTGACCGGACGTCCCCGCCGCTGCGGCTGGTTCGACGGCGCCGCACTTCGCCGCGCTGTTGAATGGAACGGTTTAAGCGGTCTGGCTGTGATGAAGCTCGACGTTTTAGACGGTTTTGAAACCGTTCGTTTAGGCGTCGGCTACGAATACAAGGGCGAAAGAATCGATATCATGCCTGTCGGTGCAGAAGAAGTTGCCCAGTGCAAAGTCATTTACGAAGACTTCCCCGGCTGGAAGGAACCGACTTTCGGCATCACAAAGTGGGAAGATCTGCCCGTTAACGCACAAAAATATTTAACTCGTCTGTCCGAGGTTGCCGGCTGCCCGATCGCAGTTGTTTCTACCGGCCCGGATCGTTCTCAGACAATTTTGCTTCATAACCCGTTTGAATAATTAGGAATAGGAATGAAAGATCTTCACGTTTCTTGGGAAGAATATCGCCGCCTTATTGAGACTCTGGCTTTTAATGTCTATGACAGCGGCTGGAAGTTTGATTCTTTGCTTTGCTTAGCTCGAGGCGGCCTTCGCCCCGGAGACATCCTCTCCAGAATTTTCGATATGCCGCTGAACATTTTGTCAACCAGTTCTTATAGAGAAGCTGCCGGCACGATTCAGGGAAGTTTGGACATCGGTAAGTACATTGCTTCCAGCCGTCCTGACTCTCTCAAAGGAAGAGTGCTCTTAGTCGACGATTTGGTTGATTCCGGACTGACTTTGAAGAAGGTAGTCGAACACCTTCAGAACAACTATCCGGGCGTGACTGAAGTTCGCACCGCTGTTTTGTGGTGGAAGGGCTGCTCTCAGGTTGAACCTGACTACTATGTCGAATATCTCGGAGACAATCCTTGGATTCACCAGCCGTTTGAAGAGTACGACACAATGCGCCTCGGACAGCTGGTAGCCAAGGTAGAGGGAAAAAGAAAACCGGAATAATGACGGTTTGACAGAGGCCTAGTACCTTGTAACAATAATATTTTCGCTTAAAGCTCCGGATACAAATGTCGGAGCTTTATGCGAGCGTCGCTAGTTGTAAATTGCCAATTAACGACT
>LARN01000195.1 GCA_000980495.1 Acinetobacter sp. N54.MGS-139 | reverse complement strand
GCGTCCTATACGCCGCGGCATTGTTTTTAGCAAAACAGCATTTTCTTCTGTTTCAACTACGCACACAAGAATAGCGAAAAACACCTGTCTGTTGATCGCCAGGACGGACGCACCAGAAATTGAGCAACGAACCACGATATAGGTCTCCTTTTATCGGAGACCTAACCCGTGGCACCTTTTAGATTCTAATGCAGTCGTTCATGGCGGCCAGCATGTCCTCTATCTTTCTGAGTCGTGCCCTGATAATCGGTTTTGAGGGCGCTGCTTTTCCTGTTGCCTCCTCCAAG
>LARN01000194.1 GCA_000980495.1 Acinetobacter sp. N54.MGS-139 | reverse complement strand
AGGTGCAAACAGCTCACTGAACACGGTGAGGAACGCTGCATCAAATTAAGAGAAGTAGCTGGATTCTCAGCGGTGCGAACGATATTTCAAATCGTTGGGCCTCGTAAGATTTTACATTGCCTATTAGGCAAATGAATTTGCAAATTGACTTTTATTTTCCATGGGTCAAATTAACGTGGAATAAGCTGTAACGGAGGCTTGCCGAGGTTACAGCATTATGCCGCGTAAGTAATTTGACGCCTAAATTCAATTAATTACGCTTTTTATAAGGCCCTTAAGCAAATCTGT
>LARN01000102.1 GCA_000980495.1 Acinetobacter sp. N54.MGS-139 | reverse complement strand
CATTTTCGATTCTCCTTTTCCCTTGCCTAGGAGTTTAACTAACCTCTAAGTAGGAGAAAATTTTTAAATCAGGCAAGACACAAAATTAGTTACATCCTCTAAGAATCACATCGGCGGAAAAACTACTACCAGCATCATCTTGAAATCTTCTTCTCCGTAAACGGCATGCGGATGATTAGCCGGCATGACAATGCTTTCGCCTTTCTCTAAGAAGTAAGGCTTTCCGTCAATCATGATCTTGCCTTTGCCATCCAAGCAGGTAACAAATGCATCGCCGGTGCTTTCGTGTTCACTAATGCCCTCACCTTTTGCGAAAGCAAATAACGTGATGCCAACACCTTTGTTTTGAACCAAAGTCTTGCTTACCACTTGTCCGGCTGCATATTGAACTTGGTCTGCTAATTTCAGAACTTCAGCAGAAGCGATATTTTTTAAATAAGCCATTTTTAACTCCTTGTGTTTTAAAACGTTTTAAGAAGTCTATGGCTCATTGAGAACAAGTCAATTTAATAGCGTCTTCTTTTGGGCAGTTGCCTTAAGCGCAACTGCCTTTCAATCTCAATTATTTTCTAAAGGCGTTACAGTCGATACTCCGAAACCTTTCCTTCACAAGGATATCCATCCGTTACCCAAAGTTTTCCGGCCGTCACGTCCATCACCATGGCATAAACAGAACAATAACGTTCTCCGCTGATTCGAGGATCTTCGTGATAACAAATCGACTCCGGATAGTTGTCGTGATTGCTTAGAAGTTTGAAAATCTCCTTCTCTCCGATCCTTCCGCCGTGTTTCTTTAACCATTTTTCCATGGTGTTGTAGCGTGTAAACGTCGAAGGAATAAAACTTTTGGCTTTATCCTGAGGTGCGATGAGAGGAGAAAGATAATGATTCGTATGGATTAAAGGTTCCCCCTGACTCATGATGACATCAAATTGATCAGGAGAGAATTCAATCACCATCTCAAATCCACTGCGAGTCGCGATATTAAAAGCACCGGAACCGGCTCTCGGAAGCATAGAAACCGCTTTAATTGCTTCTGTTGCCAGGCTGGAATCCAGAACTTTCCTCATCATTAGGTGAAGCGGAACGCCGATTTTCCCTTTTCCGACTGACGTTGCATTAAGGCAGATAGAAATACCTTCCGAATTCAGTCCCTTTCCTCCGACCATGCCTGCCTCACAAATCATCAGAATGCTTGGCTCACCTTCTTGATGGACCTTAAGAACCACAGAATTTTGTCTGGCGCTTGCCATCCAATCCCAAGTTTGTCCCATAAAGACATGACCGTTCTTGCCTCGTCCTTCCGGAATAATAATGCAGGAACAAGCATCTGCCTTGGCAAAAAGCACCTCGCTTCTGCAATTCAAAGTCAGGATGTCTTCAAAGCTTCTTCCCGCGCCCTCAGCAATGCCTTTCATTTCCTCAACATATGAAGGGCAATACTTCTCAATCACAGGAAGAAACTTCATGGCGAGTTTCTGTGCCTGCGGCCAATCAATATTCGCGGATTTTTCGAACGCGGAGGAATAAAAGTTAATATTTCTCTTAATCGCTCCCGAAGCCGATGATCCGTAGCGTTTTCCGCGTTCAAAGGCTGTCCCCTTAATTTCTATCAGTTGATAATAAGGCTTTGCATTTAACTGAAGTTTTCTTTCTTTAGGAACGACCAAATCAGAAACGGTTTTCGCCCGAACCCCTTGGCTGACAAGTAAACCGGAAGAGATTCCAAGAATTAACTGGCGTCTAAGCATCACTTCACCCTAAAATTTTCTTCGTTCGAATACGAAACATTATGTTCTGAAAACATTCTCCATTCGTTTTAGAAGATACGATTTCTTATCGGTCCCCTAAAAAATGGCAATTTTTTACAAGCCTACCGCCGCCGTTCTTGAGATAGTTAGAAAAAACAGAAGAAGACAATATAGAAACCATCTCACGAACCATTAGACATGACGAAGTGTTCGGGTTGGAAGCATTCTGCCTTCAGGGCTATACTCAGCCTTTCCCGAAACACTTCCACGACTACTAGTAGTTCAATCTATAAATATGTTATCAATTAAGTAAATGCGGACTCAATGTCTTCAAGCTTCCATTTCCAGCGGTAGATCACCGGTTCCGCATTCACTTGCATGATCCAACGGTTAATGTGATTGACAAGCTC
>LARN01000105.1 GCA_000980495.1 Acinetobacter sp. N54.MGS-139 | reverse complement strand
GTTTGTACAAATCGACGACAAGCCTTTGTGTTTCGGCCCGTGTAAGTAGCGAACCTATTTGTGTTCCATACTGCATTATTTGACTCCTTAAGAGTCAACTTTTTCTAGGACAAGACAAGGTGCAAACAGCTCACTGAACACGGTGAGGAACGCTGCATCAAATTAAGAGAAGTAGCTGGATTCTCAGCGGTGCGAACGATATTTCAAATCGTTGGGCCTCGTAAGATTTTACATTGCCTATTAGGCAAATGAATTTGCAAATTGACTTTTATTTTCCATGGGTCAAATTAACGTGGAATAAGCTGTAACGGAGGCTTGCCGAGGTTACAGCATTATGCCGCGTAAGTAATTTGACGCCTAAATTCAATTAATTACGCTTTTTATAAGGCCCTTAAGCAAATCTGTGCTTAAGGGCCTTATAAACCAAAGGCGGATGTTTCTTTCCGACTACTCTTTCAGAACAGCACCGTATTCTTTCATCTGCCTAACAGAAGCCCCATTAAGCTCTACTCTGTGTGACACACTAACGAGGCGGTCAAGAATGGCGTCTGAGTAGGTTGTGTCGTTAATGTATTCACTCCATTTGTTTACGGGTAAAACGCTAGTAACGATTGTGCTTGCATACATGTACCTTTCGTTTATGATTTCCAGCAGATCCTGACGTGATCGGGCATCAAGCTGGCCGATCCCCCAATCGTCCAGCACAAGAAGATCAATGGTTTTCATCTCCTTGAGCTTCTTGAAGTAGGTTTCAACAATTTGGTGTGATGCCGCCATTTGGTTCAGCAGCAAGGGTACTCTTACAACCCTTGCTGTTCTGCCTTTTATGCAAGCCTGATTCACTAGGGCACAAGCTAAGAAGGTTTTCCCACATCCGGCAGCGCCTGTGATGATAATGTTCTGGTGCTCTTCCATCCATCTCATCGTAAGCAATGCGTCGATTTTGTTTTTGTCCAAGCCACGCTCAATGCTGAAGTCAATTGTGTCGGGCCGCGCATTTGGAAGACAAATTTTGGCCTCTTTCAGCCGCCTCGCCAACGCGTTGGAGTCTCGTCTCTGCACCTCGTTTTCCATGATTTCATAGATGCAATCCAGAGCGGACATTCCGCATTCATCGGGATCCGACAGGATAGAAGTAAGCCTTTCGTAGGCGGCTCTCATTCGTAATCGATAGAAGAGAGTTTTTAAGTGATTCAGTTTGTCCTCAGCAGTAATTATTGCGGATGTTTTCATGGCTAATGGTCCTGTAGTTAAGATCTGTTGCGTTTTCGGTGAGCCCTAAGAGCGTCTCTTTCTGACGCATCTTTGCCCACTCTTTGATGTATTCGTAATTTAGGTACCGACGTTCGTAAGCAGCCTGCAGTGCTTCTCTGGCAATTGCTATGGGACACTCCCTCAAGAGCAGTTTTAAGCAAAAGCAGAAGCGTCGTGCATTCAAAGTGTCGACTTTCCATTTCGCGGTGAGTACGTTGCTAACCGTCTCTCGGTCATAGCCGCATTTGACAAGCTCTTCTACCCATTGTTCTTTGGTTAAGCGCTGTCGTTTCTCCTTCGGAGTTAAGTGTTCCGGAAGAATGTGTGTTTTTTCGCCGGTGATTTCTAAGTAGCGCTTGTGTTGCGCTATGCAGCTTCCTGTCTCTTTGTCATAAATCAAGACTCGTTCTTCCGTCTTTAACACCGTTACGGTCATTCCCACATAAATGACCGGAACGCTGTAGCGATGTCCTCCGTCTTCGCCGAGCCGTATGCAATGACCTTTATCGACTTTCAAATATCTCCAGTTTCCGATTTCATAGGGAAGAATCGGCAGGTTCTTGAGCTTCTGCCTTTCATGAGTGTTGAACTCAAGTTCTCTGTTGCTTTGAAGGTTCTTTGTGAAGGGACGCTTGTTAAATATGTCCCTATGCTCAGCAATTTGTTGGTTCAGGTCCTCCAAGTTGCAGGCACGTATAGGTCCATTGAGTCTTAGGGAAGCAAGGACGCGTCGATAGGTATGTGTGACGCTGTTTTCTACCCGATTTTTCCCTTTAGGGGTTCCCGGTCGGCAAGCAAATGAGCTGATACCGTAATAATTGCACAGCGATTGAAGGATAGGACTGTAGTCAATTTTGTCCTTGCCGTGTGTGACTACCAAGCTTTTAGCGTTGTCTACGATCAGCGTTTTCGGAGC
>LARN01000104.1 GCA_000980495.1 Acinetobacter sp. N54.MGS-139 | reverse complement strand
TGATCTTTTTCCGTAGAGACGGGCGCAGAAGACAGTCATCAGAGTAATAACGTCCTTGACGAGTTCCGTTTCGAAAGACTGCTGTTCCGGTTCATCAAGCATGACTACGCGAGTGCCCATGTAGTGAGCGATGTAATAAATCAATTCGGTACCGAATCGGAGGAGTCGATCGTCGTGAGAAAGAACCAACGTGCCGATACGATGAAGTAAAAGCAGTCTCAATAAACGCTTGAGCCCCGGCTTTTTGCAATTGAGCCCGCTTCCGAGGTCTTTGATTACCAACTGACATCCGTAGTGACTGAGTCTTTCGGCTTGGGCTGCCAAGTCCGAGCGCTGGTCATAGCTTGAGACTCTTGCATACCCGACCATGATCCTTTTGTCGAGGTTCGGATGAAGTATTTCATGAACTTCATCAGGATCAAAACGCCTTTGATTTCCGATTGTTCTGATGACTCGCGAGAATTTGCCGTTTTTGCACCACCGCCTTACGGTTGCAACACAAACGCCAAATGATTTGGCAACATCTCCGATAGACATTAAATTCTGCAGCTCTTTCATACTCACCCTCCAAAGAAAGCTGAGTATGTATAGGTTTGATTAGATATTCAATGGCTAGCCATTAGCCCTTTTTAACCGTTCCACCGTTTTCTCCGATCTTTGTTTTGATTCGAAGTATTCTTCCCGGAACATTGACTCCGTCCAAGATGGACTGCTCTAGCGTGTAGTTGGCAACCTGATTTTTATCAAAGAAAGCTAAGGTTTCCGGAATCGGGGTGGCCGTCATCCCAATCTTCCGAGCTGACGAAAAGTAATCCAGCACCTTCTTCCAGTCGCTGTAGATCGAACGGTGGCACTCATCAATGATGATGAGGTCGAAGTAGTCCGGAGGAAGCATTGCATTTTTCGGAACTTCGACAACTTCGCCTTCTTTGTGTCCCATGCCGGAGTCTTCGTTTTCTTCGCTGACCTCTTCCGGCTGGCCTGTAAGCTGTGCATAAAGACGCTGGATAGTGCTGATAACAACTTTCCCGGCTTTCTCTTTGGACTTCAAGCTCTTTGCATCTTCCGCCTTGTCCTCGGCATTTTGACGGCCAAGTTTCTCGACCGCGAAAATTTCTGAAAAGTTTTTCCCGGTCTGCGTCAGATTAAAGGATTGAAACTCTTGCTTTGCACCTGTTCCCAGGTTATTCCGGTCAACCAAAAACAAGATTCTTCGAGCTTTCGTAAATGAAAGCATTCGGTAGCAAATTGTGCAGGCCGTGAATGTTTTTCCGGCTCCCGTTGCCAATACGATCAGCGCTTTTTCTTTTCCTTCTTTGAAGGACTTCTCAAGATTCTTGATCGCGTGGTACTGGCAGTCGCGAAGGCGCTTGGGAGAAAGATATGGAAGGCCGTCAAAGTAACCGGGAAGATTTAGCTTCTCAACAATGTCTTTTGGCCGATGGAATGTTTCAATCTGCTCGTATTCTGAATTCGGTACGTGGAAATCCCGGAAAGCGATTTCTTTGCCGTTAGAAACGTAGACAAGCTTTAAGGGTTTCTCAAAAGCAGGGAACCATTTTAGAAGTCGGGTTGTGTAGCCTTCTGCCTGTTGAATGAGGTGCGGGTCGTCTAGAGGAATATCAGACTTCTTCGCCTCTACGACGGCAACAGCCTTGCCGCCAAGCATGAGGATGTAGTCGGCTTCTTTATTTCCGGTCATCAGAACTTCACGAATCGCTGCGGCTTCCAGATCCGGCGTGTATTCACTGCGATCTACTACTTTCCAGCCGGCTTCCTCAAGCTCGCGATCGATCCACACTCTCGCTTTTTGCTCGGGAAGCAGTTCTTTCTTCGGCGTTGTTAAAGCACGACTTTGACTTTGGTCAGAGGATGTATTTTCCGAAACATCTTCCGAAATTTTCCTTTTTGAATCCATATCTAACCCGCAGATATTCGCTACGTTTTGAGAACAATACTAAATTGTGTTTAGATTGTGGTCTAGGCTCTCTTTGAGTTCTCAAAATTACTAGTGTTTTACTAGTAATTTATTGAGTCACACTTTACTAGTAAAACACTAGTAATAGGCCTCAAAATCCCTGTCGTTATTGGTTCCTAGATTTTCTTTGATTGAGCATTGATCCTCATGATTCTGCTCACTTCATCAAAAGATATCTTGTACTTTTCAGCGAAGACCGACCAAGTTTT
>LARN01000009.1 GCA_000980495.1 Acinetobacter sp. N54.MGS-139 | reverse complement strand
GATGATGTCATAGCCCTCTTCGTTGAATTCGGCCGCCAGCATTTTCTCAGCCAAAGCCATCCCGACAGCGTTGGCAATCCCTTGTCCAAGCGGACCGGTTGATGTTTCAACGCCTGACGTCACTCCGATTTCGGGGTGCCCCGGCGTCTTGCTGTGAAGTTGGCGAAAGTTCTTCAGATCATCAATTGTGAGGTCGTAGCCTGCCAGATGAAGCAATGCATACTGGAGCATAGATCCGTGACCGTTGGAAAGAAGAAAACGGTCGCGGCCGAGCCATTTAGGATCAGAAGGATTGTGACGAAGGTGTTTAGTCCAAAGGGCGACAGCAATGTCTGCCATACCCATCGGCATTCCGGGGTGACCGGAGTTTGCTTTTTGGACTGCATCCATGGCCAATGCGCGAACGGCGTTGGCCATTGTCTTACTGGAGACGGAAGAGGACATAGTCAATATGGTCTAAATAAGAAAAATCCCGAAATCCGGGCTTAATAATCAGCGTAATTCTACCAACTCTAAGCCCTTATCGAAATCAGCTGTTTAGCCGAAAAACCCTCCTTATTTTCCTTAATAATCCGCCAATTGCTTTATCATTTTGTATTCCTCTGAAAGCACTTTTAACAAAACATGCCCCGCTTTTACTATTTTTTCAATTCCGCTGACACTGAAGCACCGCTTGTTCTGCCGCCCGAAGCCGTACACCATGCGATGCGGGTTCTGCGCATGAGGCAGGGTGACGTGGTAGAAGTATTCAATGGAAAAGGCTGTGCTGTTAAAGGGACGATCCGTTTTGCAACAGATTTCGCAGAAGTAATTCCTAAGGAAGTCATCATGCAGCCTCGGGGGCTGAAGCTTGTCCTCATGCAGGCGCTCGTTGCCAACGAAAAAATGGATTGGATTATTGAAAAGGCTTGCGAACTCGGCTATGCCGAGATTGCCGTTTTCCCTTCAGATCGCGGCGAAGTGCGCCTTACCGGAGAAAAAGCTGTAAAACGAGTTGAGCGATGGAACAAAATTGCGGTTTCTGCCTGTCAGCAATGCGGGGAGAACTATCTTCCCAACATCCGCTTCTGTACAAGTCTTAAAGAAGCTGCAGCCTATGCTGAAGGTCTCAAGTTCGTTTTAAGTCCAGTCGGTAAAACTTACGATTCTTCAGAAGTACCCGCGGCGGTCACCTTTGCTATAGGACCTGAAGGCGGTTTGTCACCTAAAGAAATCGAGATATTGGTCGACGACGGCTTTTATAGCCGCAAGCTCGGCAGCCGGGTCCTAAGAACAGAAACGGCAGCTATTGCTGCCGCCTCCTTTGCTCAAACTTTGTGGGGCGACTTTCGTTAAGCCTTTAGATTAGGCCGAACCGCTTTCGGAAGAACCGGACGTCTGTTTCGGCTTGTAACTTTCGGTCATCGCACGGGCCAAGTTAGCGCCGTAGGTCGCAAAAACCGGACCGTCTCTGTAGTTCTCAGGGAACTTGCTCGGCGCACGAGCCTGAATCTTTGCAGCTTCCACTTGTCCGCAGGCTGCCAGACGAAGGTGGCTTCTCATAGAAAGCACCTTTCGGCTGTAGCCGCCGTCGTGCGAGTGTTTAGCCGCTCCGACGTAGTACTTCAGAGCACCTTTCAAAGAGCCTGTTTTGTTGAGGTATTCTTTAAGAATCTGGGTTCCCACTTCAATTCCCGCCTCAACCTCATGAACGGCTTTAAGACCGCCGTACTCTTTGAAGCGTTTGGCATGGACCTTAGCGTGAACCTGCATCAGACCTTTCGCTCCGACAGAACTGCCGGCTTTCGGATCAAAAGAAGACTCCGTGGCAATGACGGCCAGAATCAGCAAAGGATCCACGTCGTGATTTTTCCCGGAAATGAAGGCCTGCTCGACAATTTCAGCCGCATCTTCGCGATCTACCCGATAATGCTCTGCGATAAAGCGAGCCGCATTCGTTTCCATACGGTCAATGATTTGCTCTTCGGTCTCGAATGGCTTCGTCAAATCTTCGCGCTCAAAGTTGGAGTAACTCAAAGATTTGACTTTCAGCGGCGGCTCGGACTGGGGAGCCTTAGAATCGACAGCTGCCTTGGGGGTGGAAACTGCCATCGCGTTCTGAGTGCCGAGCGAACCGAGTCCAAGTAAAAAAGCCAATGCGAGCGTCAGAGACGCGGCTGCTTTTTTGCCCCGGAAAACTGGTTCTTCCTTACAAGCGCGTAGGACGGAAAAAGCGCCTCTATGTGTTTGTTTTTTAAACTGCTGGTTTTTAGTCATCCCGTAATGGTGCCTTTGACAGATTTGTTTGTCTATCGTTTACTAGGTGTTAATACGTGACTGACTGTTAAAAACTTCTCGCCAGTGCAAAAATGATTATGCACCGATTAAGTACTTAAATATGCGACAAATTTTTAAAACCCACCCCTGGGTTCCGCCTAAAGAATTACCCGAGACCCAGGATTTATTCCGCAAATACGGGGTTCCCGGCTCTATTCGGCCGGGTCATCTGCTCAAGGGCAAAGGCGAACCCTCCAAGCTCTACCTCATCACCAAAGGGGCCGCAGCTTACTATGTTGCAGATCGTTACAAAAGTCATCCGAGCGTTTTGAGTTTATTGATTCCCGGATGCTCAGCATGCGACCTTTCCGTCATCACCGGAGATCGGGTTAATGTCATGACTCGAGCGATCGGCCCGTGCGAGGTGCTAATTATGCAGCCGCATGTTTTAACCGATCTCATGAAAAACAATAGTGAGTTCGCTGCCAAAGAAGCCGCTCATGTGACGCGTAAGCAGGAATGCTCTATTGAAGCAATGGTTGCTAATTTCACGCTGGAGCCTGCCGAACGCCTAAGACGTTTTCTTAAAGTACTTCTAATCAGTTACGACGTTCCGATCTCGGATACCGAGTGGAACCAAATTCCATTGGATCTAACCAATGAGCAGTACGGAGCCGTGGTCAATCTGACCCGCGTCTCGGTGAGCCGAATCTTCTCCGACTGGATCAGTAAAGGTCTCTTGTATAAGAGCGGCCGAAACGTCTACGTCAAAGCCAAGCTCTTTGAAAACATCTATGACTGGTGGACGGATTAGTCCGGGCCAACTGTTTCTTCCGCCTTAGAGATTGAAAAGAGGAACGCAAACAGCACCATCAGAACCATGGCAATCACGGCACAAGCGCGTACGGCGGCGACAGCCGTGAAATGCTCAGAGGCAAAACCTAATATCAGCTGACCGACCGGCACGAGCCCGAGCATCACCGCCAAATACATCGCAGAGAAGCGCCCGCGGTAGATGTCCGGCGCCTTGCACTGCACCAAGTTATTCGCCGCAGCTAAGGCAAAAGTCAATGCGCCTCCCGCCACCAAGGCGCAAAGCCATTGAGAAGTCACCGTCTCCAGTGCGGGCAGCACGGCAAAAGCAATACATGTAATCCATCCGCCGGTCCAGACCGTTGTCACATGGTGAATAATGCGGCGATTTCTCTGCATAAGCACGGCGGCCGCAACTGCGCCGAACCCCAAACCTGAAGACATAGAGCCGAAGCTCATGAGTTCGCTGCCTTTAAGAGAAATCGCAGGCAGCAAAGCCACGGCAGGCATCACCAAAATAGAGAGGCACGCAACCTGAGGCAGGACCTCCCGCAGTATGGGATACGTCATAAAGAGCTGGCGAGACGTGACGCCCACGCTTTCCTCACGCTCTTCACTCGTCGTGCGATTCGGGATTTTGACGATCGCCATCACGGCAATCATCGGAATAAAGCAAACGGCATTCATAGCAAAGCACCAGGTTGCCGAGAAACCCTCGATGATGAGAACTGCCAGCATGGGCGCAATCGACCGCGCGACATTCATCACAAGCGACTGTCTTGCCACGGCTTGAGAGACTGTTTCTCCGGTTTCGACCAGCATGGAATGCATAGACGGGCCGTCTATGGAGGTCACGATACCGAAAATTAAAGCCAATACGGCCAAGTTGTACGGATTAAGATCTCCGCAATAAGAAAGAAACGCCGTGAGCGTTGCAATTGCGCAGCCAATTGTCTGTGTAATGAGGAGGATGTGATGACGATGGAATCGGTCGGCCATGGAGCCCGCAACCGGCGCCAGCGGCAAAGACGGCAGTGCAGAAAGCAAGGCAATCGCACTCAGCCAAAGCGGAGAATGCGTTTGAGTCCACACGACCCAGGACAACGCCATGCCGTGGACGAATCTTCCGAGAGTGGAAAAGCTGTACGCTCCCCAAAAGTATCTTCTCGCGGCTATCAGTGGTGTCATGGTGTCCTCATTTTCTTACGAGGTCATTGTAATTTGGTCTCCTAGAGAAGTGTTAACCGCAGTGATCCGAAGCGAGCGTTGTCTCTAGGCATTTATTCAGGTATTGAACTGGTCAAGGCTTCAACGTAAAGTATTCGATCTTAATAATCAGACTAAGAACGCTTGGAATAAGAACATCAGATGCCCGCAGAAAAGGTTGAAATCGTCACGGACAACGGCATTACAGTAAAGGCAATGGCCCCGGTCATTGTCTCGGCTAGCCGATCGACGGACATTCCGGCTTATTTCTCTAAGTGGTTCATTTCTCGTTTCAAAGGCAGACGAGGCTACGTGAAATGGTTCAATCCGTTCAATCAAAAACCGGTTTACGTTTCTTTTGAGAAAACGAAGGTCATCGTTTTCTGGAGCAAGAATCCGAAGCCTTTGATCCGGTACCTTCCGGAGCTCGATGCTGCCGGGGTTCATTACTATTTTCAGTTCACACTGAATGACTATCAGCAAGAAAATCTTGAGCCTAACATCCCATCTGTTGAGAGTCGAATTCAAACCTTCAAGAAGCTGGCCTCTTTGATCGGACCAGAAAGACTCATCTGGCGTTTTGATCCGGTGTTGTTCACAAAGACACTTACTCCAAGAGAAGTGGCCGCCAGGATTTTCAAGATCAGCAAAGAACTCAAAGGCTGCACCAACCGACTGGTGTTTAGTTTCATCGACATCAAGGCCTACAAAAAGGTTCAGCGACACTTGCTAAAGTATTCCGAGCATTTTGCTGCTCAATACGATTCAGCTTCTATTGAGGAGGCTGAACCCACGGCCGAACAAGTTGAAGAGTTTGCAGGATACCTTTCGAAGATTCGTTCTTATTGGCAGGAGCGCAGCTGGGACTTAGAAATCTGCGTCTGCGCTGAAAAATTTGATCTGTCGCATCATGGAATGTTGCCGAGCAAATGCATCGATGCAGAGCTCATGCTCAAGCTTTTCGGAAATGATCCGGCAGTAACTGACTACCTCACAAAAGCACCAACTGAAAAGTCGTTTGAGATCGATCAATTGAATTTGTTCAGTGCTCTTCCGACCGAAAAGAAAAAGATCATCACGATTAAAAAGGATCCGGGGCAGCGGCAGGAATGCGGATGTGTGGAAAGCAAAGATATCGGCATGTACAACACGTGTCTGCACGGGTGTGTCTATTGCTACGCAAATAGTTCTCCGGAATTAGCAATCAAAAATTTTGAGCGGAGAAAGAACCATCCGTTAGCCGAAAGCATCTTCATTCCGGATAGCCCGGAAGCCTAAGCGCAGAAAAGCCGCCCGAAGGCGGCTCTTTGCACTAATGCTTAGTACTGACTAAGGATTATTTTTTGCCGAGGTTGTGATCTTTAACGGCGCTTTCAGCAGCGATACGGCCGGAGTTAACTGCGAAGCCGATCGTAGAGCCTGCCATTAACAGGTCATAAGAATCACCGTACATACCGCCGACGTCAGATCCGGCTGCGTAGAGGTTAGGAATAGCCTTGTCTTTGTCTGTGACAACCTGCAGACGGTCGTTAACCTTGATGCCGCCCAGAGTTCCGAGAGAGGAAGCGACGCTCTTGATGGCATAGAACGGGCCTTGTTTGACGGGGAAGATGTACTGCGGGTCTTTTGCGAACAGAGCGTCATGACGCTGTTCGGCAGCCTTGTTGTACTGTTCAACGCTGGCTTTCAGGACAGCAGGATCCATACCTGTCTTCTTGGCGAGTTCGTCAAGTGTATTGGCTTTAACTGCCCAGCCTGCCTGTTCTGCAGCTGGCCATTCTTTTTCGAAGTTTGTCAGCTTAGCGCCGATCGGAACCATAACGCCGACACCCTGAACAATACCGTCGTGCTTCATAGAGTCGAGGTTCTTGTTGTCATAGACGACCCACATCTGACCGCCGATTCTTTCAAGCGCGTTACCGGCTGCTGGCCAGTCACCCATGATTGTTTCGTCGCAGAAGCGTTCGCCGTTCGGAGTCAGCCAAAGATGCGGCTGTTTGGCGGTAGCGGAAACATGGTTAGTTGTGGAAACAGCACGAGGACCCGGGCGATAGGATTGCTGAACTTCCAAGCCCTCTTTGCCGCCGCCGGCAGACCAAGCCATCTGGATACCGACACCGTTCTTACCGGTCTGAGCAATACCGTCTGTGTTCGGGAAGCGTGTGTACTTCTTCATCATTTCGGGATTGTCAGCAAAACCGCCGGTAGCAATAATCACGGCCTTTGCATGGATGTTGAGTGTATTGCCGTCTTTGTCTTTAGCAACGACACCGGCAACCTTGCCGTCCTTACCGAAGATCAGTTTTTCTGCAGGTGTGTTCAGGAGAACCTGCATGCCGTATTTATCTTTGCCTTTCTTCTGGAGAGCGTTGATCCAGCCGGCACCACGGCCCTGATAAATGTGCCATGTGTAGAGACCGCCGGGATAGTTCGTCGTGAGTTTTTCGAACTTAACGCCGTGCTTCTGCATCCATTCGACTGTATCGGCAGATTTGTCGACGAAGGCACGAACCAGGCGGGCATTGCTGCGCCAGTGACCATAGTTCATGATCTTCTTGAAGGCTTCGTCTTTGGTCAGAGGAATGTAGTAGTCGCGCTGCATCTTGGAGCCGACAGCGAAAATACCTTCGGAGAAATTACCTGTTCCGCCGACCATGCCTTTCTTTTCAAGGCCGATGACTTTAGCGCCCTGTTCGGCTGCGGCAAATGCTGCAGCGGTACCGGCGGCACCCTGGCCGACAACGACGACGTCTGTTGTGATGTCTTTTTCAGCTGCGTAAGGAAGAGAAGAGAATGCAGCAAGCACTGCAACAGCAATCAGCTTTTTCATGTTTGTTTTCTCCGTGAGTTTAAGTGTTGTTAGCCGCTGTTTGCGGCGGTGTGTTTTTTGTTATCAAGTCCGTCTGAATCGTGGTTTGAGACGGTCTTGCTGAGTGTTATTGTGCGGCAATAACACCTCGGCTGTCAGTAACTTCCGATACACAAAAAACTCCTGAAATGTATCCCGTGATACATTTTCAGGAGTTTTCCTAGGTTAAGTCAGCGGATTATTTGCGTTTTTCGTACTTGTCTTCGGCTATGCAGTTTGTCTGAAGCCGACGGCTGTAGGTCTTCTTCCAGACATCAAACTTCGCTCCGCGGGGAAGAATTTCAAAGTCGTCCGTCGGCTTGGTTACCTTCTCAGCATGGATCTGTTCCGGGGATAAAGCTGAATAAAACACTCGTATTTCCAGCTGGCCGTTGACTGACCATTTTTCAAAGGTCAGATAGCCGCCTGGCGTATTTTCGTTCAGATCCCTTCCGGGAAGCCTCCAATTCAAGTCGAATATCTCTCCGAGGTTGGCCAAGTTTGTGTCGTGCCCGATAAGGTAGGTGTATTTCGGACCGTGATCGAGACTCTCGATAATCTTGTGCGCTAAAGCCGAGCCTTTGTACCGAGCAACTTCCATATCCCGATTGAGCGCGGAAAATACGGCAACGCGAATCGGCATGAGACGCAGGATGCCGTTCCAATCTAATTGGTTCCAGGCAGCTTTCTGCTCCGGATTTTGGCCCCATTCCAAAGCAAAGATCTCGGTAATGCTCGAACAGTCGTACGGAGCACCCTTAAAGCCGACTTTATGCTTGCTGACTTTTGCTCGCATCGGCCCCTTGAATTCATGTCCCGTCAGTTTCGAAATCCCGGCCATTTCAGCCGCAAACTGCTTGTTGATACCGACAACTTTTTGAGTGAGCTTCTCTTCGAGTTCTTTGGGATAGTCAATTCGACAGACTTTCGCTTTCAGCGGAGAAAAAATTGCCGAACGCGCGGAGCTCGTGACTTTAACCTTATAGCCGCAGGTCGGATAAAGGCCCTCGTTTAAGGCCTCGGCTGTTTTGCGTGTTCTTTCGTCAACATCAGCAATAATCTGAACATCTTCAGGCTTCGGACAGACGCCGTAGGTGAAAGGAGAACGACTGCGGTTAAGCTCCCACGTGGCTTTGACAAGATAAAAGCCGCGAGGCGTGAGCAGCCCCGGGGCTACCGGCCACGCCGGCCACTTTTTATCGGCCCATCCGTGCAGTTTTTCCGGCGATTGAGTCGGAGAGCGTACGCCATGACGAGAAACCACTACGACGTTGAGGAGCTCTTCCGTATGAGGAATAGCAGAGAGAACTTCGGGCGGAGTTTCTGCATAGACTCCGGGAAGCAGAGCCGCAGCAGCCAATAAACACAAAGAACCGCAGATTTTGGTTTGCATTCGGATTCTCAAAGTTGAGTCTTGATTATCCGAATATATAGGTTGCCAAACCGAGGAAGATTAAAAAACCGCCTGAATCGGTAATAAATGTCAGGAGAACCGATCCGCCCATGGCCGGATCTCGGCCGAGTTTTTTAAGCGTAATCGGGACGAGGATAGCCACAATCGCACCCATGAGCATATTCAGCATCATGGCCAGGAACATCGTAAAGCCGAGCTTCATACCGTCCGGAGAGTCGTAGTAGAGTCCCCAAGTGAAGAGGCCGGCAATAATGCCCCAAATAAGACCATTGACCAAAGCCACCAAAACTTCTTTTTTGACCACGTCGCTTTGGTTGGCTTCCGTAATCTGACCGGTCGCCAAAGAACGAACCAGTAATGTCAGCGTCTGGTTGCCGGAGTTGCCGGCGATACCCGCGACAATCGGCATCAAGGCTGCCAGTGCAACAACCTTTTCAATCGTTCCGTCGAATGCGGAAATCACGCGGGAAGCAAAGAAGGCCGTAAAGAGGTTCACACCGAGCCAGACCCAGCGGGCTTTCGCAGATGACCAAACTGAATCGAAAATATCCTGGTCGTCATCCAAACCAACCGCGCCGTAAGCCTCTTCATCGCTTTCTTCACGGATCACGTCCACCACTTCATTCACGGTGAGACGTCCCACCAGGCGGCCTGCTTCGTCAACAACCGGAGCACTCACCAGGTCGTAACGTTCGAACGCTTGGGCTGCGTCACTGACATCTTCGAGCGGAGACAGCCGCAGGACTTCCGTCAGCATGACGTCTTTAACGGCGTCTTCCGGATAATGCGTCAAAATGCGGTCAACCGGCAAAGTGCCCATGAGGCGCTCTTCTCGGTCAATCACAAATACCTGGTCGGTATGATCAGGAAGCTTCTTTAAGCGGCGAAGGTAACGAAGCACGATATCGAGCGTGACTTCCTGACGGATCGACACGATTTCGAAGTCCATACGGGCACCGACCGTATCTTCCGGGTAGCTCATGGCCGCGCGCAGCTGAGCTCTTTCTTCGTGTGACAGACCTTCCTGAACTTCCGCCACGACGTCAGGCGGCAAGTCTTCGACCAAGTCAGCGATTTCGTCGGTGTCCAGGCTTTCGACAGCGTCCACCAACTCGTCGCGGTTCATGGCGTCAATCAAGGTTTCACGAACACCTTCATTAACTTCGACCAAAATTTCGCCGTCGCGTCCGGAGCGCACGCAGTCCCACACGATGAGACGTTCATCGAGCGGAAGGGCTTCCAGGATGTAGGCAATATCGGCAGGGTGCAGTTCTGACAGAGTATCGCGGAGCTCTTTTTTGATCTCTTCGCCGACCTTTAGATCCTTGCGATCGGCCGCATCCTCCCCTTCGTCGAGCAGCTGCTGCACAAGCGCTAGCCCCCGGGCGGCTGCCTCAGGGTCTCTTACTGCGACGTCATAATCAGGGTCGTGAAGCTGGGAAGAAGGATTGTTTGCGCTCAAGGTTTCACCTGTCGGTTTGTGCCCTTATTTTGCGCTTTTATCCAGAGTTTCGCGAAGTTTTGCGTAAACGTCTTGGGTTCCCGGGCGATGGCCCATCCAAATTTCGTAGGAGTCGGCTGCCTGTTCGACCAGCATTCCGAGGCCGTCTGAAGCGTGTCTTGCGCCGCCCTGCTTAGCCAGTTCCATAAACGGTGTGGGCTTGGCTGCGTAGACCAAATCGTAGGCGAGCTCGCAGCCGTCGAATGCAAACGGAGAAACCAACGGAGCCTTGTTCTGAAGACTTGTCGGGGTGGCGTTGACAATCAGGTCATAAGACTCGGAACCGGTCTCGTCATAAAGAATGCTTTGAATACCGAATTCATCGCACAGTTCCTGAGCACGGGCAACAGAACGGTTAGCCACGGTCACGGACTTGGGCATACGTTCCATCAGGGCAGGGAGAATACCGCGAACACCGCCGCCGGCGCCGAGGATAAGAATCTTTTTGTGTTCTACAAAGAACTTCAGACGCTCTTCCAAATCACGGATGAAACCGGTACCGTCTGTGTTTTCGCCAAGGATCTTGTTGTTTTGGAAAGTGAGCGTATTCACAGCGCGTGACTGACGAGCCTGAGAGGAACACTTTGTAGAGCAGCGGAAAGCGTCTAACTTGAAA
This sequence comes from Acinetobacter sp. N54.MGS-139, assembly GCA_000980495.1. GTDB lineage: Bacteria > Pseudomonadota > Gammaproteobacteria > Burkholderiales > Burkholderiaceae_F > Parasutterella > Parasutterella gallistercoris. The sequence goes on along the minus strand of LARN01000009.1, from coordinate 37,990 downwards.
GGAATCGTGACATTAAGTCCGTGATATCCCTCGTCGATCATTTCGCCTATGGCGCTTTCAAATTCGCCGAGCGGGATTTCAACTTTATCGTAAGAAATCTCGTCGCCGAATTGCTGGGCAAACATTAAATGGATTTCCGGAGAGAGACTATGTCCGATGGGATTACCCACAACTCCTAATTTGGTAACCTGCTTCATATTGATGAATCCTTTCAAGATTTCTTTTCTAAATCTTACCTCATGTCTTTACGGTATAGAAGAGCGGTTTTCTATCCGTCAGGCCTGCCCTGCGTTTCCGGGCTCAGCCCCCTCAGCCTGAGGCGCTTCCGGGGGGACCGCTTCCGGAGCCTCAACTTCGGCTTCTATCTCTTCCTCTTCCAGATCCTCTTCGTGGCTTTCGTTCAGCACTTTAATGAGGCTGCACTCCATGACCAAGGATAGATAGTCGAGGTTCAAAACCTTCATCAGGACGCTCTGACCACGGGGAAGCTCCGGCAGTCCAGGGACGCGCTGAGCCATCGGCAGGCCTTCAATTCTAACGAGGTCGCCTTTTACCACTGTGGCCTTGAGCTCATTGATGCCTTCCTGCTCAATCCATCGCATCGACCAGTAGCGATCCATGCGGGACTGGAAGTCATTGAATGCCGAGTAATTGGAATCGAACGTAGAAATGATCGAGAAGAGCTCGGAGTCATTATTGCGGTACGGAGCTTTTTCGCCTTTGAGTGTCGCAATAATCTGGCGCTGGTTGACCATGTCGACATAACGGCGCAGCGGAGAAGTCGACCAGGCGTAGTACGGAACACCGATGCCGTCGTGCGGTCCGGGAACGCTCGTCATCTTGACGCGGCCCATTCTCTGAGAACGATAGATACCGGCAACATCTCTTTCTTCCAGCCAGCCGCCCCAGGTCGAATTCGCAAAAATCATCATTTCGGCCACGAGCAGATCCAAAGGATCCCCTCTGCGGCGCCCCTTCAGTTCAATTTCCGCATTCTCATCTTCTCCCTTCAGGCTGAAGTACCAATCGATACGTCCGACGGGTTCCGGTCTGCCGCGAACCTCTTCGCGGCCTTTCAGAAGCTTCTTAGCAAACTTCCACAGCCAAATAAGCTCGGGACCGTAAGGCACCGGGAGGTTACCCTCTTGAATGGCTTCTTCCGTCACCTTGTCGGCGATCAGGTCGTAACGCAGATTTTTTTCGATTTTGATGCGTTCGAGGCGTGTATCCGTAGAGAGAACGGCAAGTGTTTCGTTGTCGACCACGGCGTAGAGCGAAACGACGGGACAGATCAGTCCTTCGTCCAAAGAGAAGGCTGCCACCCATTCTTTCGGCAGCATCGTCGTCTTAAGACCCGGCGCGTAGACGGTCGACATTCTTTCCCGCGCGACTAAGTCGATATCGGACCCTGGCTGAATCCCCAGGCCGGGTGCGGAAATATGAATACCGACTCGTGTTTTTCCGTCTTCGAGCGGCGTCACAGACAAAGCATCATCGATTTCTGTGGTTTCCGAGTCGTCAATAGAGAAGGCAACCGCATCTGATAAAGGAAGCTCGTCATGTGCTTCACGATGAGGCTGAGAAAGGTTCTCCGGGAAATTCTTTCCTTTCGGAAAGTTAATCATGAAGAAGCTTTCGACATGCCAGCGCCAAGCGTTCGGGATCGCACCGACATCGAGCAGCAGACGCAGCGGCATGCAGCTGAGTTTGTCGCTCGCTTCATTCAAAGCCTTCCACTCGATGGAGTTCTTATCGGGACGAACCAAAAGCTCAATGGCCTTATTGGCAATTTCTGCCGGCGCCTTGTGCTCCTCGATGAGCATCTGAACATAAGAGTCTTTCTGCTCTTCGAGTTTTTTCTTTCTTTCAATCGCGGCTAAGGCCAGCTTCAGTGTCTCCGCAGGCGCCTTGCGATATTTGCCGCGGCCTTTTCGGTAGAAATAAACAGGATTGGAATGCAGACGAAGAATCGTTGCTGCCTGCTGGATCGGTGTAACGCTGTCTCCGAAATATTCGGCTGCAATGGTTTTAAAGTCGAACTCGTCATCGGGCGCGAATTCCCAGAGAATTTCCAGATCGATCTCTTCGGCTTCCTGCTGGGCTCGAGCTAAGAATTCCGCCGGTGACGGGCTGTTGTACGTCACGAAGATATGAGAGCGCTTAACTTTTATTCTTTTTCCTGTCGGTAATTCAACTTGGCAGGCCGAATCGGTGCCGGACATCTCTGTTCCGACTTTAAAGGCTCCGTCTTCTTCAAAAAATAAATTCATTGCGTCCTTTCTTATTTTGACGTTATGACTGACTGGTATTACCTGTTCTCGGTAGAGTTTAAGCCTATCGTTCGCGGCTCAAACGCAAATTCTTAAACGCCTGTAGACAGTTACCCGCCTTGGGAACAGGCGCTGCTTCATTTCCGTTCAAAAAACGGCTATTCCGCTAAAAAACTCATGATCTCTTCGACATGAGGTGCGAAGTCCGTAATTCTATGGTCTCCGTCCGGAATCTTCACAATCTTTGTATCTTTTAGAAAATCCAGAGTCTGCGTTGGATCCAGGACTTTGTCTTTGAGACTGATGAGCGAAAGATAATCCTGAGGCTTCTTCAAATCCTTTACCAGCATCTTTTCAAGCTGGATCATGAATTCAGAACAAACATACATTTCACGGTCAAGGCCGCTCACCTTGTGCCAGCCCGGCTGGAAATCTACCTTTCCCCAGTTGCCCAAAGCAGGATTGAGCAATACAGCTTTTACCACCGGAAGATGCTCTTTTGCCCACGCGGCATAAAAGCCTCCGAGGGAAGAACCGATCACATCGACAGGGCCTCCTTCGAGGTCTTCTTTGATCAGCTTGGACAGAAACGCGGCGACCTCCTCAGGCGACATGTAGAGTTCCGGAGCGATAAAGGGCTTGCCGATCTTTTCATGCGCTTCTCTGAGAAGCTTGGGCTTCGCAGAGTTCGGGTGCGACAAGAAACCGTGCAGATAAAGAGTAGGACGCATGAGGTTAGGCTCCGAACTTAGATTTCAATCCGTCCAGCAGTTTCTTGTGGACGCCGCCGAAGCCGCCGTTGCTCATCACTAAGATCGTATCACCCTGTTCTGCCTGCCCTACGACGTCTTTCACAAGGGCTTCAAGATCCTTAAATTCTTCAGCCTTTTCGCCGAGCGGCGCCAAGGCGGCAGCCGTATCCCACTGCACGGCCGGTCCCTGATAACAGAACACTTTATCGGCCTGAACCAAACTTCCCGGGAGCTGGGCCTTCATCGTGCCGAGCTTCATCGTATTAGAGCGCGGCTCAAGAACTGCGAGCAGACGGCCTGTTTGATATTTGCTGCGAACGGCTTTGATCGTTTCTTCAATCGCCGTCGGATGATGAGCAAAATCGTCGATCACCTTGATGCCGGCAACCTCTCCTTTGACTTCCATGCGGCGTTTTACGCCTTCGAAGCGGAATAAAGCGTCGACCGCTCTTTCTGCACTGACGCCTGCATTCACGGCCGCTGCAACCGCAGCCGACGCATTCAGCAGATTGTGTTCGCCCGGCAACGACAGTTCAAAACGTCCGACCTCTTTGCCGCCGGCAAACAATCTTGCGCCTTCATGCTCAACCAAACGCCAATCGCAGACGGAAGACGTTCCGAAACTTTCAGCCGGTGTCCACAAGCCCATCTTCAGTACGCGATGGAGCGCCTCGGAAGCTTCGTTGAAAATCACTTTCCCGTGAGACGGAATCGTGCGCACCAAATGATGGAATTGGCGTTCAATCGCTTCTAAGTTCGGGAAAATATCGGCGTGATCGTATTCGAGGTTATTCAGAATGACCGTGCGGGGACGATAGTGCACAAACTTGCTGCGCTTATCAAAGAAAGCCGTGTCATATTCATCGGCTTCGATCACGAAAAACTCCGACTCGGTCAGGCGAGCCGAATGTCCGAAATTCTGAGGAACACCGCCGATCAGAAAACTCGGATTCAATCCGCAGTCTTCCAAAATCCAAGCCAGCATCGAGCTGGTTGTGGTTTTACCGTGCGTCCCGGCAACGGCAAGCACGTGACGGCCGTTCAGAATATTCTCTTGCAGCCATTGTGGTCCGGAGGTGTAAGGCAGTCCGCGGTTGAGAATTTCCTCGAGCAAAGGATTGCCTCGACTAATTGCATTGCCGATGACATATAAGTCAGCACCGTCATCCAGCTGCTCAGGGTCGTAGCCCTCTATTAAGTGAATTCCGGCTTGTTCGAGCTGATCCGACATCGGAGGATAAACGCCGGCGTCGCAGCCGCTGACCTCAATACCAAGACTTTTTGCAAGCTGGGCTATGCCGCCCATAAATGTGCCGCAAATACCGAGAATATGAATGTGCACGATAGAATCCTCGCTAAATCAATGTGTGGCATTGTGCCACGACTGATCGGAAGAATCCTACCGACGTAATTAGTATGAGAAGAAAAGACACCCGCGGACTGGCAGCAGAAGCAGCCGCCATCATTGCCGAAGGCGTACCCGACTGGAGCGAGGCAAGACGCAAACTCGCCGAAGAATACGAAATCACTTCAAGTGCGCAGCTGCCGGACGATGACGCTATCGAATCCGCGCTGCGAGAGCATTACGCCATTTTTGATCCAAAAGGTCATGCGGAACGCCTTTTGGAACTCAGAAGAGCAGCGTTAATTGTCATGAAAGAAGTGAGTGATTACAAACCTCTTCTTATCCGAGGAGTGCTGAACGGATGCGCAGACAAGTATTCAGACATTTACATCGCAGTTGAGTGCGATGATGCGAAATCTCTTGAAATCGATCTAGTTGATCGGCAAATTGAGATTGAGGTTCTGCCCATCGAGCGGCCCGGGAAGAACGAACCCGTCGAAGAGATCATTTTCGAAGCTCCGATCATTAAAGGCGGCTATTTTGATCGTGAACAACTGGCTGTTTGGGTTCGCTTAAAGGTTTTTGAGAATCGGGCAAAGATCAAAAATCTGACAAAAAAAGCGCCTGATCCTTGGCAAATCGAGGAAGAAACCGCAAAAACCGCCGATATCGAACAACTTGAAAGACTGATTTCACTCACAGAAGAAAAATAGGTATTTACCCTAAATTAAGCCTTATCTTCTTTTATTTTCGTGTAATTTCTAAGCCGTTTTTTGACGAAAAACGTTAGAAATCAGAAACAAGTTAGGCTAACTTATTGAAGAATTAGGCGCAAATAGCGTCTATACTAGGCGAAAAACTCATTTAGCCGCGATTTAACCCGCGGCTTGGCCTATGAAAAAATTACTTTTGATAAATGGTCCGAACCTCAACCTTTTAGGAACCCGAGAACCGGACAAATACGGTACGACAACGCTTGCCGAGATCGAAACCGACTTAAGAGCCTTCGTTGAATCTACCGGCGGAACACTTGCTGCCTATCAAAGCAACCACGAAGGTGATCTTGTCGATAGGATCCAGCAGGCAGCAAAAGAAGGTATCGAAGCAGTCATCATCAACCCCGGCGCTTACACACATACCAGCATCGCAATTCGCGATGCCTTTTTGTCTGTAAAGATTCCGTTTATCGAAGTTCATTTATCCAACATTTTTAAGCGCGAAGAATTCAGACACCACTCTTATCTGTCTGACATCGCCGAAGGCTGCATCATCGGCCTCGGAGTGCACGGCTATTTTTCTGCCGCCGCATACTTTCTTACCGCAGAATAATTTTTCCTAATTTATATTATAGAAAGGCATTTCTATGGACTTGAGAAAACTTAAAACATTGATCGATTTAGTTCAGGCTTCCGGCATTGCCGAAATCGAAATCAATGAAGAAGGCGACCACGTCAGAATCGTGAACCGCCCTGCCCAAGCCGCTCAAGCCGCACCGGCGATTATCGAGATTCCGCAGGCAGCTCCGGCCCCGGCCGCACCTGTGCCCTCCGCAGCGCCTGCTGCCCCGTCTGCCGCGCCGGCCTCCAGCTCCCCAAGCGGCACTCAGGTAACCAGCCCCATGGTCGGCACTTTCTATAGAGCTCCGAGCCCCGGCGCCGATCCTTTTGTTGAAGTCGGCACTCAGGTTAAGAAGGGCGACACACTTTGCATCATTGAAGCTATGAAGCTTCTCAATGAAATCGAAGCCGAAGTCAGCGGCACAGTGAAAGAAATTCTCGTCGATAACGGCTCTCCGGTCGAATTCGGCCAGCCCCTCTTCGTCATCGAATAATCAGTGAGCCCCTATGTTCGGTAAGATTTTGATTGCCAACCGCGGAGAAATCGCCCTTCGCATTCAAAGAGCCTGTAAAGAAATGGGCATCAAAACGGTGGTTGCCCATTCACTTGCAGATACGGATGCTAAGTACGTTCGCCTCGCAGACGAGTCCGTTTGCATCGGACCTGCCCCTGTTCATCAAAGCTATTTGAACATGCCGGCGCTTATCAGCGCTGCCGAGGTTACCGATGCCGAAGCAATTCATCCCGGCTACGGTTTCCTTTCTGAAAACGCAGATTTCGCAGAACGCGTGGAATCCAGCGGATTTGTTTTTATCGGCCCGCGCCCCGAAACCATTCGTCTGATGGGCGACAAGGTTTCCGCCAAACAAGCCATGATCGACGCCGGCGTTCCCTGCGTCCCCGGCTCCGGCGGCGCCCTGCCTGACGATCCTTCGGAAATCATTAAGATTGCCCGCTCTGTCGGCTATCCCGTCATCATTAAAGCCTCCGGCGGTGGCGGCGGCCGCGGTATGAAAGTGGTTCATACCGAAGCTGCTTTGATTAACGCCGTCAACACCACTAAGCAGGAAGCGAAAGCCGCTTTCGGCAACGACACCGTTTATCTGGAAAAGTTCCTTGAGAACCCGCGTCATATTGAGATCCAGGTTCTGGCTGACAACTTCCGCAATGCAATTTGGCTCGGCGAACGCGACTGCTCTATGCAGCGCCGCAACCAGAAGGTCATCGAAGAGTCTCCTGCAATCGGGATTCCTCGCCGCGCCATTGAAAAGATCGGCGAGCGCTGCGCTGAAGGCTGCCGCAAAATCGGGTACCGCGGTGCAGGCACTTTTGAGTTCCTCTACGAAAACGGTGAGTTCTACTTCATCGAAATGAACACTCGTATTCAGGTCGAGCACCCGGTCACTGAATTCGTCACCGGTGTCGACCTCGTCCAGGAACAGATTCGTATCGCCGCCGGCGAAAAGCTTCGCTATCGTCAGCGCGACATTCAGATCAAGGGCCACGCGATCGAATGCCGTATCAACGCTGAGGATCCCTATCGCTTCATCCCCAGCCCGGGCCGCATCACAACGCTGCACCAGCCCGGCGGCCCCGGCGTTCGTGTCGACTCTCACGTCTATCCCGGCTACTTCATTCCGCCGCATTACGACTCCATGATCGGCAAGCTCATCACTTACGGCGACACCCGTGATCAGGCAATCGCCAGAATGCGCACGGCGCTTTCCGAAACCGTCATCGAAGGCATCTCGACCAACATTCCGCTGCATCGCGAAATGATGATCGACCAGAAATTCCTCCAGGGCGGTGTGAGCATCCATTATCTGGAAGAAAAGCTGGCGCACCGCGAATCTGTTAAGAAATAAGGCTGTTATCCATGTTATTCGAATACTCTCTGCTGACGGACAAAAAGGAAGTCGAACCCTTAACGGACTTCCTAATGGACAGGGGCGCCTACTCGGTTTCAATCGAGGACGCCGATGCTGAAACCGAACGTGAAAAACCGATTTTCGGTGAACCCGGAATTGAAATTGATGATTTCGCTTGGGACAGCTCCCGACTTAAAGTCCTCTGCGGAGACGACTTCGACATAGAAGGCGCCTTGGAAGCTGCGCTCAAAGAAGAAGGTCTTAAAAAACCTGTCTTAGAAAGCAGAATCGAAGTTCCGGACAATGACTGGGTTCGCATTACGCAAGCTCAGTTCACTCCGACTCAGATTGCCGGTGACCTGTGGATCGTTCCTTCCTGGCACGAGCCGCCCAATCCTGATGCGATTAATATTCGCCTGGATCCGGGCGTTGCTTTCGGAACCGGAACACACCCGACAACCCGCCTTTGTCTGGAATGGCTGCACGACCATAATTTGGAAGGAAAATCCGTTCTGGACTACGGCTGCGGATCGGGTATCCTAGCCGTTGCCGCCAAGAAACTCGGGGCCTCCCGAGTGCTCGGTACGGACATAGACCCTCAGGCTATTGAGGCTGCCGACTATAATGCAGAAGTGAACCGGGCAGACGCCAGCTTCTACCTGCCGGAGGATATGCCTGACGAAAAATTCGATGTCGTCGTGGCTAATATCCTCAGTAACCCGCTTCGGCTTTTAGCCCCTGCGCTTTTGGCGCGCGTGAAAAAAGGCGGCTATCTCGTTCTTTCCGGAATTTTGGAAAGACAGGCAGAAGAATTGATCGAGGTTTATGGCTCTTATCGTCCTGACTCTCCGCTATCTGTTTGGAAGTCCATGGACGGATGGATTTGTTTGGCCGGTCAGATTCACTAAATAGAAAAGAGGCGGCTATGGAACCTAAATTCGAGGGAGATTCGAATCATTACAACTTTCCGTCCGAACCTTCACTGGGCGGAAATCAGAAGCAGCGCGACATTCCTAAAATTGTCCCTGCCGATCTTAAAAAACCTCCCGAAGACTTTAAGCTTCCGACCGCTTCGGTTCGTCCGGCCGAACCCGTTTCCGCACCTCAGCCTTCATCCGATCGTCCGAAAGATCCGAAGGCTTTGATGGCTTCGCTTTCGAAAGATATATCCGAACTTTCCGCGCCGTTGAAAAAAGAAGATGCGCCGAAAGAGATTAAAGCTGCCTCAGCGACACCCGACCCTATAGAGAAGTTCGGTGTCAAAGGCAGTGACGGTGTTATTCTCCCGCCTGAGGATGACCTCGGAGACCCTTCGGATCCGTCCCGCACTCCGGGCATTATTCGCTCCATTATGCTTTTTATCTGTCTATGCTTTGTCATTCTTGCAGCATGGCAGGTAACACTTTTCCTGCAGCCGGAAATTCTAAAGAAAGAGCCTTTGAACACTATTTCTCAGCAAAGCTGCAATTATCTCTACTGTCCTCCGCTGAGAACACCGGTTGTCTTGTCTAATCAGGTGAATGCGGTCTCTCCCGGACAATGGGAGCTGAAGCTGCAGATTCAGAATCAGGATATGCGAACTCAAAAGCTTCCCGTCATTCAGCTGACGCTCGAAGGCGCAGGCAGCTCAAGAATACAAAAAATCTTCGAACCTGCCGAATATAAGACAGATCCGAAGATTGAAACGATTACCGGCGGCGGAACCGCCAACATTGTTATTCCGTTTAGTTTTGATGAAGGCAGACCGACTTCTTACAAGGTCAAAGTTCTGGAAGACTAAACAGACAAAACTGCAACACTCTTGATGAGGAGCCAAATTCGGCTCCCTTCTTTTATGCCGAGCTCGCTGAGCGCCTTGCGGGTCAGTTTCCCAATAATAATTTGGCCGGAACAGTTCGTTCGAACCAGAGCATCGGCGCCGTCTCCGTGAATTGATATTTCTTCGACAGTTCCTTCAAAAGCATTCTGAACGGAAAGATCGACCGGCCTATCTATTGCAAAGACGACCTCTCTGGCCAATATCCGCAAGGAGGCCGCACTTCCGACGGGCTGACCGTTGTCACTAATATGTAGTGCGATATTCCCGCAGTCCACTGTCATTAGCGACCACTCCGGTTCTTTGGATACGACTTTGCCCTTTAGCAGAACGCCGGCGTCCTCACCGATCTTTATCGGCAAATCGATATTGGCAAGAACGTCCGTTAAGGCACCGGAGGTTTTGATTTTGCCGTCTTCCATCACGATAAGGTTATCAGCCAGGTGCAGTACTTCTTCAGCGGAATGCGTGACATAGAGCATCGGAATCTTAAGATTGCCTTTGAGCTTCTCCAGCCAAGGCATAATTTCCGACTTCCGTTTGAAATCCAATGCCGCCAGCGGTTCATCAAACAGCATGATCTTCGGTTCGGTGGCAACGGCTCTGGCAATCGCAACTCGCTGGCGCTCGCCTCCGGAAAGCTGGGCAGGCTTTCTTCCGAGCAGGCCTCGGATACCCAATAAATCGATTGCTTCTTCCATACGCGACCGCGCATCCGCTGATTTACTGCGTTTGACGGCAAACTCGATATTTTGTTTAGCGGTCATGTGCGGAAAGAGCGATGCCTCCTGGAACACATATCCTAATGGACGCTCCCAAGTCGGTAGAAAAAGCTTTTGTGCATCGTTTTGCCAATAAACTCCGTCAACCTTGACGAAACCTCGTGCCCGCTCCAATCCTGCGATACAGCGAAGAACCGTAGTTTTTCCCGAACCGGAGGCACCGAAAAGCACGGTAATGCCCGAATTTGGAAAATCAAACGAACATTCCAGTTTGAAACCGTCATCGCGGGGAAGCAGCAAAGAGGCTGAACTTAATGAATCAGACATAAATATCAAGAGACAACTGAGTTAAGGCATGACGCGTTCATTGTGGCGGTTTAACAGTGTCAGTCCCAGCAGCACAAAGAAACTAAAGACAACCATTCCGCCGGCAAGCCAGTGTGCTTTACTGTATTCCATTGCTTCGACATAGCTGTAAATTTCCGTCGAAACCACCTGTGTTTTTCCGGGAACGTTGCCGCCGATCATTAAAACAACACCGAATTCGCCGATCGTATGCGCAAACGTCAAAAGAGCCGCTGTAACAAACCCGGGCTTTGCCAGCGGAAGAACAACACTAAAAAAAGCATCCATCGGCTTAGCGCCGACCGTGGCAGCAACTTCCAAAGGGCGCTTTCCGATCGATTCGAAGGCTGCCTGAAGGGGCTGAACGGCAAAGGGCATCGAATAAACGATACTGCCGATTACCAAACCCGGAAATGTAAATGTCAGCAAACCGATGCCTAAGGCCTCGGTCAGCTTGCCCAAGGGACCGGAAGGTCCCATGGCGACTAAGAGATAAAAACCAAGCACGCTTGGCGGAAGAACCAAGGGCAAAGTAACAATTGAGCTGATCGGTGCCCTCCACTTTGATTTTGTATGCGACAACCACCATGCCAGCGGTGTTGCCACCAAAAGCAAGAAGACGGTCGTAATCAAAGCAAGCTCTAAAGTCAGCTTAACAGGAAGCAGTTCTTCCGCAGGAAACATGTCAGTCCTAAATCTAAATTACTTGGTGCTGTAGCCGTAGGAATCGATAACCTTCTGAACCTTCGGGCTTGTAGCCATGAACTTCATGAAATCGGCAACCGCTTTATTGTCCTTACCGGGGTTCAGGATAACGGAATCCTGACGGATAGGCTTGTAGCAGTCAGCAGGAATAACCCAGCCGGAACCGGAAGTAAACTTACCGTCCTTGTAAACCTGAGAAAGGGCAACAAAACCGACCTGTGCGTTAGCTGTCTTAGCGTACTGGAAGGTCTTGCCGATGTTGTCGCCGGTCACAAACTTAGCTTCAGCCTTTTTAAGATTGCCCCATTTTTCCATTGTCTGATAAGCAGCTTCACCGTAAGGTGCTAACTTAGGATTGGCAACGGCGATCTTCTTAACGTCGTTAGAAAGAATGAAGTTCGGATCCTGCTTAACAAAATTGTCGGCAGCGCTCCAAAGGACTAATTTGCCGAAAGCATAAGGTTTGGCGTCAATTCCAAGGCCTTCCTCAACGATTTTCTTAGGTGTCTTTGCGTCGGCAGCGAATAACACTTGGTAAGGAGCACCGTTTTTAATCTGTGCGTAGAAAGCTCCGGTTGCACCGAAAGAAGCCAAAATCTTATTTCCGGTTTCCTTTTCATAAATAGCGGCAATCTCTTTGATCGGTGCAGTGAAGTTAGCGGCGACAGCGACATTCACTTCAGCTGCAGACGCAAAAGAAGCAGAAAAAGCTAATACAGTCGCCCCAGCGAGAATAATTTTTTTCATGAGATCCTCATTAACAGTTGCCATTCCGACCTTGGAATGTTTCAAAGCGGTATTCTAATATGGAATACCGTTAAAATAGTGGGAATAATTGCTGAATCGAAGGAATAAATAATGGCGCTAAATATTTCCGATGCCCTATCCCAGAATGTCGTCGACAAAAGAATCGATGTCCTGCAGCGCATCAAACAATTCGGAAGTATTTCGGAAGCTGCCCGCAGCGCCGGCATCAGTTACAAAGCTGCGTGGCAGGCAATTGAAACGCTTTCTGCGTTGGCCGGAGAACCGCTGGTTGAGAAATCTGTCGGCGGAAACACCGGAGGCGGAGCACGCATCACTCCGGCGGGAGAAGCCGTACTTGAAGCTTCCGCGGCCTTGAACAAGGTCAGAAATCAGATTTTGAGCGATATCCAAGCCGGAGAATCTCCCAAACTGGCAGCTTTAGCCTCAGTTGCCCTGCGCATGAGCATCCGCAACATTATTCCCTGCGTAATTGAAGACATCCACGGCGGGATGTCCATGTGCAAAGTTAAGATGAAAGTTTGCGAAGGCCAATATCTCCGCTCAAGCGTCACGCTAGAAAGTCGCCAGCTTCTCGATCTGCAGGTCGGAAAAAGCGTTTTAGCATTGTTTAAAGCGTCAGCCGCTACCGTCTCGAAAGACAAACCCGAGGACGTCAGCCGCTGTTTCCTCTTCGGCCAGGTTTCACGTCTTCCGCAGAAAGATAAGGGCGGCGAGGTTACGCTGCGTCTGCCGAACGGCCTGAATGTGGTAGGTTTTATCCGCGGAAATCACGGTTTAGAAGTCGGTTCCGAAGCCTATATTCAAATTCCTGAACAAAGTGTTGTGATTGCCTTATTAGGCTGATAACCTAATTTGGTAGATTAAATAACCCCTTGAGTTTCTATAATAAAATCTGATTGAAACGACTTTATATTAGGGTTATTACTTAAGGGTATATGCCTAATCACAAGGTAGGTAGAAAAGCATTTTTTGTTTTCTTAAGATAATATTATGAATGTGAGAGCGGCGCTACACCGTCTCTACTTGATTCTTAAGTCAAATAACATGCTTTCTATTTGACCCGAGAAAGCGAAAAAGGGAGTACAAAATGTCTCAAACCGGAAAATGGGGTACTTTTTGGATCCTCGTGATCGGCATCGTTGTCGGTATTCTGTGTACAGCAGGACTCGTAGGTGTCGTTCAGTGGGCTGGTACCGATAAATTCTGCACAGGCTGGTGCCACTCGATGGACGGTGTTTCCTATGCATGGAAACAAGGACAGCATGCCAGAACCCCGTCAGGTTATACAGCCGGATGCTCCGACTGCCACCTCTTAAACGAAACAAATCGTCCTTTGACACCTGTTGCTTATGTTGAACTTCTGTTCGCAAAAGCTAAAGCCGGTTCTATCTCCGGTTTCGGCGAACTTCGCGGCACACTCAACACACCGCAGATGTGGCTTGAAAAGCGCCCCGAGCTCTCCAAGAACGTTACCGACTGGATGGTTTCTTACAACTTCCGCAACTGCCGCGGCTGCCACAACTTAGCTGACATGTACAACGCTAAGAACCCGATGGTTGCTAAGATGCACGCCGGCTTCATCGACAAACCGACAAACTGCATCATGTGCCACAAGACCGCCGGTCACAACTACAAGATGGCTGACGAAATCATTAAGGCTACAGGCAAATGGCCTGATCCGGCCAAAGCTTGGGAACAGGCTGACGCCGCTGCTAAGAAATAATTCTTAGAGGAAACGGAGCTCGAATGTGAGCTCCGTTTTTTTGTGTCTGCAAAAAACGCCGCAAACCGCGGCGTTTTCTTTTAACTAATCAACAAAGAATTAGTCTTTCTTTGAACGATTGGCAAAGAAGTTGGCTTTCTGAATGTTTTCAGTTGCCAGCGTGAAGATCCGGTTGGTCAGGTCTTCGGCCAAGGCTTCGCATTCGGCCAGAAGTTCAAGGTTGGTCTTCTGCAGAAGCGTATTGGCAGCCTTCTTATCGGACTTAATAAGTTCAACGTACTGCTTTTCCATCTGTTCCTGTTTGGCCGTCATCGCGCGTTCCTGATCTCCGAATGCTTTCTTGACGATCGGGGCATAGGCCTGATAATCGGTCATAACGAGCGTCTGGAGCTTGCGGAACTTCCAGTAGACAGAGGCGCTGTCAGCCTGGCAGGTACCGATGCCGTAGTGACCCGGAACTTGTTCGAGGCCCTGGTAGAACGGCATGAAGCAGGAAAGGTCCGCCATACCGAAAGCGATGTAGATCACATCACCAATAGCTCTCGGCAGCCAAGGACGAACCTGCATGACGTGCGCTTCGTAAGTGCGGAAGACGCTGACGGGGCGCCAGGGTTCATTGCCGTTCAGGCCGTGAGAGTACGGATCGTGTTCGCTGCCGTCGAAGTGGTCACGCATCACGCGCTTAGCGTCTTCGAGAGACAGTTTGCGCTCCGGCTTCATAAATACGCCGAATTCACGGCCGTCCTCGACGGGCTGAATCACGGACGGATTGAAAAGTTTCTGAATCTGCCAGACGCGCGGGTCGTTGTAAACGCGGTCGCGGTCGTCATTGCGTGTGTAAGCAGCTGCGAAATCAAACGGACCCTTCTTCGGATCATAGAAGCCGTGTCTGATGGCAAAGTCGATCAAGTCGGGGCTGCCTTTGAATTCGGAAGCATTCGGATCATAAAAACGCAGACGGCCTTGGTTGCCGGAGCCGAAATACACATCTTCCGGGATTCTCTGAGCCATCCACTGATGACCGGTACCGGTTTCCAGGTACCAAATTTCGTTGTCATCAACGAAAGCAACGCCGAAGCCTTCGCCGGCGCCGTGTGTTTCAATAATCTTGCCCAAGAGCTCAACGCCTTCGGCAGCGGTATGACAGCGGGGAAGAATGATATCGATGATGTCATCTTCGGTAATACCGGTTTCTTTGTTGTACGGATCGATGGCCAGTGCGTCGTCACGGGCAAAAATGGATTCCGTACCGGTCACGCCGAGGCCGGCTTCGTTAAAGCCGACGGCACCGTGCAGTTTTGTCTGCCAGTTGGGAACCGAGGTGTAGCGCATAGCGTGCACAGGCTGCGGATAGCTGAAATCGGTTGCACCGTTGTGATCTTTGGTGCGATACATCGCGCCTTCAGGGTAGTAGCAAGCAGGATGAATGATGAACAACTGAGCCTTGAGCGCAGAGCTGTCGGCACTTCTTGCAACTAAGAAGGAACCGTCAACCGTAGCTTTGTCTCCGACGATAAAAGTAGTGCACATACGCAACTCCTTGGTTAAAAAGTGACCCCATTCTAATTGCTATCGTTCGGAGAGGCTTAAAAAGTTTCGCTGCCGAGCTCAAAAATATGTGAAGAATTAAGACAATGCACCAAAGCTCTGCGGCTTTTTCCTTGTAAAAATGGGTACCGCGTTAAAATGGTCGAATTCAAAAAAGCGAACATAAAGATGGCATCACAAAACGCATCAAATATTGTTTTTAGAAAAGACTACACGGCTCCCGATCACCAGATCGAGTCGATCGACCTTTCTTTTGATTTAATTCCTACCTGTACAGAAGTCACTTCTAAAATTATTGCCGTCCCTCAGGAAGACAGAAAAAGTGACGATCTCATTTTGGACGGTGACGATCTGACACTGGTCTCCATCAAAATCGCAGGCGAAGACTCATTCCCCGGGCAATACGACATGCGCCCCGGAAAGCTCATTATTCATAACATTAAGGAACGCACAGAAATTGAAATCGTAACGAGGATCAATCCGCGCAACAACCTTGAGCTCTCCGGACTTTATATGAGTAAGAACAACTACATTACTCAGTGTGAAGCCGAAGGTTTCCGCCGCATTACTTATTTTCCAGACCGTCCCGATATCCTTGCAAAATACCGAGTTGTCATTCGTGCGCCGAAAGACTACAAAGTGCTTCTTTCCAACGGCAACCTTATCGAACAAGGAGAACTTCTCGACGGACGCAACTATGCTATTTGGGAAGACCCCTTCCCGAAACCTTCTTATCTTTTTGCTTTAGTTGCCGGCAATTTTGTCGCTCAAGAACAAAAGGTCACCTTGTCCGACGGCCGTGAGGCCCTGCTTCAAATTTGGACCGAACCGTCCAACAAAGGCAAAACGGAATTTGCCATGCAAAGTTTGGTTAAGGCCATTAAGTGGGACGAAGAACGTTTCGGCCTGGATCTCGACTTAGATCGCTTCATGATTGTCGCAACCGATGACTTTAACTTCGGCGCCATGGAAAACAAAGGCTTGAACATTTTCAATTCCAAATATGTTCTGGCTGATGAGAACGTTGCCACCGACCAAGACTTTGCCAATATCGAAGCCGTCATCGGACACGAATACTTCCACAACTGGACCGGCGACCGTGTGACCTGCAGAGATTGGTTCCAGTTGTCTCTGAAGGAAGGCCTCACTGTCTTTAGAGAACAAGAATTCTCTGCCGATATGCTCGGCGACGAGTCTTCCCGCGCTGTTAAGCGTATTGATGACGTGCGTGTTCTGAGAAACGCTCAGTTCCCGGAGGATGCGGGCCCTATGGCGCATCCGATTCGTCCCGACTCTTATCGCTCAATCAACAACTTCTACACCACCACCGTTTATGAAAAAGGTGCGGAAGTTGTGCGCATGTATCAGACACTGTTCGGCAAGGACGGTTTCCGCCGCGGCCTGCTCGAATACATCAACCGTTATGACGGAACCGCTGCTACCTGCGACGATTTCTTAAATGCGATGGCAGAGTCAAATTATGAAGATTTATCTCAGTTCGAACTTTGGTACTCCCAGGCCGGAACGCCCCGCATCTCGGTCGAAACCAAGTGGGATGAAATCGCCAAAACCTTTACATTGACGCTTCGCCAAAACAACCGTACCTTCCCGGGCAAACCGGCGCCGAAACCGCTCATGATTCCCGTTAAGATCGGTATTCTGGATGACGCCGGAAACGATATTCCGCTGCAGCTGGAAGGGGAAGACTCTCCGGACGGCACAACTCGTCTGTTGATTTTGGACGAAGCTGTTCAGAGCTGGACCTTCCGCAACGTGTCGACCAAACCGCTGTTGTCTATCGGAAGAGGCTTTTCCGCCCCGGTTATCTTCAACACTGAATACACACGCGAACAGCTGGCTTTCTTAGCCCGCCATGATTCAGACCTTTTCAATCGCGCCGATGCGTTTGAGAAACTGACGCTGCAAATGGTCGATCAATTCATCACCGACCTGAGCAGACGCGGCGCACAAAACGCGATGCCGTCTGAGTCCTACCTCTTTGCGTTTGAGGATATTCTCAACGACGATTCCCTGTCTCCGGCCTACCGTGCGAAAGTTCTGGAAATGCCGAGCGAGAACTACATAGCCGAGAATCGCGTTCTCATCGAACCGGCGCTCATTCGCGAAGCCTGCGATCTGATTAAACGCAGAATCGGCCAGCGCTTAAGAGGCTCGTTCGAAGACAAGGTTAAAAACAACCAGACACCGGGCCTCTATCGTCCCGATGCTGCAGACGCCGGACGCCGCGCACTCAAGCTTCTGTCTTTGGGCTACCTGGCCTACGCTCAAGATGCCAAAGCCATGCAGCAGGTTCGCAACCTTTATAAGAACGCAAACAACCTCACGGATCGCCTCGGGGCTGTCAACATCGCCGTCCAAGCTTCGCTGCCGATCGGAGAGGAGCTTTTGAGCAAAGCCGATGTCGAGTGGAAGTCCGAACCGCTTTTAAATAACAAGTGGCTGGCGTTGAGCACCCAGCTTCGCACTCAGCGCGGAAAACGTCCGACGGTGGATCTCATTCGTGCGCTGACCCAGCATCCGAAGTATCAGGATCACAACCCCAACAGCATCTACGCCCTGCTCGGTACCTTCTTCCGGACCGGCGGTCCCGAATTCCATCGTCCGGACGGTATGGGCTATCAGCTCTGGGTGGACAGCGTACTTTTCGTGGACAAGTTCAACCCGCAGGTTGCTGCGCGTCTTGCCCGTGCTTTGGAAAACTGGCGCCGCTACGAACCTACTTTGTCCAACCTCATGTATAAGGCACTCAAGTACGTCAGCGAAGAAAAGAATCTTTCTCCGAATGTACGAGAAATTATTGAACACGCCTTAACGGAACCCGTCTAGATTTTTTTAGAATGCAGATCACAAACGATCTTTCAAAAGGAGATTTATAAAGTGGCCATCAACCTTCAGCAGTTTTTAGTAAAACAGTTAAGCGACGGCGCCATCGATCAGCAGCTATGCGATCTTCTCAACGCAGTTGCCGACTTGAGTAAAGAAATCAACGATAAGGTGACCCACGGAGCTCTTGCCGGCGTTCTCGGCTTTGCCGGAACGGACAACGTTCAAGGCGAACACCAGAAAAAACTTGACGTCATCACCAATGAGATTTTTGTGGAAGGCGTCGAATGGACCGGTGCCTTAGCCGGCATGGCCAGCGAAGAGATGGACCACTGTCTGCCCACACCGTCTGCCTTTAAGCGCGGTGAATATCTCATCATGTTCGACCCTCTCGACGGCTCGAGCAACATCGATATCAACGCACCGATCGGTACGATCTTTTCCATTACGAAAGCACCTGAAGGCAAGATCACCGATGAGAGCTTCCTCACGCCCGGCCGTAAACAGGTTGCCGCCGGCTATGTGATGTATTCCCCGCAAACAATCCTGACATTAACCGTCGGCACCGGCGTTTTCATGTTCACGCTGAACCTTGGTACCGGAGAGTACATCCTTACGAAGGAAAACGTCCGTATTCCTGTCCAGACCCAGGAATTTGCGATCAACATGTCCAACATGAGACATTGGGAAGCTCCGGTTCAGAAGTATATTCAAGAACTTTTGGCCGGTGACACCGGTCCGTTGGGCAAGAACTTCAATATGCGCTGGGTTGCTGCAATGGTTGCAGAAGTTCATCGTGTCCTTTGCCGCGGCGGTATTTTCATGTACCCGCGCGACAACCGCGATCCGTCCAAACCCGGCAAGCTCCGTTTGATGTATGAAGCCAACCCGATGTCTTTCCTTATTGAACAAGCTGGCGGCAAAGCAACGAACGGATATCAAAATATTCTTGATCTGCAGCCCGAGAAGCTGCACCAGAGAGTGGCTGTTTTCTTAGGCAGCGCTGAAGAAGTGGAGCGCGTCACCTCCTATCATAAGTAATTCGTTCTTCTCTCAAATAAGAAAGCGGGCCGCGGCCCGCTTTTTTATCAATGCTGTCAGCTGTTACTGCTGCTGATCAGGATTTTTATTGGCGATCAAAATCTTCGTAATCTTATCGTCCATTGTGTCGAGTGTGCCGGTAATAGAAGCGTTCAATTCTTTATTCGCGGCAGCAATTTGATCTTCGGTTCCCTTAAAGGCTTCGAGAATCTTGTTTTGACGGTCGCTTAAGCGCTGTTCGGTCTGAGACAGAATCTGTTTCTGCTCTTCCATCCAGATTTGCCATTTTTTCTCAAAATCGGCCTTCACATCGGTCAGACGGGAAGCTTCCTGATCGGTTGCGAGTTTGCGCTGTTCCTGGAGTTCTTTTGTCAGGCGGCGCATGGTGGCAAACGAGCCTGTCTGCTGAACAAACAGAATGTAGATCACGATCACAAAAAGGAGGCTGAACCAAAACAGAAGCATTAAGGTAATCGGCGCCTTTGCTGTCGTAATCAGGAGGTTAACTTCAACGGGTGCATTTACTGCCGGCCAATTAATAAATACAAAACCGGCTCCGATTAATAAGACCAATAAGAGGACGATATAACGCATAGACGAACCTTATAAATTTTTAGGGAGGAGTTTTGTCAGTTTAATAGATAAGCTCCTGAATGCACAGAGTCGAAACCGGTCGCCTGCAAAGTTCCGAGCTGAATTAACGGAGATTTCTCTCTTTTTTTCTTTTTCATCGCTTCTGCCTTGCTCAAATAGAGAAAAAATCTTTTGTTTCTAAACATCTTGGTGCTCTTCGATACTTGCCATTAGGCGCATAATGCTAAGAGTTAATAGGAGAAAATGAATGAAAACTGATCCGCGTTTCCCGAAACTTCATATCGTTGACCATCCGCTCGTGCAACACAAGCTCAGCACCATGCGTGAAAAGAAGACTCCGTCTAACTCCTTCCGTCAACTGCTCCGCGAACTTACCTACTTGATCGGATATGAAGTAACACGCGATCTGCCGCTCGAAACTCGTACGATTGATACTCCGCTTTGCAAATGCAAAGCTAATTTCATCAAAGGTAAAAAGCTGGTGATTATTCCGATCCTGAGAGCCGGCTTAGGTATGTCAGAAGGCCTTATGGACTTGATGCCGTCTGCCCGTGTCGGTCATATAGGCTTATACCGCGGTCCTGATCATAAACCGGTTGAATACCTTGTTAAGCTGCCCTCCAAGCTCGAAGGCCGTCGTGTCATTCTGTGTGACCCGATGCTGGCAACCGGAAACTCTGCTGTCGCAGCTGTCGACACATTGCTTAAGCGCGGCGTAAAACCAAAAGATATTACTTTTGTCGCTCTGGTCTCAGCCCCCGAAGGAGTTGAAACATTCCAGAAAGCTCATCCCGAAATTGAGCTCTATGTCGCCTCTTTGGACGAAAAACTCAACAAGGATGCCTACATTCTTCCCGGCCTTGGCGACGCCGGCGACAGAATTTTCGGCACCAAATAAGTGCATACTTAATTAAATCTTAGGTATAAACCCTCGTATTTTTATTGAAAACGAGGGTTTTACTTTATCTTCTTCAGTCAAGGCTTGATTTTTGAGAGACATAGGATTTGTTCGGGAGCATTATTACGCTCAGTGTTAAACGCTAACTCATCCTATTTCTAAGGTTTATCATGGCTGATGATTTTAAAGACATCTCCCACCTCTATAAGGTGACACCTTCTGCCAAGACCATCATTGATGGCGAAGATTTGGTAGAAACAAAACAGAAATCCAAAGCTTATGCTTGGTGCGACGTTCTTCAATCCGTTACCGGTTTGATCCTTGGTCTCTTCTTGTTCTGCCACATGGGCTTCACCAGCTCCATTCTTCTTGGCAAAGACACTTTCTGGTCTCTGGTTTCTTTAACCGGCGGCTACTTCATTGACGGTGTTGATCACCTCTGGATGCACTCCGTTTTCGTCGGCACGATCTTCGTTCTCGTCGTCATCCATGCGATCCTTGCTCTCCGCAAGTTCCCGAACAACTACAAAGCCTTCCGCATCATGCGCGGCCACTACAAACTGCTCCGTCACACCGACACAACGATGTGGTGGGTTCAGTTCATCACCGGTGTTATCCTCACCGCTCTGGTCTTCCCGCATATGCTTCCCATGCTGATGGATCCGGGCAGCATCGGACCTTACGGCAGCGGTCTCGAGGTTTATCACTCCTGGCTGTGGGTTATCTTCCTCTTCCTCATCGTCACTGAACTTCACGGCATGATCGGTCTGTATCGTCTGTGCATGAAGTGGTGCGGTCCGTCGAACGCCACACGCAGCTTCCTCCGCAAGCTTACATATGTCCTCATCATCGGTATGATCGCCATGGGTTCCTTCACCATCATGGGCTTCTACAACGCCGGTGCTGAAGCTGCCAAGCTTGATCCTGAAGCTCACTACGTTCCGGGCTGGCTGCAGACTCCTCAGACTGCTCCGTACCCGAGCTGGTGGCCTGATCACCTCAAGAAGAACTAATCAGATTCTTCTAGGAACATAATTCAGACGGGCGCTTTGAAGCGCCCGTTTTCTATATCTCAAATTTAGTTCTAACACTCGTTGGGTGTGCGATGCATTAGGCACGTCCTGGAAAAGAAATCGCTTCTGTCCATCTTCCCATCGTAGAGTTCATTTTTTACCAACTTAGAAAATAGCGATGCCGCGGAAGACTCAGCATGGTTTGAGTTTTTCAGCAGAATCACACCTAAATCAATTTTAGGCAGAGCTGTTTGTATCTCGCAGATTCTTCCTTCTTCCACTTCTCTCTCTACCGATACTTTGGGTAAGTAAGCAACACCAAACCCGCTTTCTAAAAAGGTGTTAATGATGTTTCTACTGCTCACTTGCATGTCTTTTCCCATACATATCCCTCGTTTGTCCAAAAACCGCTTGAAAAACCGGAAAGAACCGCTGGTGAAGTTCCACGTCAAAAGATTTAAGTTCGGGCAATGGTTCGGAAGAAAGAACTGTTCCTTTTCTATTTTCAGCCTCGGCGAACCAAACAATCCTAATTCCTCCGAACATAATGGGAGTGCCGTCAACGGACTTTCGTAGCTCCCCATATTGAAGGAGACAGCCAGGTCTACCTCGGACCTTAAAACCATATCTTTAATCGAGTAAGCAGTGCCAAGTTCAACCGTTATCGTTACGTCCGGCGCCATCTGTCTAAAGTTGTTAATGACGTTCACTAAACGATATTGGAGCAAGGTTTCGTTTACAGCTATACCTAAGTTCCCCGTTAGTCTCGGAGACCCTCCTTTCATAGAGGATATTTTTTCAGTGGCCTCCAATATCTTCCTTGCCTCCTCCAGGACCTTTTCGCCGTCTTTAGTTAGTCTCATCTGTCTTCCGACTTTTTCAAAAAGAATTAAATTCAGCTCGTCTTGAAGATTATTAATATGGAAGCTAACCTTAGCCACCGAAAAGTTTTTTTCCTTTGCAGCGCCGCTGTACGATCCAGTTCTCACGATCGCTTCAAGTAATGAGAGGCTTAGAAGATTCATTCCGATATCTCTGATGGCAGACGTCTTTATTCTATATAGCGCGAAGAACCTCAGAGATTGAATCAACCGCTGAGGTTCAAAATGCGCTACGAATCAGTTAGATTTTCTAAGGATGTTTTGTGCCGCAATATGACCTTGATAAAGTCCGACTGCCGTCGGTCCCGGTCTAAATGATCCGTCATAAGTAACTTCTCCGGCTGCGTAAAGATTTGGGAAAAATCCTCCGTCTTTCTTAATGACCTGCATATTATTGTTTACATCGATTCCGCCTAAGGTAACCTGAATACCCGGCTGAGTCTTCACCGCGTAATACGGCGGCTGAGAAAAGTCCAACGTCAGGTTATGTTGTCTGCCAAAATCTAAATCTTTTCCGTTCTTAACGAACTCACTGTATCTTTTTGCGGTTTCTTCAAGAGCCTTTGGCGGCACTCCCATCTTCTTGGCTAATTCCGCCAGCGTGTCTGCCTGCAGGAAATATCCTTTGTCTTTGAAACCTTGAAGTCTCTTGGAAGCCTTCATAGCTTTGTTGTCAATCACTATATAAGCCATGCTTCCTTTTTGTTTTTGCAACCAACGAGAAAGCTGTGTGTAGTCCGGATAATAGTCATTACAGAAACGCTTTCCGTCCAGATTGACCATAATGCCGCCTTCGGCTCTCGCGGCACTAAGGCTCGAATTCACACCGTTTTCTGAATGTACGGAGGGATTCATACGCACAACATCCGTGTAGGCAGTCTTGGCGCCGTGCTCAACAGCCATTTCCAAGCCGTCTCCGGTCGATCCCACGGCTGTTGTAGTTGGCAATCCGGCCCATTCAGGTGCGAATTTTTTAACCAGTTTTTGATTGTGAGCAAAACCTCCGGTTGCCAAGATGACATTTTTAGTAGGAATCACGAACTCTTCATTGCCGGAACGCACCTTTACGCCTGTCACGACTCCGTTCTTTAAAACGAGATCTAAGGCCTTCGTATTAGGATAAAAAGCAACTCCCTTCTCTTTTAACGCTTTGAACATGACCTTCACAATTGAAGAGCCCAGAGAAGTGCCGTCTGCCGTGCCAATCTGATAGTCACTCAGAACCCGGGTAATATTTGCGCCTAATGAGTTTAGGTAGTCCAAATTTTTCTGTGAACATAACATCTGGGCTTTTAATTTGTCGACATCAACATTAGGAAGCATCTTCTTTTGACGAGCAACGTAGTCATCAACCGAGATAAACTTTCCTGCGGCTTTCTGTTCTTTTGTTCCGACCGCCACGAAGTATGTAGCCGCTAAGTTCGTCGCGCCTCCCGGAAAAGGCATTTTTTCAATCAAACATACTTTGTTCCCGCCGTCTTTCAAGTCCATTGCAGCCTTCATTCCTGCCACTCCGGAGCCAATCACAACGCTCTGACAATCAGGAACAGCCGCATTTACTCCGCTAAGAGAAAAGGCCAGAAGAATCGAAAGGTATACAAACTTTGTTTTCATATTTCACTCCTGAGGAAATTACGAAAACAAGTTTATTGAAGAGCTTTCTTTCTAAAAATTCGAATTATTTGAATACAACGTTTAAAAAATTTTGAATGAAGACTTCTGCGCAAATAAAAAGTCCGACCTCATAAGAGAATCGGACCTCAAGCAATAGACGGACTAAATTAGCCGTTCAGCTTCTTAGCCATACCGACATACATGTCGAATGCCTGTTTGAAAGCGCCTTCATCGACATCGAAGGATCCCTGATGGTGGCCGGCAGCTCTGTCAGCGCCGCAAATGAAGAAAGCAGCCTTACCGCCGTGAGCCTGAACTCGCTTGCCGAGAACGGAAATGTCTTCGGAACCGCCGAAGTTTCCATCCGGACGGATCTTGTTGATTCCGGGAACAGTCTTAGCAACTTCGATCAGCATTTCAGAAAGTTCTTTATCGTTGGTAAAGTCAACGGCAGCGCCCATCTGAGAAATTTCATAAGAGACGTCAAAGCCCTTGGCGATACCTTCAACAATGTTTCTGACGTTTTCGGCCATGTAATCATTGATGGAGCTGGTTTCACCGCGAACTTCTAAAGCCATGTGGGCAGAGCTCGGAATAACGTTGCGGCCTTCACCGGCGCGCAGCGTGCCGACGTTAATACGAGTCATACCACCGCCGTGACGAGGAATACCCATCATCTGTACAACTGCGTTGCAGGCTGCTGCCAGAGCGTTGCGTCCGGCGTTCGGTTCTTTACCGGCGTGAGCAGGTTTGCCCTTGAAAGTTACGTCGTATTTGGAGGTGCAAAGCAAGCCGTAAGGAGCGGCAACGATTTCACCGGTATCAGCCATGAAGGAAATGTGGCTGCCGAGGAAGTAGTCGGCATCGTCAACAATTCCGGAAGCAGCAATAGCGCTGGCGCCGCGAACACCTTCTTCAGCGGGCTGGAAGACGATCTTGAACTTGCCCTTCAATTCATCTTTATGCTCGGCAATCCAATGAGCCAGAGTCAGACCGATAGAAATGTGGGAGTCATGACCGCAGGCGTGCATAAAGCCGGCGTGCTGGCTTCTGAAACCTTCTTTGTTCGGCTTATGTTCGGGATTATCGGTTTCGTTTACGCAAACGCAGTCAATATCGAAACGGAAAGCAGTGGTCGGACCTTCTTTGCCGGTGTCAAGCAAAGCAACACAGCCTGTGTAGCCTTCAGTTTCGTCAATGAAAGACTGAGAAACTCCGCGGGCCAGGGCGTTCTTAATGCCTTCCTGAACGAGTTTTTCGTTGCGGCCGAAAACCTGTTCGG
The DNA here is from genome assembly GCA_000980495.1 of Acinetobacter sp. N54.MGS-139. GTDB lineage: Bacteria > Pseudomonadota > Gammaproteobacteria > Burkholderiales > Burkholderiaceae_F > Parasutterella > Parasutterella gallistercoris. The sequence goes on along the minus strand of LARN01000009.1, from coordinate 12,623 downwards.
GGTTGATAATCTTGGTGCCGAGCAGGACTTCATAGCCCCAGGAGCGCAGCTTGGTGACGATGTAATTCGTGGTCCAGAATTCTGTCCAGCCTTCTTCCGGCCACTGATGAAGCTCACGTCTTTGTTCGACAAGCTGCTTGGTGTAATCAGTCATTTTTTCTCCTTTTGTTTTGTCAGTTCGTTATATACATAACAGACTGATTTTAAACCAGTCGTAACGAAATGTGAACACTTTTTTTTAGTCATCAGAAAATCCCATGAATATTAAGCTCTTACCTGATTTACCCCGTAAAAACACAAACCGCCCGACCCACAGAAGAGCCGAGCGGTTTTATTTGTTCAGCTAAGGCTGATTAAACCATAATCAAAGCCAAGGTAATCACGCCCACGATCATCGGGATTGCGGTACGTTTCACCAATTGGATCGGCGGAACCATTGCGAGACCGGAAATAAGAATCACAACACCGGCGATCGGAGACATCGTACGGCCGAGGGAGCCGGAGATGAGTGCCAGAGAACCGAGGTTAGGAACCTGCATTCCGAAGTCAAGTGCGTGCGGAGTAACCGCTTCGTTGAAAGCAAAGGTTGCAGCGTCGCCGGAACCGGTAATAACAGCCAGAACGAATGGTCCGAGAGAACCGCCCCAGCGAGCGAGTTCGTTGGAAGCTTTCAGAGCTGTCACAAAAGCGTCAATCAGACCGGCAGAGCGAAGACCGGCTGCGAACACGCCGGCGGCAATGATGATACCCATTACATCGCCGTAGCCGTTGCCCATACCTCTGAAGAATTCTTTGGAGAACTTCTGAGGATCGCACCAGGAAACGAGCAATGTGAAGATGGCGCCGAGAACCATAGCCTGAGCCACACCCATCTTAAGAACAGGAACATACTTGTTGCCGAGAACGAGGATGATCAGCGGAACCAGCGGAGCAAGAGCCTTGAGGAAGTTGATCTTTTCGATCGGGGCGCCACTTTCTTTGGCAGAATAAGCAGCCAGCTCTTCAGCTGTCGGCTTGTTGTCGCGAAGAACTAAACAGACGATCGTAATACCAACCAAACCGATACCCATCATGATGAGCGAGAACGGAGTGTGGAGAGAGATCAAATCCATCACGTTCATCTTGGAGATGCCGGCAACGAAGTTGTTGTGGCTCATACCCGGAGAAAGAATGGAACCGTAAGTACCCATCAAAATTGCAGCACCGGCTGCAGCGGGACGGATACCGGCGCGAATCATGACCGGAATGAATGTAGCACCCACAGCAGCAGCACAACCTGCAGCAGAAGGAATCGCAATGTTGACAAAGAAAGTCACGGCGGTAGCAGCCGGAATCAGCAGAATGCCCAATTTCTTGAGCGGAGCTGCAAGCAGGCTAACCAAATGACGGTCGCAGGAAGTATGCGTAACGACGTAAGCAAAACCCATCGCACCGCAGATTGCCATGATCAAGCTGGCGTTTGTCATACTCTTAGCAAACTGGTCTAAAGCTGCCATCGGTTTCATCGAAATGCAGCATAAGAACAAGCCGGCAGTGAACAACACCAAACGTGTCTCATAGCGCTTAATTAAGCAGTAAATCGTCGCAATAATGACGAGCACTGCAATCCAGGCTGTAATTGACATCGAATAAATACCTATTGATTTTTTGTTTACTGCTTTTCCCGATTCGGAAAAAACTCTCCTCGGCCGAAATGGTAAGAAATCACTATTTCAGCCTGCCGTGAGTGTTTCACATTTGTCACTTTTTTGTAATGTGGGTAACCCTTACATCTGCACATTTTTCTTATATTTAGACATAAAATTATTTGTCCCGTTTATTTGCGACCTTAATCACTTTGTCCCCATCATTCAGGGGCCGAATTGTCGCTTTCCTCTTTATTGAGAATTCAATATTCACACCAGGAGAACCTATGACAACTGACTTCCAGAAAGAGTCTCTTTCTTTTGCTCAAAAATGCTTTGACGATGTTCGAGCCATGTCCAAAGACACCACCGGCGTTTCCAGACAGGGTTACGGTCCGGTCGAAACAAAGGTCCTTGAATACTTCAAAAAGATCGGCGAGGAACTCAAGCTCGAAATCAGCACCGACAAGGCCGGCAACGTTTGGATGACTGTCCCCGGAAAAAATCGCAATCTTCCCGCACTCGTAAGCGGCTCTCACGCCGACTCTGTTCCTCAGGGCGGCAACTACGACGGATTGGCCGGCATCGTCGCCGCCCTGACCGTTGCCCGCTGGATGCGCGAAACCGGATATCAGCCCGAACGCGATTACACGGTTCTGATGATGAGAATGGAAGAAAGCTCCTGGTTCGGCAAATGCTATGTCGGCTCTCTCGGCATGACCGGTCAGCTCACCGAAAAGGACTTAGCCCTCAAACACCGCAGCAACGGGAAAACACTTGCCGAGACCATCAAAGAATGTGGTTTCAATCCTGATGATCTGACGACCGGCAAACCGGTGGTTGACCTCAGTAAAATGGCTGCCTTTATCGAACTGCATATCGAACAGGGACCAACGCTTGATTCTTCCGACGAATACCGTGTCGGCATTGTCACAGGCATCCGCGGCAATCTTCGTCATAAGACGATCCGCTGCATCGGCCAGACCGCCCACTCCGGCGCCGTTGACAAGCAGTTCAGACACGACGCCGTGCTCGCTTTCGCCGAATTGGCCTATCGCATGGACTGCTTGTGGGATGAATGGCTGAAAGCCGGACATGATCTGGTCTTCACGATCGGCGTCGTTCACACCGCTCCGACTTCTGCAATCGCGATCGTGCCGGGAGAAGTGACCTTCTGCTCAGACATTCGCTCCCTGTCCCAGGAAACGCTCGACGGATTCCACGCTTTGTTTGAAGAAGAAGCCCGCAAAGTCGGAGACAAGCGCGGCGTCAAATTTGAATTTGACGGTGTGATCAAGAGCCAGCCGCTCGCTATTCATAAAGAACTCAGCGAGCACTTAGCCAAATCGGCTACCGAGGCAGGCCTCAAAGTTAAGAAACTGCCTTCCGGAGCAGGTCATGACACGGTAATTTTCGGCAATCTCGGAATTCCAGCCGCCATGATCTTCGTGGCCAACCAGAAGGGTTCTCATAACCCGAACGAAGCCATGGAAATCACAGACTTCATCCAAGGCGCAGAGGCTCTGTGGCATGCCGTCAAAGAATTCCCGACCGAAGGCATCCGCTAATTAGCTATTAGCTTTCCGCAGGCGTCCTAAGTGTTGGCTTCGGGCGCCTTTTTATTTCGGCATTCTGAAAATAATCGAACAAACGCTCGTCCGTCATTAGAATTAACTCAAGTTGCACCGTTTGTTCATTCATGGAGAAGCCGAAAGTGAACCTGAAAAAACTCCTCGTAACTTTCAGCCACTCGCTGTTTTGGCAGATCTCCTGCCTTTTGCTCGTCGTTACTGCTTTTGCTTTTGGCGCCCTCTTCCTCGTTCTTCAAATCTCGGAGGACTCAACAGGAAAAGGAAGCGCCATTAATGTTTCGGGCTCCCTTCGCATGCAAAGCTACGTTCTGGCTCTAACGGTCGCTAGGAGCTCAGAGGACTCTGAAGCTGTGCGCAGCAAGGATATCAAAGCGGCCATCGCAGAATTCGAAAGACGCTTGAATCTGCCGGGCCTGACCAATGCCATCCCCGAGGAGGCTTCCAACGAACTTCGAAAAAGTTACGACATTATTTCTTCCGATTTTTATTCAAAAATAAAACCGCTGGCACTTGAAACTATTCAGCAGCCGCAAAAGATCCATGATTTTTTAAATGCCGTTCCTAAATTTGTGTCGGTGATTGACACTTTCGTGTTCGATCTGGAGCAAGACCTCGAGTCAAAAAGCAACTTTATTCATGCCGGTCTTATCGCTTTCATGCTGCTCGCTTTTGTGCTTTTCTTCGGTGTGCGCTATTTTCTGCGCCATACGCTGTTTGAGCCCCTGGAGGATTTAGCCAACCTCGCCTCCTCTGTTCGGAACGGAGATTTCAGCAAGTCCAGCAGTTATAAAAAACATAATGAGATTGGGACGCTTTCAGAAAGCATGAACTTCATGATCCGCGACCTATCGCGCATGTACTCTTCCTTGGAGGAACAAGTTCGTGAAAAAACAGCCGACCTGAATCGCCAAAATAAGGCGCTTAACTTGCTATATGGACTTAAGAACGTCCTAAGCGCTGAACTCAACCGATCGGTCTTGGAAAAAGCGCTGGATTTTTGCTCTGAAAACTTAGAGGCTTTGAGCTGCGCCGTCTATCTTCGAAACGACGGCGACAAAACACTTCGTCTTGCCGCCCGCTTCAGTCAGCATCCGATCGACCCTGAGGAAATAAGAAAGTTTTTTGAAGGTCAGAACATTTCGTTCGAGAAATACAACTTCTTTAAGAGAGAAGTCCTTGGGAAAGACTGCACGCTCGTTCTTGTCCCCGGAGCCGTCGGGACGACGCGGCTGTCTTTTGCTGCGATATTTTGCGGAGAAGCTCCGGTGCATATCGACAGAGAACTGCTCCGAAGTATCGCCAGAGAATTTGCGTTAGCGATCAACAACTCCGAAAAGAACGTTGAGTCTCGCCGTCTGATTCTTTTTGAAGAACGTTCGACGATCGCCCGTGAACTTCATGACTCGATCGCACAGTCCTTATCTTTCTCACGAATTCAAATCACGCGTCTGGACGCCGCGCTTAAAAACAAGTCCGATGAAGCTGAAGTCCGCAGCATCCTCGATGAGCTCAAGCTCGGTGTGATCACCGCTTACCAGCAGCTTCGTTCGGTTCTAACGACCTTCCGCTTGAAGCCTAAGTCTCCGGACCTTCGAGAGAACATTCTCTCTTCTCTCGACGAATTCAAGGAGCGCTCAGGCATCGATTACACCGTCGATAATCAGATTCAAAGTTTCGAGCTGGATGCCCAAAGCCATGTCCATCTGCTCCATATTCTGCGGGAGGCGCTCACCAACGTGGAGAAGCATTCTCGGGCAACCGCAGTGGAAGTCAGTTTTAAGCCCATGGGGGAAGGAACCTTTGAAATGCGCGTCTCAGACAACGGACAAGGTTTTGATCTGAAGAGCAAAAAAGGACATTACGGCTTGGAAATCATGCATGAGCGTGCTAAGGTATTGGGCGGGGAATTACACGTGGAACCCGTCATCCCCCATGGAACTTCAGTCGTTCTTCGTTTTAATTCTCTCAAGAAAACGGTTGCATAATGACAAGCGAACATGACATTATTGTTGTAGATGATCACCCGCTTTTTCGGCGCGGCGTCATCCAATTATTGAAGATGGATCCGTCCTTTAACGTCGTCGCAGAAGCCGGCGATTTTGAAGCCGCAATGGTTGCCGTAAGAGAAAGAGATCCTGACATTGTTCTTCTGGATCTAAACATGAAGCACACCAGCGGTGTTGAGATCCTCACTGCCATTAAAGCATTTGATCCGTCGATCCGCGTCATCATGCTGACGGTGTCCGACTCCCCTTCCGATTTGCTGCAGTGCTTTCAAAACGGTGCGAACGGCTACCTGCTCAAAGATCAGGAACCGGAACAAATTCTTGAAGACATTCTGAAAGCGGCAAAAGGCCAAACGGTTCTCTCGGCCTCCATGAATCAAGCCCTGGCCGAATGCTTAAGAGAAGAGTCCTTCAGCAAAGAGCGCCGCCTCTCCGAACTCACGGAGCGGGAGAAGAGTGTCTTAAAGCTCATTGCTCAGGGCAAAACTAATAAAGAAATCGGCAAAGCACTCGAGATTTCCGACGGTACGGTAAAAGTACACGTCAAACATGTGCTCCACAAACTATCTTTCCGCTCCAGGGTAGAAGCGGCTGTTTGGGCAAAGGAACAAAAGAATCTTTAGCCGCAGGCAAACGAAAAAAGCGCACAACCAAATTCGGAAGTGCGCTTTTTTTGATGCTTTGAATCTTACTTCTGCGGCATGACTTCAGCGTGGCAAAGCAAGCATTCGTAGCGGTTGGGGTTCACCTTATCGCCGGTCACATGGCTGGGAGGCAGCGGTGTGGGAGAGCCTTTGGCTACTTTCATACCCGGTTCGCCGGGGATGTGGCACATCACGCAGACGTTCTTTTCCGGAGTAATCGGAATGTAAGCCGCGATCGGATGCGGAATCATCGGGGGAGCAAATTTGGCGAGCTCAGACGTCTGAGCAGGCTGTTGTGCATACACGGCAGGGACGAAGACCAGTGCAGCAAGAGAAAGCATGAATAATTTTTTCATATGAACTCCTATTGAGTTTTCTTTGAATCTTTAATCAGGCGAATTCCGAACTTCAGACTGTTTTCCGGGCAAATGCTCACGCATTTACCGCAGTTCGTGCATTCTCCGGAAGCGTACATACCGATTTCCGCCGCTTTCTTGAAGTTAATCACTTGCGGTTCGGGGCAGACTTTAATGCAGTCGCCGCAGCGGGTGCACGTATCATTGTCGAACTTGACCTTGGTCAGACCGATCTTTCCCCACAGTGCCCAGAAGGCGCCTAAGGGACACAAATGGCCGCACCAGCCGCGTTTTGTCACGGCAAGGTCAAGTGCAAAGATTCCGAAGACAGCACTTAACAGACCTAAGAATCCTCCGTAAACGATCTCACGCCACAGAATGCCTTGCGGGCTGATAGCTTCAAATGCCGCCGTTCCGGTTACTATGGACAGGATCAGGGCAAGCGCCAGAAGCACATAACGCGTACCGGAAGACAGAGACAAGACGTTCGTATTGATGCCTAATTTCTTACGGCACCAAAAGGCAAAGTCCGTGACCAAGTTCATCGGACACACCCATGAGCAGAACGATCTGCCGCTTACAACCCAATAGACGGCGAGAATGATTCCGGCTCCGATCATGGATTCCGGTGAAAGCCAGTACTGAGCGACCAGGCGCTGCAGTGCGGCGAACGGATCTGCCAGAGGAACGGTGTCAAAGATTCGAGATGAAGAAAGATCTCCGGCAAGAAGCGGATGACCGAGGACTTTCCAGCCGAAGCGGAATGTACCGATGAAGGCGAGCAGAATGCAGAACTGAACAAAACGGCGCGCAATCGTAAAACGATAGCGGTGCAGCCATTCTCCGAACGTGCGGGGCGCGTCCAGATGACGAATTACTTTTTTGTTTTCCATCATGGCAGCTCCGAATTCAAGAAGTCCAGGCCTCCCGGAGGAAGCGGCTTCCCATCTTTACTCGTCATCGGTGCATCGGGCACAGCTCGAGCATCGAGTTTTTCCTTCCAGCCCAAGCGATAGTGGTCGCCGATCTTACCGAGGAACGCATCCGGATCAACAATGTTGATCGAAGGTTTATCGGTCGGGCAGCTATGAACGCACAAACCGCATCCGGTGCACTTATCGGGATGAATTTCCGGTACGAACATCGCATGGTTACTGATCTGACGCGGCTGGCTTACGATCACGATCGCCTTGTTTTGTTCAGGACAGTCGCGATAGCAGATTTCGCAGCGCAGACCTTGCCAAGACAAGCATGTGTAGTGGTCGATCGCGGCCACACCCATTTTTGCCTCAGTAATGTCGGTTAACTCGTGTGACAGCGCCCCGCTCGGACAGGCTTTCACGCAGGGGATGTCTCTGCACATATAGCAGGGAATATCACGCGGCGTAAAGAACGGAGTTCCGGGAGCGGCGATATCGTTGAAACGGGCCAGTTTCAGCGTGTCGTAAGGACACGCTTCCACACACAGCCCGCATTTAGAACAGGCGGTTTCAAATCGATCAGGAGGCAGTGCTCCGGGCGGACGGGGAACAAACCCCTGGGCTTTAGCGGACTTCTGCAGGAATAAATCCCAAATCAGACCGGCGCCCACGCCGACGGCAGCGACTTGCAAACCTTTCTTTAAAACGTCTCTTCGGGTTTGATTCGTCATGGAGGATACGGAGGGCCGGACGGCCCTCCCGTTAAAAGTTACTGAGCTTTATAGACCTTGACGGCAGATTTCTTGAAATCCGGTTCTTCGGAAATCGGGTCTGTCGCGTCAATAACGACCTGGTTGGTCTGAACCTTTCTGTCGAAGAAGGCGAGCCAAGTCATTCCTCTCGGCATGAAGTTACGCTGGTTGGTCTGAACAATCGCCTTGACCTGACCGCGGCGGCTTTCGCAAACTGCGACGTCACCGTTCTTCAGGCCGCGTTTTTCAGCATCCTTCGGATTCATGTACAAGAAGGAGTTCGCCTGAGCACGTTCGAGTTCAGGGACTCTCATGGTCATACTGCCGGTATGCCAATGTTCAAGGATACGGCCGGTGCAGAGCCACAGGTCATATTCCTTATCCGGCTGTTCGACAGGAGCAGCATACGGACGGAAGAAGATCTTGGCCTTGTTGGGCAGCGGAACCGGTTTCGGATCCGTGACTCCGAACAGGTTGCCTGTCGGGATCGCCTTGAAGAGCTTACCGTAGAAAGCGTAACCGCCTTCCTTGACATACGGGTCATAGTCCTGATTGAAACGGTAGAGTGTTTCTTTACCGTTAACAACCGGCCAAATCAAACCGCGTGTTTCGGAGTTCATATAGGTTGTGAAGTCGGCCAGGTCATGGCCGTCGCCCAATGTGAACTTGCGATATTCGTTGAACAGGGCCTTTTCAGGGAACCAGTTCAGGTTGCCCGGAGCAGTTGTGCTGTTGATCTTGCTGACGAGGTCAGGATCAGGCCAAGCCACTTTCAGGTTGTCAGGACGTGCAAAGAGAACGTCATAGAGCGTCATATCGGGTTTAATGCCCATCTTCTCGGCTTCGTCGAGAACGCTCGGCAGTTTACCGTCAGTGTAGCCTTCTACCTTGAGGCCCGGAACCGGCTGTTCGCCCCAGCAGTCTTTAACCTGCAGACGTTTTGCAAATTCCATCATCATCCACAGATCGGTACGAGCTTCTCCGGGAGGATTGGCCATCTGCTGCCAGCCTTGTGTACGACGTTCGGCGTTGCCGTAGAGACCCCATTTTTCGAAGATCATGGCAGCCGGCAGAATCAAGTCAGCGTACTGGCAGGAGAATGTCGGATATGCGTCTGCAATCACAACGAAGTTTTCGGGATGGCGAGCAGCCTTGAGCCAGTGGTTGGAGTTAGGAGCAGCCTGGAAGGGGTTGATCACCTGTGTCCAAACAAAGTTGATGGAGTTGTCTTCCATGCCGCGGAGGATTTCCATATAAGCACGGCCAACCTTCGGGTTAATCGTCTTTTCAGGAATGCCCCAAATCTTTTCACTCTTCACGCGAGCCGGCTTCTGAGCAACCAGCAGGTCAGACGGCAGACGGTGGCAGAAAGTACCGACTTCACGAGCAGAACCGCAGGCGGAAGGCTGACCGGTTAAGGAGAAGGCACCGTTGCCCGGACGAGCGTGTTTGCCAAGGAGCAGATGGACAGAGTAGATCTGTTCATTGACCCAAACGCCTCTCTGATGCTGGTTGAAGCCCATGCACCAGAAACTGAGGATGTCGTTCTTCTTGTCGATATAGATATCGGCAAGATTCTTAAGTTTCTTCTTGAAGTCTTCCAGGCTTTCGTCAGGATCGCCCTTAGCGATCTGAGCCGTAAAGTCCAAGGTGTAGGGTTCAACGCCCTTCTTGAAGTCTTCAAAAGAGATGCTCCAGTGAGCACCGGCTTTACCGCCCTGCTGAGTCTGTTTAACTTCCTTACCGGCCATTTCAGGACGGCCCTGAGCGATTGCTTCTTCCTTGCTCAGAATGATGGCGTTCTGTTTAGCCTGAATATCCTTTTCTTTCGGGAATGCGTATTTATCGGTCGGACGCATGCCGTAGCCGATATCCATTGCGCCGGCTGCGAAGATGCAGTGCTTGTTGACGAAATCGTGGTCGATCGCGTCACGGTGAACAATTTCTCTCAGGATGTAGTTGAGGATTGCCAGGTCACCGTTCGGAGCGAAGATGATCGTTTCATCGGCCATGTTAGAACTCATGTTCTTATAGGTCGTGAGGTTGATGATCTTCGTTTCTTTGTGTGTCAGCTTACGGTCGGCAACACGAGACCAAAGAACCGGATGGGCTTCGGCCATGTTGTTGCCCCACAAGACCATTGTGTTGCACTTTTCGATATCGGAGTAGTTGTTTGCCGGTTCATCGATACCGAACACTTGATAGAAACCGACCACAGCGCTCGCCATGCAAAGACGTGCGTTCGGGTCAAGGTTGTTGGAACGCCAGCCGGCTTTTACGAGTTTGCTGGCTGCGTAAGCTTCAGGAATGGTGTACTGGCCGCTGCCGAGGATGGCGACGCCTGTCGGTCCTTTTTCCTTATAAACACGTTTGAACTGGTTTGCCATTTCGGTGAGGGCTTCGTCCCATGTCACCGCTTCAAACTTACCGTTCTTATCAAATTTGCCGTTAGTGCGGCGCATCAGAGGCTGTGTCAGACGATCCTTACCGTAGAGGATCTTGGCATTGAAATAGCCTTTAATGCAGTTCAAACCTCTGTTTACCGGTGCATCGGGGTCGCCCTTAGTTGCGACAACGCGTCCGTCTTTGACGCCGACCTGAAGACCGCAGCCTGTACCGCAGAAGCGGCATACGCCTTTTGTCCAAACGATCTCACCTTCGCTGCTCTGAATTGCGGCTCTAGCGACTTCGCTCAGAGGGATGCCAACCGTCATCGCTGCGGATGCAGCAACACCGGCTTTCAGTAAATCACGACGTTTAACTTGGGGATTATTAATCGTCATATTGTCTCCTGAACAAGAAATCTATTAGGGAAAAGCCTAGTTATTAGGAGATTGTACTACTGCGTCATCCTCGAAATTATGGACAACAAGGGCCGCGTCGACCACACTGGGAAGATTGGAGACCGCTTTAAAAAGATCCATTTCCGCTGGTACATCCGGAGCTTCAATCACGATGATGCAGCGGTTGTGATCGGGGTCCTTTTGATGGACTTCGACACCATCAATGGCGTCAAGTTCGCGGAGCATTTCGTCATAACGACCGGGGCAGGCGCTCACCAGCACTCCGGAATAGTTCATAACAACTCCTTTAACTAATCTGGGAATTCAAGGGAATCTACCAATACTTGTGCGAAAAGCTCAAGCGGGTACTCCATGAGCATAAAACAAAACGAGGGAAAACACTAGGTGTTTTCCCTCGTTACCAAAGACTTAGAGCTTATTTAGGGTACTAAGTATTTGCTTAGATCCAACCGCGAGCGATTGCCATAAAGTAACCGCAGATCGTGGCGGTGATCACACCGATCAAGCCCGGAAGGATGAAGGAGTGGTTGATCACGAACTTACCAATGTGAGTTGTACCGGAGCGGTCGAACTCGATGGAAGCCAGGTCAGACGGATATGTCGGGATGATGTAGTAGCCGTAGCAAGCGGAGCAGCAGCCGACAACCACACCGGTCGGAGTACCGATGCTGATAGCAACCGGAACCACGATAGCGATAGCAGCAGCCTGAGAGTTAACGAGCTTGGAAACTAACAGGAGAACAACTGCGTATGCCCACGGATAGAGTTTGACGTATTCAACGAGGACTTCTTTCAGTTCATTGAGGTGAGCCTTGAAGATCGTATCGGAGAGCCATGCAACACCGAACACGCAGACGACTGCAACCATACCGGAACGGAACACGGAGGTACCTCCGACGGACTTCGGAGGAGTCTTTGTGATCATGCAGATGAGAGCGCCGGCGCAGAGCATGAACATCTGAATAACCAGAGTCATGGAGAGAGGTTTCTTACCGACCATCGGACGAAGTTCGGAGAAGGCACCAAGCAGAGCAACGACGAGCACTACAGCAAGGAAGATCCACATTGCGGTCCACTGTCTGGACGGGAGCTTCTTGCCGAGGAGAGTCATAGAGTCGCCGTAAACATAGCGCTTGGCTTCCGGATCAGCGATAAGAGCCTGGAACTGCGGGTCTTTGTCGAGGTCTTTACCGCGGAAGTTGGAGTATGTAGCCATGACGAGCAAACCGATCAAACCGGCAGGAATGGTCAAGCTGCAGAGTTCAACCAGGCCGACTTCAGTACCGTTTGCCATCGGGTGGCCGGCGAACAAAGCGACCATAGAAACGCAGGCGACGGACACCGGAGAGCAGATCACACCCATCTGAGCAGCGATAGAGGAAGCTGCCATCGGACGTTCCGGACGGATACCGGTCTTGATTGCGACGTCATAAATAATGGGGAGGAGTGTGTAAACCGTGTGGCCTGTACCGCAGAGAATTGTCAGCGTGAATGTGCAGAGCGGAGCCAGGAAGGTTACGACTTTAGGACGTTTTCTCAGAATCTTTTCAGCGATCTGAAGCATGCAGTCCAAGCCGCCGGAAGCCTGCAGTGTAGAACCTGCTGCCACCACGGCGATGATGGTCAGAATAACGTCGACCGGCGGTTTACCCGGAGGAAGACCTAACCAAGGTTTCGGACCGAACGTAATCACAATCAAGCCGATGCCGGAGAACAAACCCAGGAACATACCGCCGCGCGGAGCGGAGATGAAGAGGAATGCAATCAGCAGGGCAAATTGGAACCAGAAATAAATACTCATGGCGAATTTCTCCTGTCTAAACTTTCAGAGATCTTTTTACAAATTGTTTCCATCTGAAACAAACGGAATAATCCGCCGATTTGTTTTTGTAAACAAGTGAAAAGTTCAGTTTGCACGATACAT
>LARN01000100.1 GCA_000980495.1 Acinetobacter sp. N54.MGS-139 | reverse complement strand
CAAAAATTAGTTTTTTTTTAGTTTTGCAAATAAAAATCCCGCGAAAATCTCGATTTTCTCGGTTTTTTTGCGCTATATGGACAAAACAAAAGCCGGGCGGACCCGGCTTCGGTCGAGAGCTGAATTGAATTCAGCTTCGAAATGTTACAGCAAATTAAGGCTGTACTTTCTCGAGGATCGGTTCAGAAACACCCTTCATGCCGACCAGAGTGAGAGCGGTAAGGAAGGCGACCTGAGGACCTTGGAAGGCGTCTTTGGCGTTCCAGCGTTCGGACAGGGAGTGATTGTTTTCTTCCGTTCCGCCGGCTCCGAGCGTTGTAGCAGGCAGGCCATAGAAAAGAGGCACGTTCTGGTCGGTTGCGGCCAGTGTGTACTTGTCCAGAGAGATGCCTAAAGACAAGAGAGAACCGTAAGCAGCCTGGATGACGGAGGCGTCATCGGCGTTCATGCCGGCAGGACGATCACCGATCTGTTCGATCTTCAGAGAGACCATGCCGTCGCCTTCAAGGCCCCAGCGCATGTTTTCTTCGTCGCAGGCAGCTTCGATGGTTTCAAGAACGGTCTTAACGAAAGCTTCGAGTGCGGGCTGATTGAAGCTGCGGATGTCGAGTTCTGCTTCAGCGCGTGCAGCAATGGCGTTCACGCTGGTACCGCCCTTGATTACGCCGAAGTTGAAGGTGCACTTCGGATCGGTCGGAACCTTGAGTTCGTCCACGCGGACGATAGCGCGGGACAAGCCGTGAATAGCGGAGCCGACGATGCCGAACTTGTGGAGACTGTGTCCGCCCGGGCCTTCGAAAATGATGCGGAAGCGTTTGCAGCCGACAGCACCGCGCAGGATGCGGTGAACGTTGGCGGAGTCAATGGCGATCATGCCGTCATAGTCATTCTTTTCTTTGAAGAGCGCTTTGCAGCCGCGTAAGTCGCCGTTGCCTTCTTCGCCCAATGTGCCGACGAAAACGATGTCTCCGACGGTTTCAATGTTGTTTTCGTTCAGGCAGCGGATGACCTGCAGCATGGAGGCTAAACCGGCAGCGTCATCAGAGATTCCGGGTGCGGCGTAGACGTCTCCGTCTCTGTGAACTTTGCAGTCCGTGCCGGCGGGGAAGACGGTGTCGATGTGAGCGCCGACGACGAGTGTGGGACCGCTGCCGGTGCCTTTTCTGCGGCCGATGACGTTGCCGATGGCGTCCTGTTTGACGTCCGTCAGACCGTACTGTTTGAACATGCCCAGAAGGACTTTGGCTCTTTCTTCCTCATGGAAGGGAGGGGCCGGAGTTTCAGTCAAAATGATCTGGTCGGCAATGCGCTTTTCCTGCTGCTTGACGGCCAGTTCGAGGGCTGCCTCGACCTGAGCGTTAGAGCGCAGGGTTTTGATGATGTCTTGTGTTTTTTCTGTGCAGACGGGACGCGGATCGGTCATATCTTTCCTTTGAGGTTGTTCGATAAAAAGCAGGGCGCCTTAAGTCACCCATAATCCTCAATTGTTTCAGAAAGTAAGATAAGTCGAAACATAGGGATATTACGGATAAAAGATTACTGCTAAGCCAACTGTTTCAATCTAGTTGAACGTCATTCTTTTACCGAGCTCACAATCATTGAGGGACGAGTTAGATGGCAGACTCAGCCTCTTCTTTAGCTTGAGAGCTCTGAGCTTCCGGTATCTCTCCGTATGACTGAGAACTGTTAATCCAATTCTTCAATAAGGTAGGGAACGCCTCTCGTGCCGAAGTACTTTTTAGAGCACATTCCCAAACTCTTAACACTCTCCACCCATCATGAAGAAGCTGAAAATTTACTTCTTGATCCCGAGAAATATTCTTGGATATTTTTGAACGCCAAAACTCAACGTTGGATATAGGTAATTTACTTTTTTTGCAACCGTGATGAGAGTGCCAAAAACAACCGTCAACAAAAATAATAATTCTATGCTTCGGAAGTACTATGTCCGGTTTCCCAGAGAGGTCTTTTCGGTGTATTCGGAATCTAAAGCCCAGGCGATGAAGAGTGGAACGAACAAATATTTCAGGTCGCGTATCCTTAGAGTGGACAGCGGCCATATTTTTACTTCTATCAGTAGTCGACTTCGTATCCATAGACAAAATCCTGACTCAGAGATCTCACTATTCATTATGGTTTAAAAGTTCGCAGTAGCGAAGATTTCTCTTTGATCGTGGGCGGTTACTCAGAAAAGAACAAAGTAGGGAGGGGCAATCACTGACTACCCCTATCGTAGAAACTTCCTAAAAAATTTATAATTCGTTACAAAAGAAAATAACAATTGATCCTGGAGGAGATAACGTGAATTTCCAGCGGTTTCCTACTCTCGACGCCAAGAAGCTCGTTAACGCCCCAAAAATGTCAGCACATCATCGAGGGATTTGCCACTTTTAGATAGCGCTTGAAGAATGGCGTCTGCCTGACGAAATTTCTTCTCACGCTCAAGCCCTCGAAGCTCAGCGGTCAGTTTGTCGAGTCTAG
>LARN01000101.1 GCA_000980495.1 Acinetobacter sp. N54.MGS-139 | reverse complement strand
CGACTGCATCAGAATCTAAAAGGTGCCACGGGTTAGGTCTCCGATAAAAGGAGACCTATATCGTGGTTCGTTGCTCAATTTCTGGTGCGTCCGTCCTGGTGCTTTTATGCAAGGAACTACAAAAATGCGAATCTCGTCTGGATTTCTTCCAATAGTTCCTACCAAAGCTGAAAGTTCTTGTACTCCAAATTAACAAAGTCAACAATCCTTAAAAATTTTTTAACTGGTTCTGATGGCTTTTTTGAATGAATGGCACCAAAAGGTAAGGTTGCGTTGATATCTAGTGGAACGGCTTTGATTAAGGGGTGTGAGAATATCCACGATTCTGTCGCAAGAAGAAAATAATTTGAATTTCCACAACGATTAAGAATATCCATGGTCAAAAAATCATAAAATTCTTTTTCGATTCTTTCGTCATGCGTGAAAATTTCCTTAACGTTATCGTAGCCACGCATCCAGTCATCGCTTCTCAATAATAACCCCCCCCCTCGTCGGCGCGTGGCTTCAACTAGATCCTCTATTGAAATTTTCTCTTTTTGCGCGAGCTTATGAGTTGAAGACATGCAGATGCTGAGTTGTAAATCTCTTAGTTTGAGGGCAGTACAATTTCTTCTCTCTAAGAAGTCCTCATCATATGTCGCAACGACAATGTCGACTTGGCCATCTGATCCTAAGTGTGAGAGCATGTTCCAAACGATGTTTTTTTCATTTTCAAAAGGGACAAGCTGAATCCTTAGATCAGGGTATTGTTTAGACGCAATAGGCCAAACTTGCCCTAGGAATTTCGTAGGTGTTAGGGGCGATAAAGCGACACGAACAAGATTTCCTTCATTTTTTTCGATTTCTTTTGCTCTTTTAATTGATTCTTTAGAAAAGGATAAAAGGAATTTAGCGTCTTTATAGACAGATATCCCTGCGGGAGTTAATCGCATACCGGTCGGGCTTCTATCAAATAATTTAACTCCGAGTTTTTCTTCATAAGTCGTAATTTGTTTAAAAACGGCCTGTGGACTTTTGCCAAGGCGTAATGCGGCTTGAGAAAAACTTCCTGATTCCGCAACAGAAATAAAAACAGGTAAATTAGAATCTAACATTTATATAGTTAACAATGACGATTGATTAAATCGTAAATATCATTTATAAGAAAATAAATAAAATAATATATTTATTACTAATAATAAATCAACAATATTTACATTTAAAATATTTAAATAAAAAAAATAATCATACAAACAATTAAAATTAAATAAAATCAATTAGTTATGTATTTGAAATATCTTTCAATAATAAGGTTTAAACCTGTAAATAAAATAGTTTAAATAAGCCGCTATTTTTATATCTTTATTAATCATTTCTACTATTGTTTTTATTTACAAAATGTTAAAAACTAAAAATAGAGGTTTTACCTCGGTACGCAAAAAAATGAAGAGCATGTTTTTTTTGCGTATGACCTTAAATTCCATTTTTATGGGAAGCATAGGAGAAATGTAATGAATAAAGCTTTTAAGGCTATTTGGAGTGATGTACGCCAATCTTTTGTCACGACCAGTGAGATCCAATCTTCTCACGGCAAAAGATCAAAGGCTTCCGTGAGTCTGAGTGTAGCAACCGTTCTTTTGGCTACTAGCGGTTTAGTTTCTGCGGCATACGTAGAGACAGGCACGTTAGGTGACAAAGCGTCTTGGGAAACGGCGGAGTATAACTACAATTGGGAGGCTGGGAGCAATGAATGCTTCTTCGGCGTATGCCCTTGGATTTTACGGTCAAAATACAACGACTGGAGTGATGGACTCAGGAGCATGGCTTGGAAACCCGGACTTAGATACTCCTCGTATCACAGCCACTCACGTAACAGGAGTTTACGGTTCTAGTGGAAATCGCTATCCTCAAAGCATATATGCAACCATTCAAAAGGGAGTTGTTCCTACAGCAGCGGAAGGACAGCCTTTTACAGAAGGTGAAGAGTTCGATGTGAAAGGAGACTATACCCTGGGCTTAAATGATGCTCATGGAACTCAAGTTACAGGAGTGATCGGAGTGGAACGAAATGGGGAATATGGTCACGGGGTTGCATTTAAAGCAAATGTGGTCGTCGGAAATACAGGAGCAACAGACAATAATAATTACGGGCCTTTCCAAGATTACAACTATTACTTCAAGGGATATAAAGCGTTAGCAGATGCTGTCAATGCCGGCAATGGAGAATATCGTGGCGGCATGGTCAATAATTCCTACGGTACCAACACTAAGATCTATAGCTCTGGTGGACATAGACTTACACCAGATGAGATGTCTGAGCTACTGGCTGGAAGTGGAAATTATGATAGAGCTTCCGCGGCGTATGCTGTTACATTCTCTGGCGACTATAGTTTCTTGGGGCTAAATGATGTCCCAGGAGCGGATCAATATTCAACGAATCCATCCGCTTTTGAGTGGGAGTATATGTATTTCAAACTCAAATACGGGGATAAGCCCAGTTTTCTTGACGGAGCCTATGATGCCGTGAAGGGAACCAATGTTATCCTTTCCTGGGCAGCGGGTAATCAAGACAGAGGCACG
>LARN01000099.1 GCA_000980495.1 Acinetobacter sp. N54.MGS-139 | reverse complement strand
TTCGCCAATGTTGGAGGGGGTTTCAAGCCGACAGCACCGCTCCTACCTCTCAGAGCTTTTAACCATCGGCCGCAGAGCGCGGGACTAGGATCTGCATCCCGCGGTGCCTGTGCATTCCCAACCAACGTAGTCCTCAAAACGACAGACTGAGGCTAGTCAACTAGAGGCTTTTTCAAGCCTCGGCCTTTAGGCCGAGGTAGTTGACTGTTCTTCTCCGGGAAGAAAATTTTTTGATTTCTTTTGGAGAAGTTTACATCGGCGTTTCACCTGGTCCGAGTCGGAAAATAAAAAAGCCCGAGGTTTACTCGAGCTTGAATGGAAAGATTCTTATCAATCCGCAGCGCCTGCCATAACTTTTTGTTCTTCGACTTGTCTGGTCGCTGCAACTTGTCTTGCTTTCGGATGGAGCGTTCCGTGTCCTGAGCGAATCAGGAAGAACCAACCGGCCAACATAACTAAGAGGCCTGCAATAATGACGGCTGTACTCTCGGCGCCGGCAACCGCAATAATATAACCAAGGGCGATCAGTCCGACAGATTCCATCATGTGGCGAACTGTCTTTCTTTCTAACTTACTAAACACAATTAATCTCGATTTATTTCGACATAAGGGATTCTACCTGAAATTTGTAAAATCCGCCTGCAAAATTGTGCTCAACTATTTGTTTTATCTAAATTTTACCTACTTACACCTTCTCCAAACCCTTTATTTACATGGGTTTGACGAGGGATATAAGTAGTTTCCCGAATTGGTACTATATTTAGAAAAATTGGGCCTCTCAGAGGAAAAAAATCGGCAAATCTGCCATTTTTCACTATTTGAAAAACAAGTTGGCATCGAACGGCGCCGTCACGTTTTTCTCGATCCAATCCGCAGGACAACACTGATTGAATTGGATCAGAAACTGCTCGGCGGTCGACTTCGTACTTATCGATGAAAGCTTCTCCATCAAAACCTCTTCGGTATAGAGATTGCGTTTCTTTCCGAAAATCGCTTGCTTTCTTGCGGCCAATGCCTCCAAATCCCGACCTTCGTTATAGGTATACGCACACCAAAACAGAAGTGAGAAAGCCAGGAAAGTTTGAGAGACAAGAAGTTCACGAAAGAACATTTTGAGCCTGTCTTCTGTGCTTGAATGCATCGGATTTGAGACCAACGCGGCTAATAATCCCGGGATAGTGTCTTCTCCGGCGCGTTCCATGTTGCCGACATAAACAGCCGTCACCTCAGTTCTATGGTGTCCAAGATCTTCAGAGACTTCCAATGAGGACCTTTCGCAGTTTGGGTTATATCCATCCATCATTCTCGAAGCAAATGAATGTCTCATTGAATAGGCAGATCCTTCAAAAACTTCTTTTGACAGTCCCAGCTCCTCTACGAGCTGCTTTCTTTGTAGTTTTAGGGCTTCTTGCACCGATAAGTTAGGATCTCGAAAGATTTCAATGCCCTTCTCTGCACAAAAAGAGCTGAGCCGGTTGAAAGCTTCATGCTGGTCAGCGGTTTTCATTAGGATTTTTCTCGGCTTTCCGCCCTTAGAACCATTTACCACATGGATATATGGATGTCCGCCTTCTGTGCAGAAGGACTCTTGATAATCAAGAGAAACTGATTCCGCCGGACGAAGTCCGAAATAAGCCATGGCCATCACTTGGACGCCTAAGTAATCATTGATTCTGAAAGCATCATCGACTTTCTTTCTAAGCGCAGAAATGTCCGTATGAGCGCTGCGGAAGTTAGACATCGGGCAGTTTTCCAGCCGAAACCTTTCCGCTTTCATGATTTTCGAGAACTTCGGAATGCAATTGGGTTTTGAGATCCACCAAGCAAAGAATTTTAAATGGCAGAGTTCATTGTCTATTCTTTTAGCGATGGCCTTAGGTTCAACCCCGCGGTTTAGTCGTTCGGTAATTTTGTAATGGAAATAGGCTTCCACGTGTTCTGTTTTTAATTGACGCGGATCAATCCGAAATTCTTTCGCCGCGTAGCGAAAAAACTTCATATAAAACTTTTTTCTGCCATCTGAGGTTTCCCTTGAGCAGCACTTGTTTTTAGTGGAATGGAAACAGTTATAGATTCGGCACAGCGTCAGGACAACCAATTGCCAGTTATCAGGATGTCGTTTCAAGCCGACAAGACAATATTTATTTTTAGGCGGAAAAAGAAAACGGTATCTGCGCAGCCCTTTTACGGCATCTGTTCTCCGCTTTGAGAATTTTTTCATGTTTTCTCCGAAAAAGAAGGAGGCCATGGTTTTTACACGGCCTGAATACAACGAAAAAAAATTAAGTCCTAGTGCTATTTCCGTTGTCCGTAAAGGATCAATCGGGTTATTCCGTTTCCGTCCGGTGGTAAGTCGGAGGCCGGGATAGCGTCGGCAAGCAAAGGCCGTGGTTAAGAATGCGAAGTCCACATCAATGGGTAAAAATTAATTCGTGGATTTTTTTGAAATTAATGTAGAAAAATTCTCAAATTTCCGTTGGTTTTTCTCAAAACCGTTGGCTTCATAATTTTTGAAAATATCAATCTTCCGCTTTTTGTTCTCAAAGGGTTGGACAGCTTTTCTAGGATTTTTCCTTTGGCCTCGCATCTT
>LARN01000193.1 GCA_000980495.1 Acinetobacter sp. N54.MGS-139 | reverse complement strand
GCCGAGGGCATAATTAGAATTGATGACGGCAGCATCTAAATCGTCCAAAGCTCTTGGCAGTGTTGCAGCTTCCACTTCGACGATACGGATTCTCTTAGGGAAGCTCTGCAAAATACGTAATTTTTCCCAATCGCCCTTCGGAGGCTTTATTTCCGAAGAATCTGACGGGAATTTTCCATCGGGGAGGAATTGATCAGAGCCTAATCAATCAGTTTCCTCCCTCATAGATACAATTATCCTAGACGAAGCTCACCTTAGTTCGATTTTCGAAGCAATTTCCGATGAACATGTTGGCAATCGAGGCCAGCATTGTTAAGCGCGCCGTATTTTTG
>LARN01000192.1 GCA_000980495.1 Acinetobacter sp. N54.MGS-139 | reverse complement strand
ACGATCTCACGGATAGGATGATTGACTCCGGGTTTCCGAACGGAGCACTCAATGTAGACGCTGGAGTTTTCCAGTTTTGAACTAAATCCAAGTCTGTAGCGCATAGCTCCTCCTAGGCTAATCACAGACTCATTATACTACAAATAATACATAAGTTAAGAAAATATTTTTTGGCAAAAAAGAGAGCCCACGGGGGCTCGCGAAGTTTTTTAAGCTAGCTCAGGTATTGAAAACGGGAAAAAGAGCTCGGCTGAAGATACATAGCCGAGCTTTTTTGGTCTCTAGGGAGACCTAGGAGGGATTCTTTACTTCGGATCTTCCATATTCCAAGCTTTA
>LARN01000098.1 GCA_000980495.1 Acinetobacter sp. N54.MGS-139 | reverse complement strand
AGATTCCGAAATACTCCCGCAATCACGCCAGGGAGAACGATTAATGAAGCTGACTTGGAAGGATCCGCGTGCGATTGCGGAAGAGTTGTATGACGAAAATCCGGATCTAGATCCGCTGACGATCAGCTTTGAGAAGATGCACGCGATGATCGTCGCGCTCCCGGATTTTGATGATGATCCGGAAGCAAGCAACGAAAAAATTCTGGAAGCCATCCTCGTAGCTTGGATGGACGAAAGAGAATGACGGCTTAGACGGCTGGCTGATCTAAATGATCGAGCAGGCCTTCCTGCCAGGCTAAACCGGCCAACACAGCAAGGGACGATTCGAATGTGAATCGTCCTTTTTCTATGCGCTCGATAATCGCTTCGGGCTCTAAGAGCTCAAAGCACTCGACTTCGCCGTCCATATTGTGAGGGCAGAAGGAGTCTTCAACGTAAGCGTTGCAGATATAAGCGATTTCTCGCATCCAGCCTTCATGAACGGGACGTGAAATGATATTGCGAGCACTAAAAGAGATTTCAATCGAACCCGGTGCGACACCGGCTTCTTCAAATGCTTCGCGTTCCATCGCAAGCCCTAAAGGCTCGCCTGCTCCGACGAGACCCGCGGCACAGTTGTCCCAGTAACCAGGACCGATCGCTTTCTTGAAAGAACGCTGAGCCACCCACATTCTGCCGTCGCGTGTGAACGGATTCAGATGAACCGCAAACGTGTTAAAGGCAAAGGGGCGGCACATTGCGCGCTCAATGACGGTCAAAGGCGACTCGCAGGCAACGTCATCCGAAGCAGTGACGGAAAGCAGTTCATCCCGCCAGGCAAACACTTTATTCGCACCTTTATATAGATGCGAAATTGCTGCCAGACGACGCGAAGCTTGCTCGGCATCTTCTGCGGTAAACACAAAAGAATCCGAGCGAACTTCGCAAAAGCGAAAGGTTCCAGCTAAAAACTCGGCATCGGCACGTTCAATGTGCCCGGCTCGTACGTCGTTAAAGTAAAACGGAATACGGGTGGAGGGCACGGGAACTTCGGCCATGCCGTACAGCTCTTTTAGGAGAGCGGCAATTTTCAGCTTCCTTTCGCTCATGATTAAGCCTCAGGACGCATATGCGGGAAGAGCAGGACGTCACGGATGCTCGGAGAGTCGGTAAGCAGCATGACGAAGCGGTCTAAACCTACGCCGCAGCCGCCTGTCGGAGGCAGACCGTATTCCAGTGCGCGGACGTAGTCGGCGTCGTAGTACATGGCTTCGTCGTCGCCGCTGGCTTTCAGTTTTGCCTGAGCCATGAAGCGGGCGGCCTGATCCTGCGGATCGTTCAGCTCGGAGAAGCCGTTGGCGGTTTCGCGGCCGGCCATGAAGAGTTCGAAGCGTTCTGTGATGCCGGGAACTTTGTCAGAGGCACGGGCCAGCGGAGAAATCTCAACCGGGTAGTCAATGATGTAGGTCGGCTGAATGAGTTTGGATTCAGCAACGGCTTCAAACATGGCCATCTGCAGAGCGCCGACGCCGGCGTCGGCCTTAGCGGGTTCACCCAGACGCTTGAGTTCTTCCTGCATAAAGTCCTTGTCTTCGAGCTGTTCGGCGGTGTACTGCGGAGCGTATTTCAGAACAGCTTCCTTAGCGGTCAGACGATCAAACGGTTTGGTGAGATCGATGGTGTGACCCTGGTACTGAATGACGGCGGTACCGATGGTTTTTTCAGCAACGGTGCGCAGAAGTTTTTCGGTGTAGTCCATGAGCCAGTGGTATTCCTTGTAGGCTGCATAGAACTCCATCATTGTGAATTCAGGGTTGTGGCGAACGTCAACGCCTTCGTTGCGGAAGGAGCGGTTGAGTTCGAACACGCGTTCAAAGCCGCCGACAACCAAGCGCTTCAGATAAAGTTCCGGAGCAATACGCAGGTACATATCCATGTCGAGCGCGTTGTGGTGTGTGATGAACGGTTTGGCATTGGCACCGCCGGGGATCGGATGGAGCATCGGCGTTTCAACTTCCATGAAGTGATGTTCCATCATGAACTTACGGGTTTCGGCAATGGCCTTGGAGCGGATCATGAATGTGCGGCGTGTGCTTTCGTTCATGATCAGGTCGACATAGCGCTGACGATAACGGGTTTCCGGATCGGAGAGGCCGTGGAACTTATCCGGCAGCGGACGAATGTTCTTGGTCAGCAGGCGGAAGTTCTTAACGCGGACGGACAGTTCGCCGGTCTTGGTGAAGAACAGCGTGCCGGTTGCGCCGACGATATCGCCGATGTCGACCATCTTTTTGAAGAAGTCGTAGGTTTCGTCGCCGACTTCTGCTTTGGTGATGAAGAACTGGATGTGATCGGTGCCGTCTTTAACAGTCAGGAAGCTGGCTTTGCCCATGACGCGCTTGAGCATGACGCGGCCGGCAACGGTGACTTCAACCGGAGCAGCTTCGAGCTCTTCCGGTGTCTTGCTGCCGTTGGCAGCGCGCACTTCTTCAATGCGGTCTTTCTGAACGAAATCATTCGGGTAAGCGACGCCTTCGGCTCTGAGTTTGTCGAGTTTGGCTAAGCGTTCGGCAATGATATGGTTCTCAGTTTCAAGAACGTCTTCTTTTTTGACGGTTTCTTTCTGGTTTTCCACTTTAGTCTCCAACAGAAATATTGCGAATATCCGAGATGGGCTCTTTGCCGAACTC
>LARN01000103.1 GCA_000980495.1 Acinetobacter sp. N54.MGS-139 | reverse complement strand
ATGTTGACATCCCCGCAGAAGCCGCCGGTAGCAATAACAACGCCTTTCGTAGCTCTGACATAAAGGGGCTTGCCGTTGGACTCGGCTTTAACGCCCAAAACTTCATTTGCCTCAGTGTTGGTGATCAGTTCAACAACCTTAGTATTGAGCTTGATGTCGACACCGATCTTCTTAGTATTTTGAAAAAGTACGTCAACATACTGTGCACCGGTATGTTTGTCGCATCCGTGCATACGTTTGAGACGGAAAGCGGAATTGGGCTGAGGTGTGAAAACAACACCGTGGTCGGTTAGCCAGTCAAGTGCCATCGCAGAGTTTTCTGCAAAGAGCTTGACAAGCTGTGGATCTGCAAGCCCTTTGCCGGTCTTTTCGACTTCTTTAGCAAATTCGGCAGCATTGCCGCGGTCTTCAACGCCGGCCGCAAACTGAGCTTTTGTACCTGTGGCGTTTACGCTGCCTGCAGAAAGGGATGTGGAGTTCAGGAACGGGCTGGCAGCTTTTTCTAAAAGAACAACGGATTTAACACCGCTTTCTTTAGCCGAAACGGCAGCAAAAAGTCCCGCAGCGCCAGCGCCGATGACTAGAACCTCACAAGTCTGATCCCATTTCTTCGGACTAACAACATTGGCAAGAGCTGAAGAAATCGGAGCAGCAGCTACTGTTGCGGCGCCCATTGACTTGAAGAACATTCTTCTATTCATATTCATTTGATTCTCCTTGATGTTTAACTCATTCACTGTGCTTTTTCCGAAAGCAAGGTCATAGTACTTTTAGGTGCACCTTAGGGCGCTTGACTAAAATCAAAGAAACACCAAATATTTTTTCTTCAAATTTCGAGCAAAGGGGGCCGGCGACGCCAAGAGCCGCCGGCACTGACCCTACGGAAGCAATCTTCCGCTCTCTTCAACCCAGCGGAAAAACAGCACCTCCTCCTTTAGAGAGTAATTTTCCTCCGCATCAACATAAACACCGTTAATACCGTTGGCGGTGAGGTCAAGCGCCAATACAAAACTTCCGATCGGCGTCTTCCAAACTAAGACACTCTCTCTGTCACGGATGAAAGCCTTGTTGTTTCTTCTAAGTATCTTGGCGTAGGTGCAGCTTCCTGAGAGCTGCGTAAAGATTTTTCCCTGTTTACCTTTGAAAACCGGATGCTCCACAACCCGGTAGTTGCAGCCTTTCAGGAAAAACCGAGCAAATTTCTCAGGCTTGTTTTCAGTCAATGCTCCTTGTATGACCGAGTAAACTTGCGCGACCAAGTTTTGTTTGCCGACAAAATCTCCTCTTCCAAAAGTCGCCGTCAAGAAACACTGACAAGAGATCTCATCTCCGACATCCAATCCGCGGCTAATCCCCTTTAGGTCTGCCAAAGTCAAAAGACCGTATTTTGTCTCGACCAACAGCTCCCTCCGAGATTCGACTGAAAAGCTCCTTTCTCTTACAGCCGGGACGAACCGGACTTTTTGAATCCGGCCATTGACAGTCTCTTCCGGAAGCCACGAACTAGTGATGAGTTGCTTCGAACCAAGACCGAGGAGTACGCCGGAAGGTTTGAAAGTCACCTCATTGCCGACCGTTGTGTTAAAAGCGACATCGGCTTGAATAGGAAGAAACCTCAAACTGTTCCTTGTGTAATTGCCTCCGATTTTTGGTCTGATGAAGACGCTTTCTTGAGAAGCTTCCGTCGCCGGCCTAGATACCAATCCGTGCCAACTTTCAGAAGATTGAAGGAAAGGAACGACATGGTTCAATCCGATCGAAGTACCGCCTGCCGGAATAGAAAAAACAAGATTTCCGATCTTCCTCTCTAAATAGCTCGAAGAAAGGGCCTCTACTTCGTTACGTGAGTTTTCGAGAAAAAAAAGAAAAGCGCGTTCCGAGTGAATCTTGACGCCGTATAGATTAAGTAATTTGTTCATATTTCGCCTTTAAAGAACGCAACGACACTTCGAAATGTCGAAACGGCGACATTCCGCGTCATTGACTTAAGCGAAATATGAAAATTACGGCATATGTATGAAGAATCTAAATCATCTAATTTTTTAAGTTTAGTTTAAGAAATTCTCTTCTTCAAGATAACAAATTTTGGCGATAAAAAATCTTAGATTTGAAAAAAGGCTGCAGTCACCAAGACTGCAGCCTTTCTCTATATATTTTTGTTTTCGACTAATTCTCTAATCCCGCGCGACGAAACCTCGGAAAAAACGCACGAAATTTGTCGTTCGGTATGGAGAGAATAAAGAGGTTGGAAATGATGAGCGCGGCTCCTATGCACTCCACATAGTTAAACGAAGTTCCCAGAAGCAGAACGCATAAGACCACAGCGGACAAGGGTTCAAAGGAAGCAAGAATCGAAGTTAATGCCGGCGGAATGAATTCGGTGCTCCTCAAATAACACCAAAATGCTCCTACAGTCCCGAATACGACGACAAAAACCGCTGCCACGATTGCCATGGGCGTCCAGTGTCCGCTGATCGCCCAGGGGGGCGTCATGAAGCAAGTCAAAATGCCGCCGACAAACATTCCGAAGCTGACAACTTTGGTCACGCCGATCTTCTGGATCGCTCTTCTCGGCTGAATTGTCGCAAAAGCTCCGACTCCAGGACGGACGCACCAGAAATTGAGCAACGAACCACGATATAGGTCTCCTTTTATCGGAGACCTAACCCGTGGCACCTTTTAGATTCTGATGCAGTC
>LARN01000191.1 GCA_000980495.1 Acinetobacter sp. N54.MGS-139 | reverse complement strand
ATTACACCATTCGTGCAGGTCGGAACTTACCCGACAAGGAATTTCGCTACCTTAGGACCGTTATAGTTACGGCCGCCGTTTACTGGGGCTTCAATTCAACGCTTCTCTTATCGATGACATCTCCTCTTAACCTTCCAGCACCGGGCAGGTGTCAGGCTGTATACTGGATCTTTCGATTTGGCACAGCCCTGTGTTTTTGTTAAACAGTTGCCTGGACCGATTCTCTGCGCCCTCCCATAAAAGGGTAGGGACCCTTTATCCCGAAGTTACAGGGTCAGTTTGCCTAGTTCCTTAACCGTGAATCACTCAAGCGCCTTAGAATATTCATCCCGACTACGTGTGTCCGTTTGCGGTACGGGTACCT
>LARN01000097.1 GCA_000980495.1 Acinetobacter sp. N54.MGS-139 | reverse complement strand
TCTGGACAAACAAGTCTTTGATTTGTTCAAGCAGCAGCTTACCGCCAGGGGGCTTCTGTTCAGCAAGGGCACGATTGTTGACGGCTCTTTTATTGAAGCGCCGAGTTCGACGAAAAACGCCGACAAAAAGCGAGATCCTGAAATGCGTTCAGCGAAGAAAGGCAGCAACTGGCACTTCGGAATGAAGATGCACATTGGTGTGGATAAAGCCACCGGAATCATCCACACGGTGGTAACGACCCCCGCTAATGTTCACGATGTGACAAAAGCGGACGAATTACGCCGCCCCGATGACTGGGAAGTAATCGGCGATTCCGGATATCTCGGTATGGAAAAGCGCGATAGTGCAGATCCTGAACGAGTAACTTATACGGCTGCGAAACGTTACAGTCAGAGAAAGAAGCTCTCGGCAGAGAGAATTGCCGACGAAAAGCTGCTGAGTTCGATTAGATGCAAGGTCGAACACGCCTTTCATCGAATTAAGGTTCAGTTCGGATATAAGAAAGTCAGATACAGAGGGCTGGCCAAAAATACGGCGCGCTTAACAATGCTGGCCTCGATTGCCAACATGTTCATCGGAAATTGCTTCGAAAATCGAACCAAGGTTAGCTTCGCCTAGGATAATTGTATCTATGAGGGAGGAAACTGATTGATTAAGCTCTGATCAATTCCTCCCCGATGGAAAATTCCCGCTAGATTCTTCGAAATTAAGCCTCCGAAGGGCGCTTGGAAAAATTACGTACTTTGCAGAGCTTCCTTAATTTTATTTAGAGGGCTAATGGCTAGCCATTGAATATCTAATCAAACCTATACATACTCAGCTTCCTTAATGACATGGAACCCCTTTGCTCCCAACGAGATAGAGGGAGCAAAATGAAAGTGACAAAGTTCTCATCAAAGGTGATTCCATGTCAGTTAGAAGGATACTCGCAAAAACGATCAATACAGATCTCGAATACGAAGCCATCGGTATAGATTTAGCTAAGAATTGCGTCAGTGTTGCTCTGTTAACAACAGATGGTGAGGTGGTCTGCATCGACCGCCTAGACTATTCTGAACTCGAGAAAAGTGCTCAGGTGCTATGCCCCACGACGTTCGCCATGGAGCCGTGCACTGAAATGAATTATTTAGTTCAAAAGTTAGAGGCTTGGGGACATCGCTGCCTAGTTATCGGCGGCAAGAATGTACAGAACTACGTTGAAAATCATTATTCAGGCCAAAAAACTGATTTAAATGATGCTCAAGCCCTGGCTTTTCTAGCCCAAGATACACAGCTGAGAACGATCAAAGCCAAAGATATGGAGCAACAAAAGTACGCGAGCTTAACAACGCTGCGGGAACAATATATCAAGCAATATAGACAGACCATTGTGTCTTTAAAAGGGATTTGCCAAGCCTGGGGATTGAATATATCGAAAGGAATCAGCGGGAAAGCTCGATTGAAAGATCTGATTGAAAATCACGCAGCTTTTCCGGAGGAATTGAAGGAAAGTCTCGTTGACATGGTCACACACGCTCAAACAGCTCAAAAGGCCTTGAATAAAATCACCAAAACCCTTGAGTTGTTAGCTAAGAACGATAAAGTTTGCCAGCTAATTCAAACGATTCCGGGGCTGGGACCAATCTGCAGCTGCAGACTTCGTGCAACTATTGGGGATATCAGAAGGTTCAAAAATCCCAAAGATTTTCCTGCCTATTATGGCTTGGTGCCAAGAAGCATTGCTACGGGGCACAACGAGAAGAAAGGAAAAATCACCCATCGTGGGGACAAAACAATGAGATCTTTAATGGTGCAAGGGGCCGGGAGCGTGATTAACATGGCCACTAAAGGAAAATTGAAATCCAAACAGTTAACGAAGTGGATTTTGAAGAAGCAAAAAGAAAAAATGCCCTGGGGAAAACTCGTATGTGCCGTTGCAGCTAAGCTTTTACGAATAGTCAGAGCTGTTCTTATAAGCCGTAAAGCATATGATCCCAAGTTAGCAGGGGTCGCGAAATGTTCATTACCAAAGGCAACCTGAAGATTTAACTTACAGTTCGAGCACAATCGTCTACAACTAAGCATGAGAAAGCCGAAAGGCCCGCTCCACAGCCCGGACCCTCCAATTAGCGCTACAGCTACTTTCCTTTAAGGGGCACGAGCGGACTGATCTTGAAGTTCATGGTAGGCAAATAGAATCAAATGAGATTCTTGAAACAGCCTGGAGAGATTGGTAGATTGGCCTCTTCTGTATGCAGAAGCAGACGCATTTAATCTCGAACAAGTTACCTAGACAATCATCAAAAAGCTATAGGGAAGAGTCTTGCTTCGCAAGACTAGAGAGGAGCCCTCAACCCTAAATTGCTTGACAATTGACGGGGTTCCAGAGATTGGAGGGTGAGTATGAAAGAGCTGCAGAATTTAATGTCTATCGGAGATGTTGCCAAATCATTTGGCGTTTGTGTTGCAACCGTAAGGCGGTGGTGCAAAAACGGCAAATTCTCGCGAGTCATCAGAACAATCGGAAATCAAAGGCGTTTTGATCCTGATGAAGTTCATGAAATACTTCATCCGAACCTCGACAAAAGGATCATGGTCGGGTATGCAAGAGTCTCAAGCTATGACCAGCGCTCGGACTTGGCAGCCCAAGCCGAAAGACTCAGTCACTACGGATGTCAGTTGGTAATCAAAGACCTCGGAAGCGGGCTCAATTGCAAAAAGCCGGGGCTCAAGCGTTTATTGAGACTGCTTTTACTTCATCGTATCGGCACGTTGGTTCTTACTCACGACGATCGACTCCTCCGATTCGGTACCGAATTGATTTATTACATTGCTCACTACATGGGCACTCGCGTAGTCATCCTTGATGAACCGGAACAGCAGTCTTTCGAAACGGAACTCGTCAAGGACGTTATTACTCTGATGACTGTCTTCTGCGCCCGTCTCTACGGAAAAAGATCA
>LARN01000008.1 GCA_000980495.1 Acinetobacter sp. N54.MGS-139 | reverse complement strand
CCCAATCAACTCCTCCTGAATGGAAAATTTCGGCCAGATCCTTTGAAAATTAAGTCTCTAAAGGCCATTGGGAAGAATCAAGCATTTTACAGAGCTTCCCTAAATCTTTTCCGATCCAATGCGCGACGAGCGTCACCTGTCCCGGGGCTTTCAGGCTGGCAGAAGTCGTTTCATCGATGTCGGAAGGACGGATCCTTTCTTGGAATGTGTTGTCATACCAAGAAAAATACGCGACGACTGCCCTCTTCCCTTTGGCTTGAGCCATAACAGACGGTAAACAAAACGCCAAAGATGAAAGTAAGAGATTTCTTCTAAGCATTTATTCTTCTCCGAGCAACGGCGGTTTCTGTAAAAAGACCGACACAAATCATGAAGAATCCAAGTAAGAACACTTCTGTAATGATCAGGACAGGAGGCTTACCGGTTTCAAAGAAAAAGAGGTCAAGGCTGTCCAGCAGAGAAAAAAGCGGTCCTTCATCATCGAAATAACCTAATCCTAGAAAACAGACGGGAATACTCAATAGAGCTCCGAATAACGGCAGATAAGGCATTCGGGTAAAAAGTTTCCGAGCTTTGACGTGGGCGCCCACATGCAGGAACGTAAGGAAGAACGTGATGTAACCGAAGAAATGATGTAGATCCAGCATAACCGGCTGGATCGCTTTAATTCTTGCTGCCGGAAGTGCGTAGCGCGAGACCAAGATTTCCGAGATAACCGTACAACAAAAGCTCACCAACAAATCGGCGGTCATTTTCAACTTCAACGGCTGATTACGTAAACCGAACCTCATCATCCGGAACCACCATTTCTGTTTCAACAGATGCTGCACGGCAATCAAAAGAACGAAGATTGCCAAGTACTCATGCAGTGATTCTTCCGTTCCGTTAATCCCGACAAGGAACGGAAACGCGGCCAGCAGAGCTGCTTTAACCGAAGTTCCGGCAGTTATTTTCGGCATAAGGGTGCTCACTTAGAAAAATGGAAAGTCACCGAATCATCCAGTTCATGGTAAAGATTCAGATTTCCCAGAACACTGCCCATCGGATAGACGGCCATCGTTAAATTCGGCCTCGAGGTCTGCGCATAGAAAAAGGCCACAGTGTGGTTCGTCGGACAATACGTTAATGTGCCGTCCTTGAAGGTGTACTGACCTTCAGAACTGACTTTCATCTTTCCGGGCATGCTCCCGTAGAACTCTCGTCCGCCGAAACGGCCCATAGAGACGGAAAGCGGCAGCTGAGAGTAAAAGAGCTTGGCTTCGGGCGTGGAATTGAGCGCAACCCGAAATTCACGGTTTCCCGCAGTTACCTTGATCAGAACCTCTTTTTGCTGAACCGTTTCAATTGGATTTTGCAATACAGGTTCTTTGACGGACGACTCTTGCGCTGCGCAGAGTCCTACGCAGAAACAAAGAAAGGAAGCACAGGCAACAACAGAACATTCCTTGACAAACATTTTCTTTCTCCTTAGAGGGATAGAAAAAGTTTAGAAATTTTCTTTATTTATATCAAATAGTTATTTTGGATCGGATACTATTCACTTTTTGTATGGATTGCTTTTCTAGACTTCTCTAAAAGCCTTGTAAATATTTACCATTCAGCCTGTTGCCCCGTATAAAATTTAAAAATTGGACTCAGGAAAAAATCACTTAAGGAGATTTGCTAAATGAAGAAACCCGTCAAAGTCGTCGTTACCGGAGCTGCCGGTCAGATCGGCTACTCTCTCCTCTTCCGTATCGGCGCCGGTGACATGCTCGGCACAGACCAGCCTATCGATCTGATGATGCTGGAAAGAAATAACGAACAGTCTCTCAAGAACTCCCGCGGCGTCCAGATGGAACTCGATGACTGCGCATTCCCGCTCTTGAACAGCATCACCGCTACGTCGGATCCTTACGTTTGCTTCAAAGATGCCGAAATCGCTCTCTTAGTCGGTTCCCGTCCCCGTACGGCCGATATGCAGAGAGCCGATCTTCTGGCCGCCAATGCGCAAATCTTCGTTGAACAGGGTAAGGCAATGAACGAAGTCGCCGACCGCAACATCAAAGTTCTGGTTGTCGGTAACCCCTGCAATACCAACGCCTACATCGCTCGTCGCTGCGCTCCGGACCTCAACCCTCGCAACTTCACCGCCATGATGCGTCTGGATGAAAACCGCACTCTGACTCAAGTTGCTCAGAAGACCAATTCCACCGTCGCTCAGATTTCCCAGCTCGCCGTTTGGGGCAACCACGGCGGCACGATGTTCCCGGACTTGACCAATGCCACCGTTGCCGGCAAGCCTGCGTTGGATCTGATCACTGAAGACTGGTACGTTAACGAACTGATCCCGACTGTCGCCAAACGCGGCAGCGCGATTATTCAGGCTCGCGGCCATTCTTCCGCTGCCAGTGCTGCGAACGCTGCTATCGACCATATCCATGATTGGGTCTTGGGCAGCAACGGCGAATGGGCCACGATGGCTGTTCCTTCCGACGGTTCTTACGGTATTCCCGAAGGCCTCACCTTCGGTATGCCCGTCATCTGCAAAGACGGCGATTACGAAATCGTTAAGGGTCTTGAACTGAACCAGTTCCAGAAAGACCATATCGCTGCAAACATCCGCGCTCTTGAAGAAGAACGCGCCATTGTTGATGAGATCATCGCCAAGGCTTAATTTGCTTTAATCGCATTAGGGCCGCTGATGCGGCCCTCTTCTTTTATGAATACTGTCATCTTCGATACCAACCTTCTGCTCGACTTCTTTGTTTTCCATAATCAGGAGACCTCTGTCCTTTGGACCGCGGCAAAAGAGAGAAAATTTAAGACAGTCACCTGCGAAGGCGCGGTTGCCGAACTCGAAGACGTCTTGAAAAGACCTCAATTTAAAATTTCGGCTGAGCAGCTTGAGTCGATTAGAGAAGAATTTTTAAGTGTCGCTGAGATTTTGCCAATTACGACAGAAGCAAAAGCCAGATGCAAAGATCCTTTGGATCAGAAGTTCATCGACCTAACATTAAGCTGTTCTCCAGCCCTGCTCATCTCCAAAGACAAGTTAGTACTGAGATGCGCCAGGCACTTAAGGCCGCTCGGAAGCAACATTCTGCCGCCCGAGAAGGCGATCGCCTTTCTCTTAGAAGATAACTAAAAAGGAAACTAATTTTTGATTTCCGTTTCCTCTTTTCCTTCTTAAAGTGTTGCCGTTTTATCGGCTTTTTCTGCAATCTCTGCGTTAAACGCTTCGATCTGTTTGACGCAGGCTAAATAATTCTGAGAAAGTTTAAGGCCGTCCCAGCTCGGGAATTTTCCTCTCGGCTGAATGCGGGCCACTCTTTCATCAAATGCCTTGGTGCGGATCCAGCGCTGATTTTCTAAAACCGTTTTTGCACTTTCCGGATCGTTGCAGATCAAGATCATATCGCAGCCTGCTGCAAGAGCAGCATCGCTTCGCGCCGTGATTTCACCTACCTCGGAAGCGCCTTTCATCGAAAGGTCATCACTGAAGATCAAGCCGTTGTAGCCTAATCTGCCCCTCAGCTCCTCCTGAAGCCACTTCTTAGAGAAACCCGCCGGAGCCGGAGATACCTGAGGATAAGTGACATGGGCGGGCATCACGGAAGTCAGCAGTGTACCCATTGAAGCATACGGAACTTCATCGTTGGTTCTAATGTCCGTCAAAGGTCTGTCGTCAACCGGAAGTTCGACATGAGAATCTGCCGTTGCATAACCGTGTCCCGGGAAGTGCTTGCCGCAGCAAGCCATACCGGCCTGAGCCATACCGCTTACCATCGCCGTAGCAAGAATACTCACAACACGAGGATTGCGGTGGAAGGCGCGATTTCCGATGACGGCGCTCTGGCCGTAGTCCAAATCCAGGCAAGGCGCGAAAGTAAAGTCGACGCCGCAGGCCCTCAATTCAGAGGCCATCACCAAACCGCAGGCAGCAGTCAGATTGTGCGCGCGCTGCGGATCCGTATCGTAGAGCTGACCTAAAGAACGAGCAGACGGAATCTTGGTGAATTCTTCTCTGAAGCGCTGAATTCTTCCGCCTTCATGATCCACACCGATCAGCAGCGAAGGATTTCTCAAAGAATGGATGTCATGCGTCAGGTTATGCAGCTGCTCGCGGTTCTCGTAGTTGCGCGTAAACAAGATCACCATTCCGACCATCGGATTCTGAAGAATTTTGACTTCTTCATCCGTCAGACTGGTTCCGGCGATATCAACTACGACTGGTCCGAGAGGACGATCGACTTTTTCCATGGTTTATTCCTTTTCAATCACAACCATCGCCATTGCTGACGAATCCGTGTCACTTATAGAAACATGACACTTTAATCCTTGATTCTTAATTTGTACGGCCAACTTACCCGAAAGTTGGATATATGGCGCCCCGAGCTCGTTATTTAAGATGCTGATATCCGAAAAATTTACCGCTCCGCGAAATCCCGTACCAAGCGCTTTAGAAAATGCTTCCTTTGCAGCCCAGCGACTCGCAAGATAGCGATATCCTCTTTCTTCAGAGGCAGAACGGCGCACTGCATAAACCGGCTGCTCAGACTCTGAGAGCACCGTTTCGCAAAACTTCGGCTGTCTCAAACAAGCCTTTTTGATGCGTGCAATATCAACGATGTCGCAGCCGATTCCGTTGATCATACTCAATCTTCCCTCGGCTCTTCACCGTAAGCGTCATCCAGCGGAATGCCGGGCAAGCTCATAAATCCGAAAGATACGGCCGTGATCGCGCCGAGAATTCCCCAGACAATCCAGTTGGGAGGCAGACCGAGCGTAAACTCGGCGAGCAGATAGAAAATGGCTACCTGAGGCAGAACGGCCCAAAACACCGGCTTTCCGTCGTCATGCAGGCGGCGAACGGAGATCGTAAAAGAAGGCACTGCAATGTAGAGCCAGCCGCAGAGAACCAAGCCGACAAACACGAGAATCGTGTCGGTCGTTGTGTCCGATATGACCATCAGCAAGGCGATATAGCAAACTGCAAACGCCCAGAACCTCCAGAATCTTCCTAAGCCGGCTCGGCCCTGCAGTTTGGCGTAGTTGCGTGTCATGTCGTCGTAAAGCTCACGAACATGCAGCGGCATTTTGTCTCGGTAAGACTCGAGTTCAAACGGATTTTTTCCCGGGGTAGGATTCTTCATTTTTTATAACTTGTTCAATTCATTAAGGATTCGGCGCGTATTCAGCGGCGCATCCTCGAGATAATAGCGGATAAGGTCACGCATCAACATTCGGGCTTCCCATTCCTGCGTTCCGCTCTGAAGCGTATTGCTGTTCAGAGCCTCTAACGTCGTGCCGGAGATTCCGCTGCCTTCAAAGGCCGTATTGTCATTGGCCACAAAGTCGCCTCGAACAAATCGGTAGTGCTTGGCAGGAAACGGACCGGAAGGAAGCGCATAACCCAGCACTTTTAAAAAGTCCCGTTCAAAGTAGCGGAGCGGGACAAGGTAATCTTTTTCGACTGCCAGTTTTTTGAGCGTGTCGTAATAGATCGTGAACAATGCAGGCTCCGGTTCCCCTCTTGGGAGCAGGCGGACTAAGAGTTCATTGATGTAAAAGGCCGACATGAGGACTTTTTCGTTCATCGGAATCGTCCCGTACCACTCACAGCGCGTGAGATTTTTGACTTCGCCTTTGCCGGAGTAGGAAACTGCCAGGGGACAGAAAGGATTAAGCAGTCCGCGATATTGAGACATTGGTCGTTTTGCTCCGCGTGCAACCAAAGGAATACGTCCGTAATCGCGAGTAAAAAACTCTACGATAAGACTCGTCTCTCTCCATGGGTAAGTGTGGAGAACAAACGCGGGCTGCTGATCAACCCGATATTCCGAACGACCTTTCTCGGCCATCAAAAGAACCTCAAAATAAAGAGGTCATTTTAGCAAATAGGCGAAGTGGCGCCTCTGATGAAGACCGGTCTCAACCGACAGATTTACCTTATGAAGGGAGAGTCAAAAATTAATACTTATCAATCTCATGGCAGAGTCATATCCTGGAAGAGCATGTTTCAAGACGAACAAATACCACTTGGAGGAAGATGCCATGTTATCTGCGCCTATCCACGATTGGACCGACTTTCAGCTTTCCTGAACCTCTATATATGGTCTTACCTGTTTGCGGGATGTTCCTTTTGAATGGCTGGTTCAAGCCATCCATGGCCTTGAATCAATGTATCCTTTCACAGTAGAGGCTTCTTGGAACCGAACCGGTTCTTATGCACAGTCAGTTATTGGAACTGTTTTGTTCTTATAGAGGATAATGAAAGTGCACCAATGTCCGAGGAAAGAATCTCAGCTATGAGGCCGCTAAAAATCCCGAGCAGCCTAAAGCAGCTCGGGATTTTTGTTAATTTGATTGCTTATGACTATTTGACAACAATAAATTCATACTGAGGATTGCCCATCTTCTTTTCAGCCATCGCAGAAAGCTGACGAAGACCGTGGCGGCTTTCGATTCTTTCAATGACGTCTTTTCCGTCCGGTGCTGCATAGATCAGATCGCAGGAAGCCTGATCAATAGCTAAGAGGTCGTTAGAAGCCAAGATGCCGATGTTCTTCATTGTCGGTTTCTTAGCACTTGTTCCGGCGCAGTCACAGTCAACACTCATGTTCCTCAGAACATTAATAAAGGTGATGTGCTTACCGAAATGATTGATCACTGCTTGAGCAGAATCAGCCATCAGTTCCATGAACTGATCTTTTAATGGCATAGCTCCGAAGTCAGGTGCTCCGTTCATATTAGCGCCGTGTACTTGGCGTTTGCCGACCTTTCCTGAAGCACAGCCGATCGCGATGTTCTTCATCGAGCCGCCGAATCCGCCCATGGCATGGCCCTTGAAGTGAGTCAACACCAACATAGAGTCGTAATCGACAATGCCTTTGCCCATTGCGACTTCTTTAAGGTGGAATCCGTCACGAACCGGCAGATTGACATCACCGTGCTCATCCATGATATCGACCGGGCAGAAAGTCCAGCCGTTAATTTCAAGGGTCTTTCTATGGTCGGCAGTATTTTGTCTTCCGCCGCCGTACAAGGTATTCGTTTCAACGATCGTGCTGTTCGGAATGGTCTTTTGCAGAGCCTGAACCATGTCACGAGGAAGAATATTGGGACCGTGCGGTTCTCCGGTGTGCAGTTTGATCGCCACTTTCCCGTAAATTTCTTCATTGACCAGGTTATAAAGCTTGATCAGAGAAGCGGCATCAATCACAGGAGAAAAGTAAACCTTAGCCACAGAGCCTTCAACCTTTTGTCCTGTGACATTCTTAGAGCCGATAACCGGTGTCTTTTGAACTAAGGGAAGTTGTTCGGCAGCGGCGGCCGAAGAAACAGCGGACACAGAACCGTCTAAAGCTAATAGGGCGGCTGCCGCACCTTTAAGCATTCCTCTTCTTGAGATACGAGACTTTTCCATATGAGTTTCTCCTTCTTATTTAAGGTGATACTCAAATTTTATTGGCTTTTTGAAAAAATCCTTTTGCCTATTAATACCGATTTTTTATGGATATTCATCAGAAAATCTAAGCAGTTAAGAACAGAAAACAGCAGTTAGTTCACTAAACGCCGAAAACGTCTATCCGCCCAACAAAAAATCTCGGAGGATCTTTCGACCGACCGAGATTTTGCTTCGTCAGTAATTATTGACCGGCTGTTAGTAGCCTAAGGATTTCAGCACTTGGGCGTCATCGCCCCAGCCTTTACGAACACGTACCCAAACTTCGAGGTAAACGTTCTTGCCAAGCATCTTGGAAATATCTTCACGAGCCAGGCGGGAAATTTCACGCAGTTTGGCGCCCTTCTCACCGATCACGATGCCTTTGTGGCTTTCGCGGTTGACCAACAGGGTTGCGAAAATTCTTGCCTGATCATCGGTTTCTTCCCATTTGTCGATCATGACGGCAACACCGTACGGCAGTTCGTCGCCCAACAAGCGGAAAGCTTTTTCACGAATAATCTCGGCAGCCAAGAAGCGCGGAGATTTATCGGTGTAGATGTCATCTTCGTAAAGCTTGTCGCCTTCCGGCAGATACTTACGAATCACTTCAAGCAAAACATCCAGCTGACGGGTCTTTTCGGCGCTGACCGGAACCACATCGGCAAACGGAAACTTCTCCATGGATTCCTTGATCAAAGGAAGAATGGCTTCGCTCTCTTTAACTTCGTCTGTCTTGTTGATCGCCAAAATCACGTTCTTGGCGTCTTTACTCAGGAGGTTCAGAACGACCTGATCTTCAGGACGCCAGCCGGTGGCTTCAATGACCATCACGACGGCATCAACATCGGACAAACTCGAGCGGACGGACTGATTCATACGGGCCAGAAGTTCGGACGAATGCTTCGTCTGAAAGCCCGGTGTATCGACGAACAGGTACTGTGCATTATCAGTCGTCAAAACGCCCATGATTCGGTCACGAGTCGTCTGGGGCTTCTTGCTGGTAATGCTGACCTTTTCACCGACCAGCGCGTTAATCAGCGTGCTCTTGCCGACGTTAGGACGGCCGATCACAGCAACATAACCGCTGCGGAAGTCTTCAGATTTTCCAGTCTCTTTATTTTCACTCATAAACTTAGCCTTTCAAATTTCTAATGGCTTCGCTATCCAGAGCTTTCTGAGCTGCATCCTGTTCTGCCTGACGGCGAGACTTGCCCACGCCCGTCAGTGAGATTCCGAGATCGGGGATATCGACTCGAACTTCAAATTCCTGATCATGAGGTGCACCTCTGATCTCGACGATGTCATAAAGAGGCAATCCGTAGTGCATCCTTTGGAGCACCTCCTGCAGATTCGTCTTGGCGTCCTTACCGAGCGTAGTAGGTGTCAGCTGGCTGAGCATCGGCTCATACAAGCGAATAATCACAGTTTGCGCCTCTTCAAAGCCGCCGTCGGTGAAAACCGCCCCAAAAATGGCCTCAACTGCGTCGGCAATGGTTGACGGACGATGGTTTCCGCCGGTATGTTTTTCGCCTGCGCCGACTTTAAGAAAATCGGAAATTCCGATTCGCTCGGCAATTTCTGCTAAAGCAGACTGTCTGACAAGATTGCTTCTGACGCGGGATAAGGACCCCTCATCGAAATGCTTATCTTTTAAAAACAAGGCGTTCCCGATCACGCAATTAAGGACCGAGTCGCCTAAAAATTCCAAACGTTCGTTGTGTTCCGCACTGAAAGAACGGTGCGTCATCGCGCGGCGCAAGAGCTCTTTGTTCTTGAACGTATAACCGATTCTTTCTTCTAAAACTGTTAAAGGAAGCATAGGAGATCCTTAATTGAAGAAACCGATGCGGCTCGGTTTCGAGACGTTCATCCAAACCATAAAGGCTCGGCCGACTAAATTCTTTTCAGGTACGAAGCCC
Organism: Acinetobacter sp. N54.MGS-139; assembly: GCA_000980495.1. Taxonomy (GTDB): domain Bacteria; phylum Pseudomonadota; class Gammaproteobacteria; order Burkholderiales; family Burkholderiaceae_F; genus Parasutterella; species Parasutterella gallistercoris. The sequence goes on along the minus strand of LARN01000008.1, from coordinate 41,074 downwards.
CAGTAGCGGCTGTCCTCAGAGTTGTCGCGGTTGTCACCTAACACAAAGTACTTGTCTTTCGGCACCGTGCAGATCAAACCTCCGGGGACATAGTCGCAGGCTTTCGGGTCGGTATGGCTCGGGAGCGGATAAACGCCGGATGGTGCTCTGGAATTGATGAGCAGATGGTGCTCTGTCTTGTCAAGTTTTTCGAGGAACTCTTCTAAAGACTGCATCTTGGCTTCATCGTAGTACTCGCCGATTTCGCCGATAGGAACGGGTTTGCCGTTGATAGAAAGCTTCTTGTTGATATATTCGATCTTGTCCCCGGGCAAGCCGATCACGCGTTTGATGTAATCGATATTTTCATCGGGCGGATAACGGAACACCACCACATCTCCGCGCTCGGGTTCCCCGATCGGAAGAATCTTGGTGTTAAGCACCGGAAGTCTCAAACCGTACTGATACTTGTTGACAAGAATCATGTCACCGGTTTCCAGCGTCGGCATCATGGAGCCGCTCGGAATACGGAACGGCTCAAAGAGGAAAGAACGCAGAATAAAAATGAAGAAAATCACTGGGAAGAATCCGGCGGTGTATTCCAGCCACTTCGGACGGTCCGTGGAAGCCTGAACGATCGCATTTCTTGCGGCAACGACCGTCTGCTCTCCTCTGCGCAGAGACTCTGCATTGTCGCGGTCGAAGGCGGTTAGCTCGTCCTGGGCAGCAGCACGGCGTTTCGGTGCCCAGATAAAAACATCCAATACCCAAAGAACGCCCGTGAAGACGGTCAAGAGAAAGAGGATTAAAGAAAATGTCATTTCAAATCATCCGGTTGAGGGGTTGTTATTTATCGTCTTGCTGAAGGATGGCAAGGAAGGCTTCCTGCGGAATCTCCACGGTTCCGACCTGTTTCATACGCTTCTTACCGGCCTTCTGTTTTTCCAGAAGTTTGCGTTTACGCGTAATGTCACCGCCGTAGCACTTAGCCAAAACGTTCTTACGAAGCGCCTTGACGTTTTCTCGGGCAATAACATTCGCGCCGATGGCTGCCTGAATCGCCACGTCATACATCTGGCGCGGAATGATGCTGCGCATCTTGGTTACGATTTCACGGCCGCGGGCGACGGAATTGGCACGGTGAACAATCGAGGACAAGGCGTCGACTTTATCGCCGTTAATAAGAATGTCGATCTTGACCACGTCGGCTGCACGATATTCCTTGAACTCATAGTCCATAGAAGCGTAACCGCGGGTTAAAGATTTCAGCTTATCGAAGAAGTCGAGCACGATTTCAGCGAGCGGAAGATCGTAGTGCAGGTGAACCTGACGGCCGTGATAGGCAAGGTCAAGCTGAACGCCCCGCTTCTGATTGCACAGCGTCATGACAGCGCCCACGTATTCGTCCGGCACAAAAATCGTCACAGAATCGATCGGTTCACGAATTTCAGCGATCTTGTCGACCGGAGGCAGTTTGGACGGATTCTCAACATGGATGACTTCGCCGTTGCGCAGAAGAACTTCATACACGACGCTCGGAGCGGTCGTAATCAAGTCCATGTTGTATTCGCGCTCAAGTCGCTCCTGCACAATATCCATGTGCAGCAGACCAAGGAAGCCGGCGCGGAAGCCGAAGCCTAAGGCCTGAGAGACTTCAGGTTCAAAATGCAGTGCGGCATCGTTGAGCTGAAGTTTGGTCAAAGCGTCGCGAAGCGCATCGTATTGGTTGGATTCCACCGGATAAAGACCGGCAAACACCTGGCTCTTGGCTTCTTTAAAGCCCGGGAGCGCTTCTTCTGCCGGTTTTGCGGCATTGGTCACGGTGTCGCCGACGCGGGCGTGTTTCAGCTCTTTAATGCCGGCAACGACAAAACCTACCTGACCGGCAGAAAGCTCGGACTTGGTCTGAGACTTCGGTGTAAAAACACCGACCTGTTCAACCAAATGGTTGGCACCTGTGGCCATCAGGCGAATCTTGTCTTTAGGTTTAATCGTGCCGTTAACAACGCGAACCAGCATGACGACGCCGACATAGTTGTCAAACCAAGAGTCGATGATCAGCGCCTGCAGCGGAGCGGCAGGATCGCCCTGAGGTGCGGGAATACGCTCAACTACGCGTTCGAGAATCTCATCGATACCCATGCCGGTTTTTGCAGATGCTTCAATCGCGTCGGTCGCATCCAAACCGATCACATCTTCGATTTCTTCTTTGGCCTCATCCGGATTGGCGCTTTGCAAGTCCATCTTGTTGAGCACCGGAAGAACTTCTACACCAAGCTCAATCGCCGTGTAGCAGTTGGCTACGGTCTGCGCTTCAACCCCCTGCGTCGCGTCAACCACAAGAAGAGCGCCTTCGCAGGCGGACAAGGAACGGCTGACTTCATAGCTGAAGTCAACGTGTCCCGGGGTATCAATCAAATTTAAAAGATAGGTCTGACCGTCTTTAGCCTTATAGTTCAGCGTTGCCGTCTGGGCCTTGATCGTAATGCCTCTTTCCTTTTCCAGATCCATAGAGTCCAAAACCTGGGACTCCATTTCGCGCTCGGAAAGACCGCCGCAGCGTTGAATTAAACGGTCGGCGAGGGTGGATTTTCCATGATCGATATGCGCGATGATGGAAAAATTTCTGATCTGCTTCATAGCTTCCTTGACATCAAACGTTTTGCTGTCAAAACGAAAAACAAAAAGCACCGATATTTTTGTGAGAGTGATCGCAGTCGAAAAACCCGAAGTCGCTCACAGAAATAGTCAAATGCGCCAATAACTTACTCCTTAAATGGGATATTTTAGCTAACTTTATTCGGCCTCCCGACGCAAACTTATTTACGAATTATTGCCGTTTTATACAGCTTCGCCGCTTCGCTAAAAAGAAAAAGACCGCCGAAGCGATCCTTTTCCTAAAGCGAATCGTTTGCTTAGACCTGTCCGAAGATCAGAGAACCGTTCGTTCCGCCGAAGCCGAAGGAGTTCTTCATGGCATAGCGGATCGGCATCTCACGAGCAACATTCGCACAGTAATCCAGATCGCATTCCGGATCCTGATTGAAGATATTGATCGTGGGAGGAGAAACTTGATTCTTCAGTGCCAAAACCGTAAAGACGGATTCGATACCGCCGGCGCCGCCTAAGAGGTGACCGGTCATAGACTTAGTAGAGTTGACTACTAACTTCTTAGCATCTTCACCGAAAGCCAGTTTGATGGCATTGGTTTCATTGACGTCACCGACAGACGTGCTGGTACCGTGAGCATTCAGGTACTGAATATCCGACGGATTCAGTCCGGCCTGGCGCATGGCATTCTTCATGCAGCGCATCGGACCTTCGGCACTCGGTGTCGTAATGTGATGAGCATCGGCAGAAAGACCGTAGCCGACGATCTCGGCATAAATCTTGGCGCCGCGCTTCTTGGCGTGTTCATAGTCTTCAAGGACCAGAACACCGGATCCTTCGCCGAGCACAAAACCGTCACGATCCTTATCGAACGGACGGGATGCCGTTGCCGGATCGTCGTTTCTGCGGGACAAGGCATGCATATTGTCAAAGCCACCTACGCCCAACGGGCAAACCGTGCTTTCAGCACCGCCGGCAACCATGACGTCGGCGTCTCCGCGGCGAATCATCCAGGCCGCTTCACCGATGCTGTGCAGGCCGGTTGTGCAGGCTGTGGAGTAAGCCAGGGACGGACCCTGCAAATTGCGCATGATGGAGAGCTGTCCGGAGACCATGTTGGCAATCGCGCCGGGAATCAGGAACGGAGAGATGCGGCGTTCGCCTCTTTCCATATAAGACTGATAATTCTGGCAGATAATCGGCAAACCGCCGATTCCGCTGCCGATCGCGCTACCTGCTCTCTCAGCCTCCTCACCTTCAAAAGTCAGGCCGCTGTCATCCAGTGCCTGGACAGCTGCAGCAATACCTAATTGAATAAAACGGTCGAAACGGCGAGCTTCTTTTGCCGGAAGATATTTTTCGACTTCAAAATTTTTAACTTCACCGGCAATACGGCTGCCGAAAGAGGATGCATCAAATTGCGTAATAACGCCGATGCCGGACTTGCCGGCAAGGGCGTTATTCCAACTTTCTTCGACCGTGTTGCCGATTGGGCTAACCATGCCCAATCCGGTAACAACCACACGACGCATTCAGGAGCTCCGTTCGGCCTTTAATTAAGCCTTCTTGTGAGCTTCGATGAAATCGATAGCGTCCTGAACGGTCTGGATCTTTTCCTGCTGGTCGTCAGGAATTTCGATGCCGAATGTGTCTTCAAGGGCCATGACCAATTCAACGGTGTCAAGAGAGTCTGCACCGAGGTCGGAGATGAAAGCGCTTTCATTCTTGATATCGGCTTCATTGATGCTGAGCTGTTCAGCGACGACCTTCTTAACCTGTTGTTCAATATTGTCCATTTAAAAACCTCTTTTCTAGAGTGATAAAAAATTATTCATGGCCCCTTGGGCCTAATCTTGGCATTTTATCAGAGCCGCAGTAACGTGAACGGCCGAAAATAGCCGTTGTTACATCCTCATGCCGCCGTTAACTTCAATGACCTGACCGGTGATATAGGCAGCTGCGCTGGAAGCCAGGAACACCACGGTTTCGGCAACATCATCTGCAGAACCTAAGCGTCCGAGCGGAATCTGTGCAAGAAGAGCTTGCTTCTGCGCATCGTTCAGCGCGTCGGTCATATCGGTTGCGATAAATCCGGGCGCAACGCAGTTGACGGTAACACCGCGGGAACCGATTTCTCTGGCGATGGATTTGCTCATAGCGATCGTGCCGGCCTTGGCGGCAGCGTAGTTCGCCTGGCCGGCATTGCCCATCATGCCGACGATGGAGGCTATGTTAATGATGCGACCGTGACGGGCTTTCATCATGCCTTTGAGGCAGGCGCGGGAAAGACGGAATCCGCCTGTGAGATTCGTTTCGATCACTTCATCCCACTGAGAATCTTTCATACGCATGGAAAGCGTATCGCGAGTGATGCCGGCGTTGTTCACTAACACGGTAACGGAACCGAAGTCGGCTTCGAGCGCTTTCATGAAAGCGTCGGTACCTTCGCGGGCAGCAATATTTAAAACGCGGCCTCCGCCTTTGCCGCCGAGTTCCTGGATACGAGCGGAAATCTTTGCAGCGCCGGAGTCACTTGTTGCCGTGCCGATCACTGTGGCACCGGCTTTAACGCAGACGTCCAGAATGGCAGCTCCGATACCGCGACTGGCGCCGGTGACTAATACGATTTCGCCGGCGAGTGCGTCAGCTGTAAAAACGGACTGAGTCATGAATCATTTCTCCTGGTTTGCCGCAGCAGCTTCTTCTAAGGCTGCACGGCTGTTTAATGCTTTAGCAGTAATTCCTTTGGTGATGCGCTTGACCATTCCGGACAAAGCTGCTCCGGGACCGACTTCATAAATTTCCATGACGCCGGCCTCTTCCATCTTACGAACTGTATCGGCCCACAGAACCGGAGAGGCAACCTGAGCCGCCAGAACGTCGCGAATGGCGTCGGGTTCTTCGTGGATTTGGACGTCAACGTTATGTAAGACCGGCAGGAAAGGTTTCTGAAGGTCAACGGTTTTCAGCTTTTCTTCCATGGCAAGCGCAGCCGGTTTCATCAAAGAAGAATGGAACGGACCGGAAACATTCAGTTTGATAGCGCGCTTAGCACCGGAAGCCAAACTCTTTTCCATGGCTTCCTGAACAGCTGCAACGGTACCGGCAATCACGACCTGCCCCGGAGTATTGAAGTTAACGGCTTCGACAACGCCATTTGTAGCGCATTCAAGGCAGACGGTCTTCACTTGGTCGTCGGATAAACCGAGGATCGCAGCCATCGTACCTTCACCGACGGGAACCGCGGCCTGCATTTGTTCTGCGCGATAGCGAACCAGCTGCAGAGCATCCGTAAAGTCGAGCGCACCGGCAGCAACCAAAGCAGAGTATTCACCGAGGCTGTGGCCGGCGAGCAGATCCGGCTTGCGACCGCCTTCCTGGAGATAAAAACGATACATAGCAATCGAAGCGCAAACCAAGGCTGGCTGAGTATTGACCGTCAGGCTAAGCTCTTCAGCCGGACCTTCAGCAATCAACTTGGACAAAGCAAAACCTAAAGCCTCATCGGCTTCCTTGAGTGTTTCGCGAACAATCGGCTCGTCGGCTAAGGTTGAGAGCATTCCGACAGCCTGGCTTCCCTGACCGGGAAATACAAAGGCGATTTTTTTATCTTGCATTTTTCTTTTATTGACAATTAGAACTTGAGCAATACGGAGGCCCAGGTAAAACCTCCTCCGACTCCCTGCAGCAGAACGAGATCCCCGCGTTTCAGTCTTCCGGATCTGTGTGCTTTATCCAAAGCAAGCGGAACGCTGGCAGCAGATGTGTTTCCGTGCTGATTGACGGAAATCATCAGGTGTTCCTCATCAATACCGAGTTTTTCGCGAACCATATTCATGATGCGCAAGTTGGCCTGATGAGGAATATAAAGATCCACGTCGTTCGTAGCCAAGTTGGCTTTGGTCAGTACATTGCGAGCGCTTTCCGTCATTTTTTCTACCGCAGCCTTAAAGACCAAGCGGCCGTCCATGCGGATGAACGGATCACCGACGACTTTACCGCCGTCGATATGACTGTCTGCGGCCAGTACATGCACTCCGCGCGTGCCGTCTGCCTTCAGTTCAGAAGCCAAAATACCGGGCTCATCGGATTTTTCCAGAACCACAGCTCCGGCGCCGTCGCCGAACAAAACACAAGTTGTTCTGTCTTTCCAATCCAAAACACGAGACAGAGTCTCTGCACCGATCACCAAGACGCGCTTGGCAGAACCAGCACGAATCATTGAGTCAGCAATCGAAAGTGCATAGGCAAAACCGGAACAAACGGCCTGAATATCAAAGGCACCGGCGCCCGACGCACCGAGAATCGCCTGAACTTGGCAAGCCGTGCTCGGGAAAACGGAATCCGGAGTGGTCGTCGCGACAATAATCAGATCAATTTCGTCAGGAGAAAAACCACCTGCTTCCAAGGCCTGTTTTGCAGCCTCGGAGGCCAAATAAGTGGTGGACTCTTCACCGGAAGCAAGATAGCGCTGTTCGATGCCCGTGCGGGTACGGATCCATTCGTCGCTCGTCTCGACACCGATTTTGGCTAAATCCTGAGCCAACTCTTCATTGCTTACCGCTCTCTTCGGAAGAAAACTTCCGGTGGAGGCGATACGAGAAAAACAATTTTCCGACACTGGGAAATCCTCTAAATAACTATGAGCGACAGATTACTTTAATTAGGACTTGCGAATACAAGCAGAAAACCCGTATTACACACAAATACAAATTTTCCGCAGAAAAACAAAAAGCTCTCCGAAGAGAGCTCTGCAGAATGTCTTTAGACTCGACCGCCGCACCGTCCGTCGTGGGTCTCAGATGAGAGCGATCCGGGTCAGTGAAGACTTATTCCTGGTCGTCAGCCTTAGTAGCAATGACTTTCTTACCACGGTAAAAACCGGTGGCAGAAATGTGATGACGACGGTGAACTTCGCCGGTTGTCGGTTCGACAGCCAGAGGCGGGTTCGTCAGAAAATCGTGAGCACGGTGATTGCCGCGCTTGTTGGTCGATTTCTTATTTTGCTGAACAGCCATGGTAACCCCACGTAAATTAAAATCTAACTTTCAAAATCGAGCGGGCAACAGTTACGCTTCCGCTCCTGGAAAATCAGGCATTCTACACTAACCTTAGACCTTACGCAAACCTTTGAGATCTTTGAGTTTTGCAAAAGGATTCGGCTTCTGAACTTCGTCTTTTGACTCTTCAGGTCCGTCGGTCTGACAGCCTTCTTCGTGAGCCGGAACCAAGGGAAGAGAAAGAATCAGTTCTTCTTCAATCCAGTCGGCAAGATTGAGCTTGTCGCTGCCGACGATGACTTCGGTGTCATCATCTTCGTCGATCGGAATCGAATCGGCTTCTTCTTCGCTCTTAGCGAAGCGGAAAGCAACTTCTCTCTCAATCTTGAAATCCATCGGTTTCGTGCAGCGATTGCAAACCAAAGGAACAACGGTCGCGAGTTCCATGACGGCGCCGGGCCATCCCTTTTTAGCCGTCATTCCGCAGATTCGGTATGTCACGGTTCCTTCGGTCGGAAGAATCATGTCTTTTAAGCGCGGAAGATCCGACAATTTTGCCTGCCCTTCGATGACTTTCTTATCTCTGGCCAGGTCATAAGCATTCACATAGTCGGTTTGTTTTAGGTATGCGGACATTGAATTTCTCTCTTTCTGCGATAAGCACTGAACTAGAATAGTCTCTTTCAAGTTTGAGTGCTTTTAGGAACGACCCAATTATGGACAACAAAGCCGCAATAATTTTAGGTTCAAGTTCTCCTTTCCGACGCGAGCTTTTAGAGCGTCTCCAGATCCCTTTCACTACCTGCTCTCCCGACGTCGATGAAACGCCGCTCAAAGGAGAAAGCCCGAAGGATCTCTCACTGCGCCTTTCCGTACTGAAAGCTCAGGCAGTTGCCGCCCAGCATCCGCACTGCGTGGTCATCGGCTGTGATCAGGTCTTGGAATTAAACGGTCGTCCGGTCGGAAAACCCGGCAATTTCGAAAACGCCTTCAAGCAGCTCTCCGAGATGTCCGGTCAGACCGTTACATTCCATTCTGCCATGACCGTCATTGACGCCAAAGGAAATCTGCAGAGCACGGTCGTCCCGACATTTATCCGTATGCGCAATCTGCCTCCGGAAGGCATTCGTGAGTACCTTGAACGCGAGAAGCCTTTCAATTGCGCCGGATCAGCCAAAATTGAAAAACTTGGTATCGCCTTAGTCGCCGAGTGCAAATCCGACGATCCGACCGCCATCATCGGACTGCCGCTGATTGAATTGACGACTATGCTTGCTCAGGCCGGCATTCACGTTCTTCCGGAGCTTAACTGATGAATAAAGGAAAGCTCTTCATGCTGCCGGTCCCTATCGCCGATGGGGTACTGAACGACACACTGCCCGAACACACGATTCAAACGGCTCGAGAACTCAAGTTCTTTTTAGGTGAGAACGCCAAGTCGGCAAGAGCTTTCCTGAAATTCTGCGGCCACCCATCGCCTATAGCCTCGCTTTCTATTGAAGAAATCGGGCATCGTCCGGATTCTGCAAAGGTACGAGGCTGGCTCAAGCCTGCATTGGAAGGAAACGATATCGGCATTGTGAGCGAAGCCGGATGTCCGGGCGTCGCGGATCCAGGCGCACAAATCGCTGCGGAAGCTCATAAGCTTGGTATCCGCGTCGTACCGCTCGTCGGACCGTCTTCTATTCTTTTAGCTTTAATGGCTTCCGGTATGGACGGACAGCATTTCCGTTTCTGCGGCTACCTTCCGATTAAAGAGCCTGCCCGCACCAATGCAATTAAAGATCTTGAAAGAAAGAGCGCTTCTTCGGAAGGAGAAACTCAGCTCTTCATCGAAACACCCTACCGCAACAGCGGCATGCTCGCCGATCTTGTTAAAAACTGCGCGCCTACGACGCTTATTCTCGCGGCCACAGACATCTCCGGGCCGGAAGAGCGCATTCGCACGTTCTCCGCAGCGGATTGGAAAAAACAGGATTTGTCGCTGCCGAAGCTCCCGACGGTCTTTGGAATTCTCGGCGCTAAGCGAGCTCGTCGAGCTTAGTTTTGAGCGCTTCCATGGTCCTGACAATGGCGTCGGGCTTATAAGCCTCTAAACGTTCTAACGGCGCAGCACCCCAAGTGACCGCAATTGTGCGGACTCCGGCCGCTTTGCCTAGCTTAATATCGTGCTCAGTGTCGCCGATCATCACAATCTCGTCCATTGTGAGCCCGTTTCTTTCAAGCAGAGTATTCAGCATTAGAGGGTCGGGTTTTGGGAGCGCTTCATCGGCTGTGATGGAATCATCAAAATAATCCCACACATTCATCCGATTAACGATTCTTGAGAGGCCCTTGCGGCTTTTACCGGTTGCAATCGCGGTTTTGATGCCGGCGTCTTGAAGTTCACGCAGAAGTTCCAAAACGCCCGGAAATAACTTCAGAGAAGGATCGCTCTGAAGAAAATAGCGCACGTAAATGTCTTTGTAACGACCGTACTCGCTTTCAGGAAGATCCGGCGCCACGATCGGAATGATGTCCTTGAAGCCTAACCCGATAATGCTCTTTGCCATCTCATAACTGACAGGCGCAATCCCGATTTCTTCATTTGCCAACTGGATGCCGCGGGCAATCGCAGGAACTGAATCAACTAAGGTGCCGTCAAAATCAAAAACGGCCATCTTCAGAGCGTGCATTCTTCTTTTTCCTGATTTAGTAGGTTTGAGGACTGAGCTATTTATTCTGAGCCTTTCTTTGCTCTAAAACCTCAATGAGCTCTACACAATCTTTAGGAAGCGGAGCTTCAATCTCGAGTTCCTCTCCTGTAATCGGATGATGAAAACAAATCTTGCCTGAGTGCAGGAACATCCGTTTGAACGGCACACCCAGCGAACCGTGGGCAACTTCATCATTAAATGCGAAATCGCCGTACTTCTCGTCTCCGACCAGCGGAAAGCCTAACTCTGCTGCATGCACCCTAATCTGATGGGTACGACCGGTGAGAAGATCGACTTCAACTAAAGAAACCGGTCCGAAACGTTCTTTCAATCTAAATATAGAGTGGCTCGGAAGCCCGTTTTCCGGATCAACGCGCACACGACGCTCTCCCGAGGGCGTGACGTACTTAAAAAGCGGAAACTTCGCGTGCTGACGATCGTTCTGCCAATCCCCTTTAACCAACGCCTGGTAGGTCTTGTGCATCTCTCCTTCGCGGATCATTTCGTGGAGTCGCACCAAAGCTTTCCGAGTTTTAGCCAGCACCAATACGCCGGAAGTCCCTCTGTCCAAGCGATGGACGAGTTCCAGGAACGGAAGTTCCGGGCGGCTCGCTCTCATTCGTTCGATTAGACCGTAAGAGATGCCGCTGCCGCCATGGCTTGCCATACCGGCCAGTTTGTCCACGACCATGATGTTTTGATCTTCAAAAAGAATCGGCGGCATTTCCGAGAGCTTCAAGGGAGGTGCCGAATGTTCGGATTCTTTTTCGGTATAGCGGATCGGCGGAATACGAACTTCGTCTCCGCTCTGCAGACGAGTGTCGACATGAGCTCGTCCTTTATTGACTCGGACCTCGCCGGAACGCACTACGCGGTAGATCAAAGATTTCGGCACGCCTTTAAGCTGTGAAAGCAGAAAGTTATCCAGTCTTTGACCGTCATTGCTTTCGTCAACCTTCTTGAAGATAACCTTCGGCTCGGCGGCTTTTCTTTCTTTCGGTTCTTGTGCCGATGTCTTCACCCTTGGTAAGGCAGTCTTTGGCTTTGGGCGCTGAGTGACCTTTCCGGTCGACGCGGAAATGTTTAAGTCTGCTAACAAATCTTTTCCGCTGCGGGTGCGGCTTTTCGCAGAAGTACGACCCTTTTTTGGGGCTGTTCGCTCATTATTTTGGCGAGATTTCATCATTTGTTCTAAAATCCTGTGCGAGAGGTTTGACCGTCAGAACAACTCGGCGCCGCAGGTTTGCGCGTCTGAAATCTGTCGGTTCAACTGTTCTCAATGACCTCCGCCGATTGTAATCTTTTGACGACAAACGGAATGCGATGCGTACCGATTCTAGGGTCTCTCCGCTTGAGCTGACCGATGATGAACGGAACACGCTAAACATCGTTTTTCGCAACGATGCCGGCAGGAGATTTTGTAATGAATGATAGGCGGTGCTCCGATTTTCGAATCGTCGCAGCTCGCCAATGGCCTTCGGGTCATTTGCTGTAAAGAATTTTTATTAACACGGGGCGCAGCATCCGGTTGATGCGCGCACAAATTTTGGAACACATGCTGCACTCGTGCAGCAAAAGTATTGGAAAAAAGAGAGTGGCTTACCTCCGCTGTTTCGATCGGCCTGCCTATTCCTGCCTAACGGGAAGGGATAATTGTGCCTGCACTGCGGTCTCCTCTCTCGATTTTATAAAGCCTCCTGCGGACAATTTCCGCGATTCACTCAGGGAGATTCCTTTGCCCGTTCCACTTGTTCCGGAACCTGTTTGATATCTTTTCTCTACGGCACGCCTATGGTCCGCGTCAGTGACTGAGGAGTGCTTGATGAAGCGCATGTTATTTAACGCCACGCATGCTGAGGAGCTGCGTGTCGCTATTGTTGAAGGTCAGAAGCTCATTGATATTGATATCGAGTCTTCCGAACGTCAGCAGAGAAAGTCCAATATCTACAAAGGCGTAATCACCCGTATTGAACCGTCTTTGGAAGCATGTTTCGTCGATTACGGCGAAGAACGCCACGGTTTTCTCCCTTTTAAAGAAATTTCCCGTTCTTACTTCAAAGAAGGTGTTGATGTTCGCACTGCGACCATCAAAGAAGCACTCTCCGAAGGAACCGAGCTCATCGTTCAGGTTGAAAAAGAAGAACGCGGCAACAAGGGTGCGGCACTGACCACTTTCATTTCCTTGGCCGGTCGCTACCTCGTCCTTATGCCGAACAATCCTCGCGGAGGCGGTGTCAGCCGTCGTATCGAAGGCGAAGAACGCGAAGAGCTTCGTGAAAACATGTCCAAGCTCCCGACACCGAAAGGCATGAGCCTCATCGCTCGTACCGCTGGTATCGGCCGTACGGTCGAAGAACTCAAATGGGACTTTGATTACCTTCTCCAGCTCTGGCAGGCCATTGTTGAAGCTGCCACACCGCAGTATGAAGACACCGAAGGCAACTTCGTCACCGCTCCCATCGGTCCTCTCGGCCAGAAATACGAACGCGTGAATCCGGCCCCCTTCCTGATCGTTGAAGAAAGCAATCTCGTGATTCGCGCGATCCGCGACTACTTCCAGCCGGACATCGCTGAAATTCTCGTTGACACCGACGACATCTACGAACAGGCTAAGCAGTTCATGGGCCACGTCATGCCTGACATGATCAACCGTGTCAAGCGCTACGCGGACGATGTGCCCCTATTCTCCCGCTTCCAGATCGAAAATCAGATCGAAACGGCCTACTCCAGAACCGTTCCCCTCCCCTCGGGCGGCTCGATTGTGATCGACCACACTGAAGCTCTGGTTGCCATCGACGTTAACTCCGCCCGCGCCACCGCCGGCGGAGACATCGAAGCCACTGCCTTCCACACCAATGAAGAAGCTGCTGAAGAAGTTGCGCGTCAGATGCGTCTGCGTGACCTCGGCGGCTTGATCGTCATCGACTTCATCGATATGGAAGATCCGGCCCATCAGCGTGCTATCGAACAGCGCATCAAAGAAGCTATTCGTCACGACAGAGCCCGCGTCCAGATCGCCAAGATTTCCCGCTTCGGCTTGTTGGAACTCTCCCGCCAGAGACTTCGTCCGTCTCTGTACGAAGGCAGCCACATCACCTGCCCGCGCTGCAACGGTATCGGCGCTATTCGTGACACCGAATCCAGTGCGATTCAAGTGCTTCGTATTCTCCAGGAAGAAGCGCTCAAAGACGGCACCACTGCTCTTCAGGCCCAGGTTCCGGTCGATGTTGCAACGTACCTGCTGAACGAAAAACGCGACGACATCGCCAAGATCGAACATCGTCACCACATTGAAGTCATCCTGATCCCGAACAAGACGCTCGAAACACCGCATTATCAGATCGAACGCCTTCGCACCGAAGATCAGCTGCTGACAGAAGGTGCTCCGAGCTACAAGCGCGTGGAAGAGCTTGCTCCTGAGCCCGAAGCTCCTTACTCCAGAGCTCAGAACGTCGCGCCTTCTACTAAGCCTCGTCAGATCCCTGTCATCAAAGGCCTGCCCGTCAGAGAAGACGCTCCGAAGCACGTTGAGCCTGCCAAACCTTCCAAAGAACCTGCCAAGAAAGAAAAGAGCTTCTTCCAGAAGATTCTTGCTTTCTTCACCGGAAATTCTGAAGCTGAAGAGAAAGAAGAAGCCAAGAACAATTCCAGCCGCGGCGACAAATCTTCCGTCAGAAAAGAGCGCGGCGAGCGTAAGAATCGTCGTCAGGAAAGAGACGATCAGCGTAAGACACGTACGCCTGTCGCCAAACAGGAAAAAGTTGAGCGCGCGCCCAAACAGCCGCGTCAGGTAAAACCGACCAAGACTGAAGACAGACGCCAGAAAGAGACGGTTGAAAAAGCCAAGAATGTTCCTGCCGTTCGTCCGGCCGCTGTCGAAAAGACAGAAAAGCCTGAAAGAATCGAACGTACTCGCAAGGCTTTGAAGGAAAACAGCGCTTTACAGGATAAAAGAAGTGCTAAGCCCGTTCAGGCTCCGGCAGCTGTTGAAGAAGCAGTAAAACCTGTTGAAAAACAGAACGTTCCGGCACCCGTCGAAGCCGTCCAGGTTCAGCCGCAGGCTGAAAAACCAGCTCCGACTCCGACACCTGCCGCTGTTGAAACTCCGGCTATCCAGGTCGAAGAAAAGAAAGCTCCGGCAGAAACCGTTGAAGAAATCATCGAAACAGCAGTTCGTGTTGTGCCGTCCGTTGAATCTCAGTCCAACGCCACAGAACAGCGTCCTCGTACTCGCAGAGCCCGCCGCCTGCGCAAGGACAGAGGCGACAGAGAACCGCGAGCCGCAAGATCTGTTGTGCCGCTGGCACATGTATCTCCAGTCGTTGCTGCTATTGAAGACGTTGTGATGAGCGAACATGCCGTTCCTCAAGTGAATGCGGCTGCTATTCACGCCGACGAACATATGCCTCGCGTAGATACAAACCAACTGCATCTTACGGAAGAAACTCCCAAACATGCTCGTCCGAGACGTGAAAGAGCACCTCGTAAACCGGCAGCTGATTTTGTGACCAAGGTGGAAAGCCACGACTCCGAGGTTCAGGCCGTTAGTTCCGCCGCTCCTAAAGCAGAAGCCGTAAAAGAAGCTCCTAAGGATGCTCCTAAGGCCGATCAGGCGAAGACTGAGGATGTTAAGCCTGTTGTGACAGAGAAGACCGTCGTTAAACCGGCCGAAGTTAAACCCGTAGAAACCAAGCAGGTCGAATCGGACGCTCCGGTAAAAGCTCAGATGGAAGCTGTTTCCAACGACAAACCGGTCGATCTGAAGCCGATGCTTGAAAAAGCAGGTCTTGAGCTCGTCGGAACCACGAAAAAAGACGTTCCTGTCAGAGAAGAGGCTCCTAAGCCTAAACTCGGTCGCAAACGCATCAAGCGTGTTATCCAGGAGGACTCTGCGCCGCTTGAACTCGTTCAGACGAAGAAAGAGTAATCCGACTTATCGGATGTAATAAAACCGAATCGGTCTTGCGACCGGTTCGGTTTTTCTTTTGTCGCTTATTTCTGTTGTTCTTTTCGGCGTTCTCTGACGGTCTTGCCCCCGATCCCGTAGTTTTCCATCGGGATCTCGTCGATGATGACGACCATGTTTGAGGTATTCTTACCGAGCACGTCACCGACGAGTTTTGTCACTCCGGAAATAAGTTCTCTCTTTTGTTCCGGTGTCGGGCGTTCTTCATCGCCGGTAACACAAATGCGTACGAAAGGCATAGCGCAGCTCCTAAGGAAACGATACTTTCAATGTACAAGCCGAACAGACGGCGGTCAACGCTTCCGGATAGGAGTTCAGCAGGCAAAAATTTAGCGGGCGTCCCGAAGAACAACCCGCTGTTAGCGCCAATTAACGGTTCACTTAATGCTGAGGCTGAGGCTCTGCAGGAGCCTCAGCTGCATGCTCGTCCTCTTGTTTTTCCGAAAGCATGAAGTTCAGTTCACGCTGCAGAAGGACAATAACGGTGTAGCGATTGATGATTTCGCGATAAAGCTGGAGGATGGACAAGTACAGTTCCGAACGATGAAGAGGCATCTTATTGACTTCGATTTCTTTCATCAGTTCAAGCTGGAACGCATTGACTTCCTCAAGGTTCGTATTAGACAAGCGAAGAAGCACTTCGTCAGTTGTCGAACCGTTCATCACGTACTCAGACAGAGATTTTTGGAAATTCGACAACGCATCAACTGCCTTCAGCAAATTGGCTCTGAGCTGACCTTTGAAGACCGAGTGGCTGTTTGCCAAATGCTGCTCCATCTGATTTACCGTGTTGCGGAGGTCTTGGGCAACATCTTTGACGTTTGAGAAGGTGCGGTAATAGTAGTTACGCGCGTCGTAGTCTTTGCCGGCGCCCTGACCGTGACTGATCATGAGATAGTACTGGCTTCGAAGCAGGGAGATATGGTCTAAAAGCTCCTGGGCCTCGAGTTTGCCTTTCTTCACCGCCGAATAGTCTTCCGAAAGGAAGTTCATTGTGGTGTTCGAGAAGATGTCAATTGTCTGCTTCAAGTTGCGGTCAATCGCAGCGTTAAAGCGCTTACGCAGCTCTTCTTTGGACAGGCCTGCTTCAAAATCTTCCATTGCTTCGACTTTCTTGTCTTTGCTGAAGAAGTTGGAACGGATCAGGAGTGCAACGACACAAACACCACCGATCACCATAAAGATCGGCCCGAACCAAATGCAAAGGAGAACCGCAATACCGGCAGCAATAAAGGCCGTAAAAGCGGTCAGGAACCAGCCGCTGATCACCGCCATTACACCGGAAATTCGGTAAACAGCAGTCTCTCTGTCCCACGCACCGTCTGCCAAAGAACTACCCATGGCAACCATGAAAGTAACGTAAGTCGTCGAAAGCGGAAGTTTCATGCTGGTAGCCGTAGCAATCAAGATACTGGCGAGTACGAGATTGACGGAAGCACGAACTTGGTCAAACGGCAGAGGAACCTCTCCTTTCTTAAGACGAGGTTTCTCAAAATGGTTGTCGATACTATTCAGTACTGAGCGCGGAAGAATCTGATTGATGATTCGGTTAATTCCGAGACCGGAACGAACCAAAACACGAGCACCGACAGTAGATCCGAATTGTTCTTTTTCACTGCGTTCGCTGGCGGATAAATTAATTGCAGTCTGGACGACACGCTGAGCTTTCGGACTAAACCAAAGCGTGCAAACCATGATTAGACCGGAGATGATGAGCCAAATCGTCGGAGTGACAACAGACTCCTTGAGGGCGCCCATATACAGCGTGGTAGGCGTCAGAGCGGGATTCGCAGCTTCAGCAGAAGCAGCTATGCCGGCACTTTGCATTGCAGCCAAAGGCACACCGACGAAGTTCACTAAGTCGTTGCCTGCGAAAGCAAAGGCCAAAGCGAAGGTACCGGCTAAAATAACGATGCGAAGTGCATTAAAGTTCCAGAACCAGATCAGGATCTGGAAAACGACGGTGATTGTCAGGAAGAAACTCCACATAAGAGTTTCGGTATTAGCATCCAGCCAGGCAATCAATTCCGGCGTCATGAAAGATGCGCCCTTTGCCCCCTTGACGATCAGGAAGTAAAAAATTGCCGTCAGGCAAAGGCCGGAGTAAACGCCGCCGACGTAACGATAGACTTTCTGATAACGGAACGTGAAAAGGTAACGGATCAGCCATTGAATGATTGTTCCGAAGGTGAAAGCGATCACTACCGAGGCCAAGATACCGATGATGATCGAAAGGGCTTTTTCGTTGTTGATGTAGGCGCCGAGACCGACGATGGTTCCGGTCGACACCCACAGCTTGTAAGCGGCGGAAACCACAGAAGCACCGAGAAGCTCGAAAACGATAGATACCGTGGTCGAAGTAGGAAGACCGAGAGAATTAAAGGTATCCAAAAGAAGAACATCTGTCAGCATCACCGCAAAAAAGATGAGCATGACATCCCAATAGGTAAAGAGCTGCGGATTAAAAATCCCGCTTCTCACAATTTCCATCATTCCGCTTGAGAAGGAGCAGCCTAAAAGCACACCCGCGGCAGCAACACCCATAACGATGTTATATCGGGCGCTTTTAGAGCCCAGTGCAGAACCCAGGAAGTTCACGGCGTCGTTGCTGACGCCCACGAACAAGTTAAAACTTGCCAGGAGCATCAGAAAGACCATCGTGCACGTGAGAAATGTATCCATGATAGATGGTTATCTTTATAAAAAAACAATGGCGGATTCTAGAGGGTGAATGTGACGAGCGGATGACACAAAACTCAGCATTTCCCCTACTCTTCAGCGTACATCTAATTAACGGACTAAATAATGGGTACTATCATGGAATACCTCCCCAATCTAGGCGAGTTAAGTAACCATTTCCGAGGATGCAAAACTCTATGTATTAGTATCAACCTCTATACATTTTTGAGTTAGCATTCCTTTGTTCAAAATTTGTAAGAGCAATTTCTAAAGAGGTTACTGTGAATTTGAAATCTATTACTGCTCATTCAGCTGTTGCTTTGTCTCTCGTTTCCGTCTGCTCCCTGAGCCATGCGAGCTTCTTTGACAACCTGTTCTCGAGCTCAACAAAAGAACCCGTTGCTCTTTCTGCGACAACTCAGGAGATCATGAAAAATCATCCGGTTTGGGTGATTGACGGTAAAGACACTTCCGCCTGGTCTGTCGTTGAAGGGAAAAAACCGCGCCGCGGGGCCGCACCGCTTTTACTGAAACAAGACAGAGGCGACCTCGGGCTGATCCCGGCCCAGACAGACGCCGGATATGTTGCCACTAAGACAGAAAAGATCTCTCTTTTCCAGCCGACCAGCGTCGTATTTGAAAAGAACGGCTCGGCTCTTCTTAAGTTCGGTGCAGGCAAAGCCCCGGTTCAGATCGGCCTGAAACTTCGCGCCTTTGACGTCAGCGGCTTAAAAATGGCCGAATTCCTAAAGAACCGCAAGGGTCAGCCTCTTGCCGAAGCTGAAAAAGTCGGCAATGCAGTCTTCCCTGCCGGCTCAATTGCCTACAAGGCCGACACGACTCTCCTGAATAATGAAATGGTCATTCCGGTTAACCAGAACTTCACCAGCGCAACCACCAGCGAAGAACTCCTGAAGAATTTCTCCTCTATTCCTTTCTGCCTCAAACGCGTCTCCGGACACGCCTACGGCATTATGTTTGATAACGCCACTCCTAAAGCCGTCAGCGGCACTTTCCGCGTTACTCCGGTTAAGAGAGAAACCATGTTCTGCACTCCGACCGGGGAAGCTGCCGTCGCCACCGGCAAATGGAACGTTGTCAACAACGGTCGCTCTCAGGCTGTCGTGCTGACTATGCCGAAGGAAGTCACGCCTGCCGAATACGGTATTGAAGAGCACGAAAGCGGTGTCTCTAAGATGGCTTTCGTTGCCCCGGGCAAAGGCGACAAGATTTTCCGTCCGGGCAAATTCTTCGCCAAAGGAACAACGCTTGAAAGCCGTCGCTTCTTCTTCAACACAACAGCTGCTGAGGCTATTCTTAAAGCCGCTAAATAATTAAGAAAAGGGACCCTTTCCCCTATTAATCCAAAGCCCGATTGACTCTGTCGACTCGGGCTTTTTCTTTTTCGAAAAATGAAAAATCCTGAACTCAGCAGTGAAATTCAGGACTTCATCAAATAGGATTCTCTAAGAGAAGAACTCTCTGTCCTCATCCGGGAAGGATTCAACATCCGCCCAACCGGCTTTGCCGTAGGCATAGCGGAAGATATCGGCACCCTGCTCTCGGATCAGCGCCGTATCGCTTAATGTCCTTCGCCAAACTTTCGCTCCTGCCAAGCCCGTCAGCAGTCCGTGCATATGCCGGCAGCAGGCCCGCAGAGAATGATCATCCGGCTTAATGAAGCGAACATACTCTTCCATGGCGTCGATCACTCGATCGCGCGTCACGGGAGCGTGTTCGTCGTTGTAAAGGCGGGCATCAACATCAGTGAGAAGCCACGGTGTGTAATAAGCGGCCCGACCCAGCATAACGCCGTCCACGTGTTTGAGTTCGGCTTCACATTCGCCTAGATCCTGAAGCGCACCGTTAATGACAATGATCGCTTCCGGAAAATCTTTCTTAAGCTGATAAACCACTTCTCTGCGAAGCGGCGGGATTTCACGGTTTTCTTTTGGCGACAATCCCTTCAGCCATGCATTACGGGCATGAACAATAAAAACACGAACGCCGGCATTAAATAACGTACCGACAAGGTCACGCACAAAACCGTAATCATTATTGGCATCAATACCGACGCGATGTTTGATGGTGACTGGCAGATGAGTTGCGTCCTGCATGGCTTTAACGCAATCCGCGACCAAGCCGGGTTCGGCCATTAAACAAGCACCGAACGAGCCTTTCTGCACACGTTCGCTCGGACATCCGCAGTTAAGATTAACTTCGTCATATCCCCATTGCTGAGCAAGCTTAGCACCGTGGGCCAGATCCTTCGGATCGGATCCTCCGAGCTGCAGAGCAACCCGATGCTCCGCTTCGGAAAAATCAAGATGATGGGGAACATCGCCGTGAACCAGCGCTCCGGTCGTCACCATCTCGGTGTAAAGTCGAGCACGATGAGAAAGCAGACGATGAAAGTATCTGCAATGGCGATCTGTCAGATCCAGCATCGGTGCGACACAAAAGCGCCACCCGATCGGGTCGTAAACATTATCTGTCATGAAAGGATTCCGTCAATGTAGTACCAACGGCCGTTTTCTTTTACAAATCGGCTGTTTTCTTTCAAAGTGATCATATTTCCGGCATCGTCTCGTGCTTTCGCAACGAATTTCACACGTGCCGTTATCTCCGATAAAGGCATGAAGGCCTCAATCTTGAGACTGCGCCAATGGAGCGGCTCAAAATCTAATTCTTTGGGACGGGTGCTCTCGTGCCAGGTTCTGAGAAGATAGTCCTTGTCTTCCTTCACGAAAGCCGTATAGCGAGAACACATAAGCGCCCTCGCATCGGGTGCGGGGGAGCCGGCAAGAAGCGGCCCGCAGCAGTCTTCATAAGGCTTGCCGCTGCCGCACGGACATTTGGGTTTAGATTCCCGGGCCAACGCGACTGTCTCCGCGTGCAGCACGGCGGCGTTCGAATTCCTTCAGCCAGCGCTTACGGATACGAATGCTCTTCGGTGTGATTTCAGCCAGTTCGTCATCGTTGATGAATTCAACGGCACTTTCCAGTGTCAGCTGAATCGGAGGAACAAGACGAATGGCTTCGTCGGTACCTGAAGCACGAATGTTGGTGAGTTGTTTTCCCTTAATCGGGGTCACGACAATGTCGTTGTCACGAGAGTGAACACCGATCACCATGCCTTCATAAATAGGTTCTCCCGGACCGATGAACAAACGTCCTCTTTCCTGAATCTTCCACAGAGCATAAGCAACGGCGTTGCCGTCGTCCTGGCTGATGATGGCGCCGTTGCGGCGTTCACCCAAGTCTCCGGACTTAACAGGACCGTACTCATCAAACACATGGCTCATGACACCGGTGCCGCGAGTCATCGTGAGAAAGTCGTTCTGGAAACCGATCAAGCCACGGGCGGGAATGCGGTATTCGAGACGAACACGACCTTTTCCGTCCGGCTGCATGTCCTGAAGGTCGCCCTTTCTGCGGCCGAGCTCTTCCATGACGGGACCTTGATGGTTTTCTTCCACGTCAACGGTCAGCATTTCGAACGGCTCCATCTTGACGCCGTCGACTTCTTTGTAAACGACGCGCGGACGGGAAACAGCTAGTTCATAGCCTTCACGACGCATGTTTTCAATCAAAATCGTCAGGTGCAGTTCACCGCGGCCGGCCACTTCGAAAACGCCTTCGTTGTCGGTCGGTTTCATGCGCATAGCAACATTGCTCTTTAATTCGCGTTCAAGACGTTCGCGAATCTGACGACTGGTGACGAATTTGCCTTCCTTACCAGCCAGAGGGCTGGTGTTGACATGGAAGTTCATCGTCAGAGTCGGTTCGTCAACGTGCAGGAGCGGCAGCGCATCCGGATGGTTCACATCGGTTAAGGTAGTACCGATGCCGATTTCTTCGATACCGTTGATCAGAACGATGTCGCCGGCTTCAGCCTCGTCAACCAGTTTTCTTTCCAAGCCCTGGAACTTCAGAACCTGATTGACCTTGGCGCGCTTCGGTTCGGAATCCGGGCCGTTCATGATCAGAACTTCCTGAAGCGGTTTAATGCGGCCGCGCTTAATACGGCCGATACCGATCTTACCGACGTAGCTGGAGTAGTCCAGAGAGGAAATCTGCATCTGCAGAGGACCGTCAGGATCGTCGTCACGAACCGGAACTTTTTCCAGAATCGTGTCGAAAATCGCCTTCATGTTTCCGATCTTCTTCAGTTCTTCAGCATCATCCGTGAAACCGGCAAACCCGTTCAGAGCAGAAGCGTAGATCACAGGGAAGTCCAGCTGTTCTTCTGTAGCGCCCAGTTTGTCGAACAGATCAAAGGTTTGGTTGATAACCCAGTCAGGACGAGCGCCTGGACGATCAATCTTGTTAATCACAACAATCGGTTTCAGACCTAAAGCCAACGCTTTCTTGGTCACAAAACGAGTCTGCGGCATCGGGCCTTCTACCGCATCCACGAGCAACAGAACGCCGTCAACCATAGACAAAACGCGTTCGACTTCACCGCCGAAGTCCGCATGTCCCGGGGTATCGATGATGTTGATGTGGGTGCCTTCGTATTCGACGGCGCAGTTTTTCGCCAAAATCGTAATGCCGCGCTCGCGTTCGATGTCGTTACTGTCCATCACGCGCTCGGCAACAGCCTGATTGGCACGGAAGGTGCCGGACTGTTTCAGCAGCTGATCCACCAACGTGGTTTTACCATGGTCCACGTGAGCAATAATCGCAATATTTCTAATCGCTCGAGTCATATTAAAAATTATCTATCGTTGTCTACAAACGAAATTAATCGATCCGGCGCCAGGACTCCGTCGGAAGTCAAACGTCCGACGCCGAGTAAAAATTCAGTTTTTTCAGCTGAGATACCGTACACACGCACTTTAGCCTCCTCGATCGAACGCTCGTCCGTGCGTACCTTCATACCGTTCAGAAACTTCTTAGTCGCTTCTTCATCCAGCTTGACGGGCGCAAGACTCTGCAGCAATCGATCCGGAGGAAGCAAAACAGCAATACGCTGCTCCTCAGTCATGCGTTCAAACAGATCCAAATCCACAGCTTCTTCAATGTGGAGATCGGCAATAGCCGTCCTCCGCAGCGTCTTTAAATGGGCGCCGCAGCCTAAGGCTTCGCCTATGTCTTTCCCAAGCGTACGAATATAGGTACCCTTGGAGCAACGCACCAGAAGGGTGACTTCAGGCGGTTGGAAGTCCACAATGTCAAGTGAGGATATTACTACTTTACGGGGCTCTCTCTCGATTTCTTCACCTTTTCTTGCGAATTTATACAAAGGAACTCCGTCCTTTTTCAAGGCTGAATACATCGGAGGTATTTGAATGATCTCTCCTCTGAATCTCTCTAAAACGGCACAGAATTCTTTGAAGGTAAATTTCGGCTCGGCCGAAAAGATGACTTCGCCTTCAGCGTCTCCTGTAGAGGTCTTTTCTCCGAACTTCACCGTCGTTAAATATTCCTTATCGGCGTTGAGTAAATCGGCAGAAAACTTTGTCGCTTCCCCGAAACACAAGGGAAGCAGTCCGCTTGCTAAAGGATCAAGCGTGCCGGTATGGCCGGCTTTTTGTGCATTCAGAAGGCGGCGTGCCTTCTGTAAAGCGCTATTGCTCGACAAACCTACCGGCTTATCGAGCAATAAAACGCCGTCAATTTTTAAACCTTTGCGACGACGACCCAATTATTCACCTTTGACTTTTTCTCCGTCCTCTTCGCGAGCCTGACGGATCAGCTGATCCATTTCAAAGCCGCGTTCGACGCTCTTGTCATAGACAAAATGCAGCTGAGGAACGGTGTGAATCTTCAAAAGCTTGAAGATTCTGGAGTGAAGCATCGGAGCTGCGCCGTTCAAAGCCTCGGTGGCTTCCTCAGGCGTAGAACCGATGGACGTAAAGTAGATCGTCGCATGTGCGTAATCAGGAGTAATTTCGCACCCTGTCAGCGTTACGAGACCAGTCTTCGGGTTGCTTACTTCTTTCTGAATCAGTTCGGCAACGTCACGCTGGATTTGGTCCGCAATACGGTTGGCGCGTCCCGGTTTGGTGGGTTTAATCATTTTTCAACTCCTCAATAAAACCAGCTAAATACAAAGGAGCCCGAAAGCTCCTTTGTGTTCAGGCTATATCAATCTCAGATCGTTCTTGCGACTTCCTCGACCTCAAAGATTTCGAGTTTGTCATCGACCTGAATGTCATCGTTTCCTTTCAGAGAGATGCCGCACTCGGCACCGGCCTTGACTTCCTTAACGTCGTCTTTGAAGCGGCGCAGAGAGTTAATCTCACCTGTCCAGATAATCACATTGTTGCGCAAAAGACGGGCATGAGAGTTGCGTCTGACGACCCCTTCGAGCACCATGCAGCCTGCCACTGCGCCCACTTTGGGGACGCGAATGACCTGACGGATTTCAACGAGACCTACGTGGTTTTCGCGGCGTTCCGGAGCAAGCATGCCGCTCATGGCAGCCTTAACATCATCTACGGCGTCGTAGATGATGTTGTAGTAGCGGATGTCGATGCCGTTGTTTTCAGCCAGTTTTCTAGCCAATGCATCGGCACGGACGTTGAAGCCTAAGACAACAGCATTGGAAGCAATCGCCAAGTTGATATCAGATTCACTGATACCGCCTACGGCTGCGTGAACCACGCTGACCTTAACTTCATCGGTAGAAAGTTTGGTCAAAGCGTGAACCAAAGCTTCCTGAGAGCCTTGAACGTCGGACTTGATAACCAGAGACAGGGTCTTCTGGCCTTCCGGATTCTGACCAAAAAGACCGCCGAGTTTGTCATTGACCTGGCGAGCCAGCTTAACGTCACGGTACTTGCCCTGACGGTAGTTGGCCAATTCACGAGCCTTACGCTCTTCGGAAACGACGATGAGTTCGTCACCGGCCTGCGGAACGTCGGAGAGGCCTTGAATTTCCACCGGGATGGAAGGACCGGCGCTCTGAACCGACTTGCCGTTTTCGTCAACCATGGCGCGAACGCGACCGAAAGTGGCGCCGGCCAAGACGATATCACCGCGCTTTAAGGTACCGGCCTGAACCAGGACGGAAGCAACCGCACCCTTACCGCGGTCAAGGCGGGATTCAATCACGACGCCCTTAGCAGGACCTTCTTTCACAGCCTTCAATTCAAGAATTTCGGCCTGCAGAAGAACGTTTTCAAGCAGCTCGTCAATGCCCTGTCCGCTCTTAGCAGACACGCAGACGAACGGCACGTCGCCGCCGTAATCCTCAGGGATGACTTCGTTGGCAACGAGTTCCTGTTTGACACGATCAGGATTAGCTTCTGGTTTATCAATCTTGTTAATGGCAACCACCAGAGGAACGTTGCCGGCCTTCGCGTGAGCAATAGCTTCCTTGGTCTGCGGCATCACGCCGTCGTCGGCTGCAACCACCAAAATAACGATATCGGTTACCTTAGCACCGCGAGCACGCATGGCCGTGAAGGCTTCGTGTCCCGGGGTATCCAAGAAAGTAATAATGCCTCTCGGGGTTTCAACGTGGTAAGCACCGATGTGCTGTGTAATACCGCCGGCTTCGCCTGCGGCAACACGAGTACGTCTGATGTAGTCCAGCAAAGAAGTCTTACCGTGGTCAACGTGACCCATAATCGTCACGACCGGAGGACGAGGTTCCTTCGGATAGTTGGCCAAAGCCTTGGCTTCTTCTTCAGCCAGGAAGGCTTCCGGATCTTCCGGTTTAGCGGCGATCGCACGATGACCCATTTCTTCGACCACAATCATGGCCGTTTCCTGGTCAAGCATCTGGTTGATCGTCACCATCTGACCGAGCTTCATCATATGTTTAATGACTTCAATGGCCTTGACGCTCATCTTCATAGCGAGATCAGCGACAGTGATGGTTTCCGGAACTTCAATGTCCTTAACAACGGGTTCCTGAACAGCAGGAGTCTGCGGTCTTCCGCCCTGGCCTTTGTTGTTCTGGTTCTGGTGCTTGTTGCCGCGTTTGTTGCGGCGGTCATTCTTCCAGCCGCTGCTTTCTTCCGAAGAGTTGTCGCCGCCGCGGGTCTTGAGAGTGCGGCGTTTCTGATTTTCGTCGCCCCAGTTGTCTGCGTTCTTAGCGTTGTTCTTCGTACCTTTGTTTTCTTTCTTGACGCTGTTCTTGTGAACCTTCTTCTGTTCCTGCGGTTTTTCTTCCTGAGCCGGTTTCTTAGCGGTCAGAACCTTCTTCGGAGCAGACATCATTTCTCGAATAGCGCGAGCTTCGGCTTCAGCAGCGCGGCGAGCAGCATCTCTGTCGGCTTCAGCCTTGACAGCGGCTTCCTTAGCTTCTTTAGCAGCACGAGCAGCGGCCTCGGCTTCTGCCTTAGCTTTCTCTATGCTGCGCTCTGCCTCAGCCTTCTGTCTGCGTGCAGCTTCTTCGGCTTTAGCCTTTTCCTGTTCGGCTTTGAGTTTGGCAGCACGTTCGGCCTCTTCCTTAGCGCGGGCAGCAGCTTCTTCAGCTAAACGACGAGCTTTTTCTTTCTGCTCTTCCATTGCCTTCTTGGCTTCTTCGCGGGCTTTATTAACGACATCCGGGTTCTTCACCAAAACGCGTTTGCGGCGCACTTCCACTTGAACGGCGTGAGAGGAACCTCCTCCGTTCTGAGTGATGACGCTCTTTTCCCGCTTTGTCAGCGTAATTTTGCGGCGGCCTGCATTCGAGCTGCCGCGGGCAACCTGCAGGGATGTTAAGAAACGATCCTTATCAGCTTCGCTTAATTCGTCGGCGGGTGTGCTCTGGGAGAGGCCGGCTTCCTTCAACTGGGAAAGAAGGGTCTCAACCGGCAAATTCAAGTCGGCGGCTAAATCTTTAACAGTGGTTTTTGCCATATTCCTATATTCCCTCCTTTGTATTAGCTCCAGCTTTCGCGAGCCTTTGTGATCAGGGCGGCAGCCTTGTCGTGGTCAATACCCGTCATTTCAACGAGTTCGTCCGTAGACAAATCGGCAAGCTGATCAAGGGTCTTGATGCCGGCAGGCTTCAGTTTATTTGCAATTTCATGAGTCATCCCCGGAAGGTCGACAAGAGATTTGTCGGCCCACTTGAGGAGCTCTTCACGTTCAAGCGCAGAAGTCAGCAATGCCGTTCTGGCTCTGGAACGCAGTTCTTTAACGGTATCTTCATCGAACTGTTCGATGCTAAGCAGTTCTTCTTCCGGCAGATAAGCAACTTCTTCAAGTGTCTCAATGCCGTTTTCAATCAGAACCTGAGCAACTTCCTCATCGATATCGAGGCGGTCGCAGAGTTCCTGGCGACGCGGAGCGATTTCATCTTCACGCTTCTTAGCCGCCTGGTCGTCATCCATCACTTCAATTTCCCAGCCGGTCAGCTCGGAGGCAAGACGCTTGTTGACGCCGTTGCTGCCGATCGCGATCTTGCTGTTGTCAAGGTCAGGGGTCACGACTTCAACCTTGTGTTCGTCTTCATGGACGATGATGGAGGAAATCGTTGCGGGAGACAGGGCGCTCATGACGTATTCGGCAGGCTGATCGGCCCAGCGGATAATGTCGATTCTCTCATTCATCAGTTCGCCGGAAACGGACTGAATACGAGAGCCTTTGACACCGATGCAGCTTCCGATCGGATCAATGCGCTTGTCCTTAACCTGGACGGCAACTTTGGCACGGATGCCGGGATCGCGGGCAATGCCCTTGATCTCAAGCAGGCCTTCGTTGATTTCGGGAACGACCTGACGCATCAGTTCGCCCAAGAATTCATTGCAGGTACGGGACAGGGTGATCTGCTGCTGTCTGGAGGTCGGATCGATTTTCAGAATATAAGCGCGAACACGATCGCCCGGACGGAGGTTTTCCATCGGGATCATCTGATGTCTAGGCAGACGAGCATCGATGCGGCCGATTTCGATAATCGCATCGCTCTTGTCAAAGCGCTTGACTTGGCCGGTGACAACCTTAACGTCCTTGTAGCGTTCAAGGAATTCGTTTAAAAGCTGATTACGCTCGGCTTCTCTCAGGCGCTGAATAATGACCTGTTTTGCGTCTGTCGCAAAACGACGGCCGGTTACGTTGACATCGGGCAGAGGCTTACGAACATAGTCGCCGACATTCATTTCGCCCTGGTCGCTGTAGTCTTCTTTAGCCTCCCACTGAAGAATCTGACGATCCGGCTCCTGAAGGCCCTGTTCGTCAGGAACGACTAACCACTGACGCCAAACTTTCTGGTCACCGGTTGTCGGGTCGACTTTGACGACGATATCTGCGTCTTCGCCCGGGAACTCAGCCTTTTTAACTGCGCTGGCCAAAGCACTTTCCAATGCAGCCAGAACGACGGACTGATCAACGTTCTTTTCGTGGGCGAGGACTTCCACCATTGTTAATAAATCACGGCTCATTATTTTGCACCTCTGAAATTCAGGTCGGGCACGAGGTTAGCCCGCTCAACATCATTAAAGGGGAAGGTAACGGTCACTGCAGGCGTGTCACTCTTGGCCTTGGTTTTGGCAGCGCGCTGCTTTTCAGCCGGAGTGCGTGCAACACGATTTTCCGAGAGTGTCATCGTGATCGAGGGGTTGTTTTCATCACCTTCAACGGCGTCAAGGGTTCCGTCCAAACGACGGCGGCCGTTTTCGGGAAGATCTTCACCGGTGATCGGAGCAAAAAGTTCGACGTGAACGTTCTGTCCGACGAATTTCACAAAATCACGAGGACGTTTCAACGGACGATCAACACCCGGAGAAGACACTTCAAGACGATCGTAGTCAACGTTCTCAACCGTCATTGCGTTGTTGAGCTGGTTGCTGACTTTTTCGCAGTCGTCCAAAGTAATCCCGCCGTCTTTATCGATCGTGACGCGGATCAAACCGCGCGGGAGTTTTTCCACATCGACGAGCTCGTAACCCAAGCCTTCGACGGTGGCATCGATCATTTCAAATAATTGTGTCGAAACTGCCATTGCAGATTTAACCTCAGTACCTAAGTAAAAAAAAATGGGCTTCAAAGCCCATCTCTTAAAAAATTCTTTTTGATAGGTGCTCGACCGACCGAAGGCCTTTCGAGCGCTTTATGACGCATACAACACGCCTTAAAGCAAAAACTAGCGCAATTGTACATCATGGACAACGCTAATAGACAGATTTTTCGTAACTTTTCAAGACATAACTCTTTCATTTCAGAAAGAAAAAACAGGTGAGGTTTGTTTCCCGCCCGTCGTTTCTCTGAAAAATTTTTCAGCTTTCTGCCGTCAAATTAGCTCTATCTCTTTGGTCTGACTAAAAATTATTTCGGGCCTCGGGTTCCGCGGCAGCGCATCGGACGACTAGACCGGATCGCCGAAGAAGTGTCTCGCTGACCAAACTTTCTGCCCGCTTTGGGAGCAGAGGCCGGGGCGCGGGAAGCTGCAGGACGCGGCGTTCTCTCAGGCGCACGAGGGGCCGGTGCCGTGGACATTCCTTTTTTATAACTGATGGAATCGAGCCACTTTTCCGTTTCTTCCGTGCTCATGCGGCGGGTCTTGCCTCTGGGCAAGTCAGACGGAAGTTCTAGGTTGCCGTATTTCACGCGGATCAGGCGCGAGACGGGTAAGCCGACGGCTTCAAACATGCGGCGAACTTCACGGTTGCGGCCTTCGCTCAGCGTGACGTTGTACCAGCGGTTGAAGCCTTTTCCCCCGCCCTCTTCCAGCGTCGTGAATTTAGCGATGCCGTCGTCGAGTTTGATGCCTTTGAGAAGTTTGTCTTTGGCTTCCGGACTCAT
Source organism: Acinetobacter sp. N54.MGS-139 (assembly GCA_000980495.1). Taxonomy (GTDB): domain Bacteria; phylum Pseudomonadota; class Gammaproteobacteria; order Burkholderiales; family Burkholderiaceae_F; genus Parasutterella; species Parasutterella gallistercoris. The sequence goes on along the minus strand of LARN01000008.1, from coordinate 11,459 downwards.
CGTTCCCTGAACACGGACCGCATACTCGCGCTCAATCTCATGACGCGGATGCATCAGGAAATTGGCTAAATTTCCGCTATCGGTAAACAAAAGGAGGCCTTCGGTATTGAAGTCAAGCCGTCCGACAGCGATCCAGCGGGCACCGCCGATTCTCGGCAGATGATCAAAAACCGTGGGGCGGCCTTCGGGGTCATCTTTGGAGACGATCTCGCCGGCAGGCTTGTGATAAATCAGAACCTTAGGAACATCATTGTTTTCCAGCGCGGAACGGCGAACGATCCTGCCGTCAAAACGAATCACGTCAGAAGGTGTCACACGCTGGCCGACGTGAGCAGGTTCTCCGTTCACAGAGATGCGGCCTTCTGCGATTCTTTCTTCCATATCACGGCGTGAACCGATGCCGGCATCAGCCAGCACTTTATGCAGCTTTTCATTGGCAAACGGAGCCGTTAATAACTTAGCCACCTGCGGCTTTCTCGCAGGAGAGCGGGGAGCGGATTCCGCGCTTGCAGGAGTGCGTCGGGTATTGACAGACGCTGACGGTCTGAAAGGTGTTTTGCGCCCATTGCGCGAATTTCTTGTGACTGCCATAACTTACTCTTAGAGCCGAAGCCATTGCCTCGGTTTTTCATAGAATCTTTTAATTGCCCAGTTCGATCAAACATGAACCGGCGCTTGTTGGGGCTTTCGAAACTACATGTCGAAAGCCGGACGAAATTCTTTAGGAAGCATCAAAGATGCAGCCCTGCCGGAAGATTGTAAAGAGGCCGTCGCCCCTATAGCCTCCTAACCACCAAATTTGAGTTGCTCTGCTCGACTTGTCAAAGATTTTTCAGCAAATCCTGCAGCTTAGCTTCCTTTGCATCGAGCGCGTCCTGCTCTTCCTTGCGTTTGGCGTTAAAGGTTTCTTCATCCAAATCGTAAAGCGCGGGACCTTTGGCAGCTTTTCGCACCATTTCCAAGACACGTTCGTTTTCAGAGAGATCCTCTTCCGTGGCTCGAATAACCGGCAGCTCAACGTCGGAGATATCGTGAACATCGGCACTCACCGGCGCCGCATCAATCTCCAAGATGCCTTGCTGCTGTTTAAGAACGAGGTAAACCTGGCCTAAAAGCTCCGCGTCCAAAAGGGCGCCGTGGCCTTCTTTGACGCGTCGGGTCGTGTCGATTTCGAGACGCTTACACAATGCATCCAAGCTGTTGTGCATCTGAGGGAATGCGGCTTTGGCAAGCTCCATCGAGTCGATAATGTTGTCCTTGCCGCAAATCTCTTCCATCGAGGGTTTGCCGAGCTTTCTCAACTCCTCATTGAGGAAGCCGATGTCGAACTGAGCATTGTGAATGATGAGTCTGGCGCCCTGAACAAATTCAATGAACTTGTCGGCGATGTCCGCAAACTTCGGCTTACCGACCAAAAATTCATTGGTGATCTTGTGGACGCGGATAACCTCTGCCTCCATCTGGCGTTCCGGATCGATGTACTCATGAAAATTTTTATCGGTTAATCCGTGTTCTCCAAGTTCAACGCAGCCGATTTCAATGATTCGGTCGCCTTCCTTAGCGGCCATGCCGGTGGTTTCGGTATCCAGACAGATCTCTCTCACGTGCTTTCCTTCAAAATTGGTGTCTCGATTCTAATCAATTGAATGCGAAACAGAAAATTCAAAGTTTTCTAAAACCTAAAAATGACGCATTGAACTTTTAGTCCAATGCGTCACTTGTGATGATTTAGATCGATTCAGCGATCAATTCGAAGCTACAACGCTTTCACGGCTCAAATATGAACGAAGTTTTTCTGCGTCGTTGGCGCGAGCGTACTTATTCGGAGAGTCGAGGAAGATGAATGCAACATTCTTTCCGTCGACGTGCGCCTGCATGACCATGCAGTAGCCGGCCGCTGTCGTCAGACCAGTCTTCTGCAGCTCGATGTCCCAATCTTCGTCTTTAATCAGACGGTTCGTGGTGCTGCTGATGACTTCACGCTTGCCGATACGGAAGGAAGCTTCCGGCGTAGTCGAGAGTTCACGGATGAGTGCATATTCGCTCGCGCCTGTGATGAGGTAAGACAGATCCACCGCAGAAGAGCGATTGTCGTTATTCAAACCGATAGAGTCATAGAAGACGGAGTCTTTCATGCCGAGAAGCGCAGCTTTGATGTTCATTTCTTTAATGAACTGTGCTTTTCCGGTCGGATAGGTACGGGCGAGGAAATGAGCCGCACGGTTATCCGAACTCATTAAAGCCAGATGCAAAGCCTGACGGCGGGAGATCTCCATGCCCATGCGAAGCTTGGAGTGAGCGCTCGAAGGAACGAAGTCTTCACGCGTAACAGTGAACTTGTCGTCTAAATTGACGCCGGATTCCACGATCACCAGCGCCGTCATCAGTTTTGTAATAGATGCGATCGGCAGGGGCTGATCGGCATTCTTTTCATACAAAACTTGGTTTGTGTCCATGTCGTAGGCGAGCACGGCCGTCGAGGAGAGTCCCAGCGGATCGCTGGAGCCCTTCAGGCCTATAAGCTGTGCGTAGGAAGGTCCGCGGCTGCGGTAAGTAGCCCAGTCAATCGCCTTTCTCGGACGATAGTTCTTAGAAGAGGCAAATTTGCGGCTGGAGGAACGAGCTGAGGCCCGTTTACGAACAACGCTTTTCACCGCGACCCGTTTGCCAGCAGCTTTTGCCTTAGGAGCCTTAGCCTTCTTCTTTGCCGAAGCAGCAACAACTTTCTTCTTCGCTGTCTTCTCGACAACGGTCTTTTTCACTGCTTTTTTCTTGACGACTTTAACAGCCGCCGGTTTCTTCTGAGCAGCCTCTACGGTAGGAGCGGCAATAAAACTAAACGATAAAAAAGCACAGAGAATCGCTGCCGATAAACGCATTTTTTCCATCCAGAGGAGAAGAGAAGAGGTCATTAATTGGTGAGTATTTGTTATTTTGCGCCAATTCGTTCGGCAAAACCATAAAAAATCGGCCTCACCGCACAAATTAAACACTTATATAAGGGAAATTACTAATCATTTTTCTAACTTCACTCAATATGTAGTTAGTGCTCACGAAGAATCGCATCCCACATTTTATTCAGACGCTTGACGCTCACTGGCATCGGCGTTCTGAGTTCCTGCGCAAAAAGAGAAACCCTCAGCTCCTGAAGCATATTCCCGAATTCGACCAGTTTGGCATCGTAGACGCCTCTTCTGACAGACAACTCCCGCTTGTAATTAACGGTAAGCTGACGAATCTCGGCCATGCGCTCGGCATCTCTGCCGGGATCGTTTTTCAAACGATCGATTCGAACTTGAATAGCCTTCATATAGCGCGGATAGTGGCGAAGCTGGCTGAAAGGAATCGTAAGCAGGAAATGCGGCGGAAACAAATCAGACAGCTGAGCCGTAATGTCTTCGCTCACTTCCTTGTAGCTTTTGATCGAATTCAGCTTCTGCTGCGCAAGAGCAGCTTCAGAAACGATCGAGCTCAAGAGGCGTGCCAGCTCCAGCGTCAGCAGGCCGAGTTTTTCTTTGACAACCGCAATCGTTTCCCTGAACTGCTCTTCATTGACCGGAAGTTCTCCGGTAAAGGCAGCCGTTTCAATCGAGGCATCGATAACGTCCTGCTTTAACTCTTCAAAAGACGGAAAGGCCTTTCTCAAAGAAACAATGGATGCGCCTTGGATCTGCGTCGTCTGCATCGACTTCAAATTCTTATCCAGATACTTAATCTGTTCCTTCAGTCCCAAACGGATCAAGCGAATCAAACCCCGTCGATGAATACGGGCCGCTTGGTCCGGATCATCAAAAACTTCCAAAGAGCAGTACTCGCCTTTATCCACAAGTGCCGGATGACCGATGAGCGAAATGCCCCTCTTCTTAATCTCCATGACGTCCGGCAGCTCGCCGAAGTTCCATTCCGTAATCTCATCCTGCAGATCTTCCGCAACTTTACTGTCCTGAGAGGCAATGTTCTGGAACGTTTTGCGGGCTTCCGTACTGAGTTCGCTTCTTAACTGCGGAATGCTCCGGGACATAGCAAGCTGTCTGCCGTGTTCGTCGACCACCTTGTAGTTCATGCTGAGGTGCGGCGGAAGCATCTCAAACTTGAAGTCTGATTTCTGGATATCAATGCGGAACTGCTCCCGAGCTTCTTTAATCAGGAGTTCGATAAGATCACCGTCGGGAACCTCATGGCGCTGTGCAAAAGATTTTGCCCAGTCCGGCAGCGGCACAAAATGTCGGCGCAAGCGCTGCGGGAGACTCTTGAGCAGCATCTGAACTTTCTCTTTGACCATTCCAGGCACGAGCCACTCTAAGCGGACCGGATCCAGCTGATTCAGGGCATAAAGCGGCACAGTCATCGTGACACCGTCGCGCAGAGAACCCGGATCAAAGTTGTAATTCAGCGCCATCGGGATGCCGGCGATCTCAAGCTTCTTCGGGAAGTATTCGATCGTGATGCCGGCTGCATCATGACGCATTAAGTCGGACTTCTGCAGAAACAAAAGTTTCGGGTTCTCGGCTTCCGCCTTTTCGCGCCACTTATCGAATGTCTGCTGGTTAACCACATCCTGACTGATTTTCTTGTCGTAAAACTCGTAAATCATGCTGTCGTCCACCAACACATCCGGACGGCGAGACTTGTGTTCCATCTCGCGGATGTTGTTGATCATGGCGACGTTGTGCTGCCAGAACGGGGCCTGACTTTCGAGTTCTTCTTCTACCAAAGCTCGGCGAATAAAGATCTCTCGAGAGGTTTTCGGATCCTTGCGTGAGAAATCCACCTTTCTTTCTGTATAGACGGGCAGTCCGTACAGTGTGCCCTTCTCTAAAGCGATGACATTGCCGGCCTTTTTCTCCCAATGAGGATCGCTCCAGGATTTTTTAATCAGATGAGCACCCACCTTCTCAATCCACTCAGGCTCGAGATTGGCCAGTGTTCTGGCAAATAGACGGGTTGTTTCCACGAGCTCGGAAGCCATGATCCATTTGCCGCCTTTTTTCGCCAGAGAAGAACCGGGCCACGGCCAAAACTTAATGCCTCTGGCACCTGTGTACGGCGGTGTTTTGTAATCAGCCTGGACGTCTTTCATGCCGATATTGCCCAAGAGACCCGACAGCAGCGCTTTGTGCAGCTGTTCATAGGTCGCCGGCGCCGTGTTTAGACGCCAGCCCATTTCCTGCGTGAGCTCCTTGAGCTGACGGTAAACATCCCGCCACTCGCGAAGCCTTTTGACGGATAGATAGTTCTGACGGAACTTCTGCTCGAGCAGTCGATTGCTTTCTTTATTGGCAATCGCATCCTGCGTCCAGTTCCAAAGCTTAATCAGGGAAAGAAAGTCGCTCTTCTCGTCGGCAAACTTCTTGTGCGCGGCGGCCGCCTTATCTTGAGCATCCAAAGGACGCTCGCGAGGATCCTGAATACTGATTGCCGAAGCAATAATCAGTACTTCGGCCAAAGCCTGGTTTTCTGCAGCGGCCTGCAGCATGCGGGCAAGACGAGCGTCTAACGGCAGCCTTGCAAGTTCTTTTCCGACCGGCGTCAATTCGCCGCCGCGTTCCTTCACCGCATTGAGCTCGATCAAAAGATCGTAACCGTCAGTAATCGCGCGCTGAAGCGGTGCCTGGACAAACGGGAACTCGCGAACATCTGTCAGATGCAGCGACTTCATGCGGAGAATCACGGTTGCCAAGGAGCTTCTCAGAATTTCCGGATCCGTAAATTCGGGGCGCTTTTCGAAATCCTTCTCATCGTAGAGTCGAATACAAATACCGTTCGCTACACGACCGCATCGACCGGCACGCTGTTTTGCCGCTGCCTGACTGATGGGTTCAATTTGAAGCTGCTCAACTTTATTGCGGTAGGAGTAACGCTTCACGCGAGCGAGTCCCGTGTCCACGACGTATCGGATGCCCGGGACCGTCAAAGAGGTTTCTGCAATATTGGTCGCAAGCACAATACGGCGACGGCCGTCTGTCTTAAAGATGCGGTCCTGCTCTTCAATGCTTAAGCGGGAAAAGAGCGGAAGAATCTCAACGCCTTTTCGTGCAGCCGGAGACAAGGCTTCGGCTGCTTCTCTAATCTCACGTTCGCCGGGCAGGAAGACCAGAATATCGCCGCTGCCTGCACCCATCAGTTCATCACATGCATCGACAATAGCCTGCATCAGCGTGCGGTCGTCATTTTCTTCTTCGTCTTGGACCGGACGATAACGAACTTGGACCGGATAGAGACGGCCCGAGACATTAATAATCGGAACGGGCTTCTTATTGACGTCCTCAAAATGTTTGGCAAATCGCTCCGAGTCAATCGTCGCGGACGTAATAATGAGTTTAAGGTCCGGGCGTTTGGGGAGAATTTCTCGAAGGTAGCCCAAGAGAAAGTCGATGTTCAAACTGCGTTCGTGCGCCTCGTCGATAATGATCGTATCGTAGGCTTTAAGCAGTCTGTCGCGCTGAGTCTCTGCCAGCAGGATGCCGTCGGTCATTAATTTGATCGTTGCGCCCGGCTCTAATTCGTCTTTAAAACGAATCTTGTATCCGGCGACTTGGCCGACTTCGGCGCCCATTTCTTCGGAAATACGCTTAGCAATCGAAGTCGCGGCAATACGCCGAGGCTGCGTGTGACCGATCAGCCCCTTCTGCCCTCTTCCGACCATCATCGCAATTTTAGGAAGCTGAGTGGTTTTGCCGGAGCCGGTTTCACCGGAAACAATCACGACTTGGTTATTTTTAATCGCCTCGGCGATTTCGTCAGCGCGTTCGCTGACAGGAAGGCTTTCCTGCAGCTCGAGTTTAGGCGGCACGTTGCGGAGCACCTCGTTTCCTACTTTAACAAGCACTCTGGAGGACTTCTTCTCGGAGGCAACAGGTTTCTGGGGCTCGTTTTTGTCCTTCTGTTCCTGCGGTGCGTTGATTTGATTACGCAGCGCTCTCAAATCTGAAAAGCCTTTTAAAGAAGTTCCTTTGCCTTTAGGCGCCGGACGCTTGGAAGGCTCTGACGGTTTTTTCTTTTGCAGCTGCGGCTTCACGTCTACAGATTTAGGTGCGGCTGATGCTCCGGATGACGCTGCCGGAGTTTGCTTCTTCAATGTTAATTTGGTGCGCGGAGGCTCTTGTTTTTGAGAAACCGCCTGCGGCTTCTTCTCTGCTTTTTGTGCTTCGAGTAACTTTGCTTTTAAATCTCTTAAATCGCCTGCCATAGTTCCAGGTTCTTATATCTCATTCTAAAGTTCGTTAAGGATAGAACTTTTTAGGCTTTTTCTGCTCGAAATTTTCGAAGCTATTTGTTTCTAAACAAAAAAATGCTTCTGCCAACTGTCCCAAATTGAACAAATTTCTTCGAAACCATCGAGACAATGCTCGTTTTCTCCGAGAAAATTACGGTCTCTCAAATATTAAAATTTCAGCAACAACTAATTGAAGCCTTTCTTAATTCAACGGACATGTCAGAAGAAAATAAAGAATCCCCGATTGTTCCGGTTTCAATGGACTCCTGGGTCGAATGGTTCAGAAGCGTCGCACCGCATATTCATTCCATTCGCGGCAAAACGATCGTCATCGATCTCGCCGGAGAAACCATCCTTCAAGAACATTTTTCCAGCTTGATTGCTGACATCAGCATGATCTCAGCCATAGGTGCACGAATCGTCCTAGTTTACGGCGTACGTCCCCAGGTCGAAGAGCTAATGTCATTGAAGGCCATCGAGTCCCAATACGTCAACGGCATTCGGGTGACGACCGCCGATGCGCTTGTGTGCGTCAAAGAAGCCGCCGGCGAAGCGCGCCTGGATATTGAAGCAGCTTTCTCTCAGGGCTTACCGAACACGCCGATGGCTCACAGCCAATGTCGCGTCGTCAGCGGCAACTTCGTGATTGCCCGTCCTTTAGGCATCATCGACGGCGTGGACTTTAAGTTCACCGGCGTCGTTCGCAAAGTTGACAGCGAAGCGATTCATCGAGAACTCGACGGAGGGCGGATCGTTTTAATTTCGCCGCTCGGTTTCTCTCCCACGGGCGAAGCCTTTAATCTGACGAGCGAAGATTTAGCGGCTTCCATTGCCGGTGCGCTAAAAGCCGACAAGCTTATTCTGCTCACCAACGTGGATGGTGTCAGACGCTTTGATGAAGTGGTCACGGAACTTACCGCGGAAGATGCTCGAGAGTTCATTAACGACAAACTCGTCGATGAAGAAGATATCTACAACCTGACGTTTGCCCTGAAAGCGCTTGAACACGGCGTTGAACGCGTTCACATCGTGCCCTACGCAATGGACGGAGGACTTTTGGCTGAGCTCTTTACGCATGACGGCGTGGGAACCATGATGACCATGGAAAATCTGGAGTCCCTGCGTCAGGCAACCTCTGACGACGTCTCTGGTCTGATCAAACTGCTGGAGCCGCTTGAGGCGGACGGAACGTTGGTCAAACGCCCACGCGAAAAACTTGAACGCGACATCTCTCACTTCACGGTTCTTGAACACGACGGTGTGATCTACGGGAGTGCCGCGCTTTATCAGTTCCCGGAGGAAAAACTCGGGGAAATGGCTGCGCTGACGGTCGATGCGGCTTATCAGGGCTTCGGAGACGGAGAGCGTTTGCTTCGCCACATTGAAAACCAGGCTCGCAAGGCCGGATTAAACCGCCTGTTTGTTCTGACCACAAGAACTATGCACTGGTTCTTGAAACGCGGTTTCCGTCCTGCCGGCGTAGACGATTTACCGATTGAAAAGCGGCGTTTGTATAACTGGCAGCGCCGTTCACAAATCTTCATAAAAGATCTTTAGGTCAGCGGCGTCCAATGCTTGTAGACTTGAAAAACAATTTTCAGATAAATGATTAGGAGTACACCAATGGCACACATGGTTAACTGCATAAAACTCGGCCGCGAAGCCGAAGGCCTGGACTACCCGCCTCTTCCCGGCGCCCTGGGCATGAAGATTTACAACAATGTTTCCAAAGAAGCTTGGGAACAGTGGAAGCATCTTCAGACCATGATCGTTAACGAAAACCGTCTTTCCATGGCAGATCCGAGAGCTCGCAAATGGCTGATGGACCAGATCGAAGCTCACTTCTTCGGCGAAGGCGTGGCCCATCCCGAAGGCTATGTCGCGCCGGAAAACAAGACCGAATAACGGTTTTTGATCTCTTCTAGAAAGCTCGAAAGTACAAATTTCGGGCTTTTTTCTTTTCCCTAGCTAAAAATCCGCAAAAGATATTCCAATCATGAGAATTTCCTAGTAAATTTTCCTTGTACCGCCGATTAATTGACAATAATTGTCAGTAACTATTAATAACCTCATAGGAGATTTTTCATGACCCTGAATCGCAGACAACTCTTCCGTCTGGTCGGCGCCGGAGCTGCTCTCTCTTCCCTCGGAACAACTGCCGCTGTCGCTGCTCAGCCGAAGTTTGTCAAACCGACTGCCGAAAAACCCATGCTCTTGTGCTTTAACGAAAACCCGTTGGGCATGAGCGAAAAGGCTAAAGAAGCTGTCGCTAAAGCCGCCATGTACGGCTCTCGTTATCCCTTCGCGCAGGTCATCGCATTCAAAAAGGATTTGGCTAAATTCATGAATGTCAGACCGGATGAAGTACTTCTGACGCACGGTTCTGCAGAAGCCATTCGTGCCACTATTGAAGCTGAAGCCACCAAGAACACGGTTTTGGTTCAGCCTGAACTGACTTACGGCGACGGTGCTGATGTTGCTAAGCGCAACAACATTCCGGTTAAGAACGTCAAGATGGGCCCGAACTGGAGCATTGATCTCGCCGCTCTGCGCAAAGTTGCAACCGCTGAAGCAAAGAAACACCGCGTTCTGGTTTACCTCGTCAACCCGAACAACCCGACTTCCACGATTGCCGACAGCAACGAAATCTTCAACTGGATTAAATCTCAGCCGAAGAACACCTTCTTCATCCTCGACGAAGCCTATGCCGAGTTCGTCAACGATCCTTCCTTCAAGTCCTGCAACGAACTCGTTCGTCAGGGCTTTGACAACCTGGTCGTCCTGAAGACCTTCTCCAAGATCTTCGCTATGGCCGGTATGCGTTTGGGCTACGCCGTCGGCGCCGTGAACGTCATCAACAAGATTCGTGACCATGTCGCCTACGAAGTCATGATGAACCAGACAACGCTGGCTGCTGCTCTAAGCGAACTCAATGACAAGGAATTCTTAAAAGAATCCAAAGAAAGCAATGACGAAGCCCGCGAGATCCTCTACAAGGCTCTGAAGGAACTCAACATTCCTTATCTGCCGAGCCAGACGAACTTCGTTTTCATTGATCTGAAAGCTCCGCTGAAACCCTTCGCAGACAGAATGAAAACCGAACACATTCTCGTCGGCCGTCCCTTCCCGCCTGCCGTTCAGTGGTGCCGTATTTCTCTGGGCACACCCGCTGAAATGCGCTATTTCGTTGAAAAACTCAAAGAATTCCGCCAGAAAGGCTGGGTTTAATCGTCTGACTTAGCGGCTTAATTCAAATCCCGGGCTTCGCAGGAAGCTCGGGATTTTTGTGGCGGTTGCAAGACTGCAGTCCCGTCATTGCTCTCTATTGAACTCTTGTTTGGCAAGGTCAATAAAATTTCTTGCTGCTGAAGAAATCTTCCTAGACGAAGTGATGGCGCAGACTTCCACTGGAACGCCGGTCCAATTAGGAAGTAATCGAGTCAAGGACTTTTCACTCTCTCCTAAAGGTATCGGTAAAAGTGCCGCGCCCAGACCTTCCTTTGCTGCGATTAAAGCCGCCTGCGTCGTGTCAGTTTTGAAAGACCACTTCTTTACCGACACCCTGTATTTTTGTCCCTCCGAACCGGTTAGATTCCAAGACGAAGCATTCCCTTCTTGAAGAATTAATTCGGCACTCCTCAATTGCTCGGGCGAAGTTAAAGAAGAGAGTGCCGTCATGACATTCAAATTTGCATAGATTCCGCTGCTGAACACTCCTATCTTGTGTCGCACTCCTGAAAGAGGCATCTCCGTAACCAGGACAAATGCAATATCTGCACCACCTTTGAAGATTTCCTGCGGATCGTTGGTCGTATTCAAAACAATACGAACATCCGGATATTTCTTAAGAAACACCGTTATCGGTTTCATCAAAAACGTTGAGCCGAACTTGACCGGTGCACTGATCCGGATTGTCCCTTTCGGTTCTTCATTAGATAACTCCTTGATGTTCTGAAGCGTTTCAGTAATAAAACCAAGGTTCGGATCAAACTGTTCAAATAAGGCCTGACCGGCAGATGAAAGAGTCACACGTCGTGTGGTTCGGCTAAATAAAGAGACGCCTAATTCCTTCTCTAAATTCTGAATCAGATGGGTAACGCGTGAAGCTGTTAGGTTTGCCGCTCTTGAAGCCGCTGTAAAGCTCCCCAGCTTCGCGACCAACATGAAAACTTCCAGGGCTTGAAGACGATCCATAATTATTTCGAAAATCGAAAAATAGATTGCTTTTTATTCTATTTATCCG
>LARN01000015.1 GCA_000980495.1 Acinetobacter sp. N54.MGS-139 | reverse complement strand
GGGCAGGAAGGCCGATAAGTAAGAAAGCCCGAGACATTCTCGAGCTTCTTGGCATTAACAACAAATTCCCGCGAAACTTGAAGGACTAAAAGTCAATACTGAACTATTTCGCGGGAGTTTGGGACTCCAGGCGATTAGCAACAAAAGACGTCGTTTCGAACTCTGTCCAGCCAAGCTCCGGACGGCGGTGGATCTGCCTGCGATCCTGAATCATCTGTTCAATCAAATCAGAAGTCTCTCGATTCATTTCCAGCTCTCTCAAAAAGCAGTTAACAGCCAAAGCCCTTGCCGCACATTATGCGCTTTTGAACGGTCATGAAAAAACCTCGCCAGGCGAAACTGACGAGGTCTTTTCTAATTCGGAGATCCGAATACCGATTAGGCCTTGCGAACCAGTTTTTCTTTGATTCGAGCAGCCTTACCGGACAGATTGCGCAGGTAGTAGAGTTTGGCGCGGCGGACGTCACCGTGGCGCTTAACTTCGATGCTGGCAATCAACGGAGAATAGAGCTGGAATGTACGTTCCACACCTTCACCGCTGGAAATCTTACGAACGGTGAAAGCAGAGTTCAAACCGCGGTTGCGAATGGCGATGATAACGCCTTCGAAAGCCTGAACACGCTTGCGGGAACCTTCAACGACGTTGACGTTAACGACAACGGTGTCGCCGGGGTTCATTTTCGGGAAGGTTTTGCCTTCAGAAAGACGGGCAATCTCTTCTTTTTCAAGTGTTTCGATCAAATTCATTTTTGTCTCCAATGACCATCTTCATGCAGCTCTGTTATCTCTTAAACTGCAGAGAGGATGGATTTTAAAAATCGGAACGTTTTACGATTCCGTACTCTCTTTAATGTCTCGCAGAACTCGTTCATCCTCGCGGGTCAGCAAATTCTTCGAGCGCGCTATTTTAACCAAATCCGGGCGCGTTTGGGCGGTTATTTGTAACGCCTGTTTGCGCGTCCATGCCTGGATGTTTTTATGGTGTCCACTCAAGAGCACATCCGGAACCGGCATATCACGCCAAACCTCCGGCCGTGTGTAATGCGGAGCATCCAAAAGACCTGTAGAAAAAGACTCGTCAGACGCTGACAAATCCTTAATCGCACCGGGAAGCTGACGAATGACCGCGTCCATGAGCACCATTGCCGGAAGCTCTCCGCCGGAGAGCACATAGTCTCCGATCGACAAAGTCTCATCGACATAGGTATCCAGGAATCTTTGGTCAATGCCCTCGTACCGGCCGCAAATCAGAATCAAATCCTGACTGTCTTCAGCCAATGAACGAACTTTCTCGTCATTGAGCGTTGTGCCGGACGGCGCAAACGCAATAACTTTGCCGTGGTTTCCGTCCCTACGGATCGCGTCCACTGCATCGGCCAACGGTTCTGCCAACAGAACCATGCCCGGGCCGCCCCCGAAGGGTCGATCGTCTACGGTCTTATGCGCATCAAAAACAAAATCACGCGGGTTCCAGCACTTGAGCTGCCAAAGTCCCAATTTAGAAGCCCGAGCGGTAATACCGAACTTCTCAATGAGAAGCGGCATTTCCGGAAACAGCGTGACGATGTCAAAACGCATCATGAGGTTTAATCCCAGGAGGGATCCCAGTCCACAATGATCTTCTTCGTCTCCACATTCACTTCTGCCAAATAGTCTTCGACAAAAGGAATGAGAACTTCTTTACCGTCGGCGCGTTTGACATTCAGAATGTCGTGAACGCCGTTGTCAATCATGCCTTTAACCCGGCCGATGCTCTGCCCTTCTTTATTGACGACATCGCATCCGATCAGATCGACCCAGTAATATTCGTTCTCTTGGGCTTCAGGAAAATCCTTGCGGTAAAGGGCGACTGCACCGCGAAGCGCCGCCGCATCCTCAGGGGTATCGATACCCTGAATTTTTGCAACGATACCGGCGCCGTGCAGTTTCGCTTTTTCAAGTTCCACGGGTCTGACTTCGCCGTCAGGAAGGACATGCTGCCAGTGTTTGGAACCTAAAAGCGCAGACGTACCCTGGAAAGGCTGAACGCGAACCCAGCCCTTAAGCCCGTAGGCACCATGCAAAGCGCCGAGCACAATAGGCTCGGCGCCGGAATTCTTCTCGTTAGTCACAAACGGTCAGAAATCAATTAAGCAGCAGGAGCAGCTGCCTTTTTGAATTCTTTGTAGAGACGAGCAACGGTGTCGCTCATCTGTGCGCCGTTAGCAACCCAAGCGTTCAAAGAAGCTTCATTGATGGAAAGACGGGGAGCAGCACCGGATGCCATCGGATTGTAGAAGCCGATACGTTCATTGAAACGACCGTCACGGCGGTTGCGGGAGTCGGTCGCGACGATGTTGTAGAAGGGGCGCTTCTTGGAGCCGCCGCGAGCCAGACGGATAACGACCATATTAAGTTACCTCAAAAAATTTATATTCTAAAAAAGTTTAAAAATTAGGCTTCTAACGCCTGAAAACACGTGATTTTATCCTAATTTTTTCAATTAAACAAACGGGTTGCATCTGTTTTGTTACGCAGTGCAAATGAAAAAGCGGCTGTTGTCAACCGCCTTTTGCTTGTATTTTGGTATCGTGAAACTAGAGTTTCGCTTCCAGTTCGCGGATCACCGTCATCGCGTCTCCGACTAAGCCGTAATCGGCAACGTCAAAGATCGGAGCTTCGGGATCTTTGTTCACAGCCACAATGACTTTGGCGTCTTTGATGCCGGCAATATGCTGAATGGCACCGGAAATACCGAAACCGATGTACAGGTCCGGAGCAATAATCTTACCGGTCTGACCGATCTGCCAATCGTTCGGAGCAATACCGGCGTCGACCACCGCACGGGTCGTACCCACCGCAGCGCCGAGTTTGTCAGCCAGTTTGCCCATTTCAGCGAATTCAGCTTCATCGACCAAACCGCGGCCGCCCGCCAAAACGATCTTGGCATTCTGCAGATCAGGACGATCGCTCTTAACCTGCTCGCTGCGGACGAAAGTGACTTTAATCACAGGAGAAGCAGGAACCACTCTTTCGAGTTCGGCTTTGCCTTCTCCGGTCGGAGCGGCATCAAAAGCTGTAGCACGAACCGTTAAAACAACTTTGGGGTCGAGCGCACGGACGGTTTCAATAACAGAACCGGCATAGATCGGACGTTTAAACGTCTTGGCGTCAACGACCTGAGTAATTTCGGAAATCTGAGCAACATCCAAGACGGCAGCAACTCTCGGAGCGGCAGCTTTACCGGCGGGATTGGCGACGAACAGGAAGTAGTCATATTCTTTCGCCACTTCCAAGACAGAAGCTCCGAGATTTTCAGGAAGCTCTTCGGCAAAGTAAGGAGCCTCAGAAAGCAGCACACGGCGAATGCCATTGATCTTAGCGGCTTCTTCGGCGAGCTTTCCGCCGTCCTGAGCTGTGATCATGATGTCGATATCGCCGCCGATCTTCTGAGCAGCGGTAACCAAAGAATAAACCGCAGGATTCAGAGCGGCATGATTATGTTCGGCAATAACTAAAACGGCCATGTTCTCGCTCCTTAAAGTACCTTCGCTTCGTTCTTGAGTTTGTCGATGAGTTCGTCGACATTGGCAACCTTGCGGCCGACCTTGCGTGCTTCAGGGGCTTCATAGCCGACAACTTCAACGTGCGCACGGAGATCCGGACAAAGGGCAGAAGCCATGACGACTTCCTGAGGTTTGCGCTTAGCCTTCATCATCATCGGCAGCGTGACATAACGCGGAGCGTTCAGTCTCAAATCAGCAGTCACCACAGCCGGAAGCGTCAGATCGAGAACTTCGTAGCCGCCGTCGATTTCGCGTGTGACTTCAAGTTTGCCTTCTTTCATTAAGGCAGAAGAAGCGTGTGTAGCCTGCGGATATTCGCACATGGCGGCAATCATCTGACCGACTTGGTTCGAGTCGTTGTCCACGGCCTGCTTACCGCAGATAATCAGATCCGGATTAACTTGTTTGACATAGGCGCTGATCAACTTAGCGACATTCAGCGGTTCTGCTTCAAACGGTTTGTCTGTTTGAATAAGAACACCTTTATCGGCCCCCATGGCTAGGGCAGTGCGTAATGTTTCCTGAGCCTTTATATCGCCGACGGACACTGCGATCACTTCGTTGGCAATGCCCTTTTCTTTCATTTGAACGGCCTGTTCAAGCGCGATTTCGTCGAACGGGTTCATCGAGTGTTTGAGGTTAGCGACGTCGAGTTTGCCGTCAGGTCCGACCTTGACCTTAATATTGGCGTCGACCACCCTTTTGACAGGGACAAGAATTTTCATTTATTTCTCTGATGTTAGATTACATTCGGTGGATTATAGCGATTGAAGCCTCGCAGAATTTTCCCAGACAAAACGTTTTGAGCGAATTGCATTGTGCAAAAAGCATAGCCGTCAAGACTGAAACCGAGCTTATCTCACGAAAGAAGGCACTCAAACTCCGGCGCGTTCTTTCGTGAAGATATTCCTTTTTAGGCAAATCGATAGTCGTTGAAGATCTGCTCAGCCGTCGGAAGCAGCCACTTCCCGTCTTCTCCTCTTACTGTCGTAGTCTTCAATCTGCTCACGGTCGTGCCGCATGTCCAAACCTTGTAGTTGCGCATGTTCGTGCACAAGCAGCACTTGGTTTTCTCCGGCGAGTTCTCCAGCCATTCTTTAAGGTACGGACAGGTTCCTTGAGAGAGCATGTAGCCATAGGACTCGCAGTTGGGGCGGTTATTGGCGGTTAAGGCAGGAGAATTTTTCAGCATTCTCATGAGATATCCAGTAGGAGAAGCATGATTAACTTCAACATCTTCATCTTTGGCATCGATGTAAACCTGTTTGACCGGATCGGGAAGTCCGCTTTCCTGAGCAATCGTAAAGCGAGTCGCTGCCTGAATGCCGGATGCCCCGGTCTTTTCCATCAGATCCACGGCTTCTTTACCGGAAAATATGCCTCCGGCGCCTAGCACGGGAACGTTCAGTCCGGTGTCTTTCACAAGCTTAACGACATCTTTGACAATATCTTCCAGCTTGAAGTTTCTCCAATCTTCACCGAAACCCAAATGTCCTCCGGCCAGCGGACCTTCGACTACCACATAATCCAGTTTGCGCCCGAGGGATGCCGTGCGTTTAAGGAAGAGGTTCAGCGCTCTCGCCGAGGAGACAACCAATCCGAAAAGCGCGTCATTGAACCGAGGATTCTCTTGCATCAGTTTCATGCTGGAAAGATGCAGACCGGCAGACATTGTGATGCCGTCGACTCCGGCATCTAATGCGGCGTTCAAGCGAGCCTTCAAGGTAGCAATCGGATCATTCATCGTGAGCTTTTCCATGCAGTTCACGAGAACCAATCCCTTTCCTGTTGCCTTTTCCATCACGTCGGTAAAGTATTGCTTGGAAACTCTTGAAAGCGCTTCCAAATTGAACTTCTCTTCCGTCTTATCTGCCTCTTGAATCATTGATTTGAATCGGATCGTCTTTTCTTTGGTGAAATGCGTTCCGATTTCCCGGTCGGCCACATCCGGCAGCATTGCATCAGAAAGATGGGCCATGCCGCCAAGTTTCTCAATCGCCAGCACAAGATTTGCGGTTGAAATATTCGTTCCCATTCCGCCGACCATAAGCGGTAAAAACTCGCGGCCTTTAAAGGAAAGACGAAAGTCGTCCAAACACTGCATACCAAAATCTCCTATTACAAAAGTACGCAGATTCAATATAGGCGGGTGTTTCTTTCTGAAAACCTTCAGTTTTTAGGGATATATCCTCGAAATTCAGCTCGTTTTTAGAGGAAGAAAAGGCGTATAAAACGCGCGAAGGCGCTTGCCTCTGAAGAAATATGAGCGAACTTTATTGAGACTTTCTTCTAACGTTCACGAAAAAATTTGAAGCGAAACCGCCGCAAGGACCAGGTATCGGGCGAATTTGCCGATAAGAATCAGAACGAAAGAGAGCCAAAAGTTAATTCTCAGCCAGCCGGCGCCGAGGCAAAAACCGTCTCCAACAACCGGAACCCAGGAAAAAAACAGTGTTATGGGACCGTACTTTTTAAGGAGTTCCAAGCTTCTGACTTCCTGCTTTTTATTCGGTATGAGACGGCCCATCCCGTAAGTGACCAAAGCGCCCAAAGTGTTGCCGGCCGTTGCAACAAAAACAACGACCCAAAGCTGCGTTTGAAATTCATGCATTCCGTAGACAACAAGCGCTTCGCTCCCGCCGGGCAACACGGTAGACGATACAAATGCGCTCGTAAAGAGCGTCCAAAGGTAGGCAGTAAAAGACAAAACGTTCCTTAGATCGTGTAGATTATGTAAATCTTTCTAACAAACCGACAGTACAACATGGCTCAGTCCGCAGATCTTAAAGCCAAAATTGAAGCACTTAATAAGGTTTTTCAGTTTTATTACAAAGAAAATTTCAAGACATTGAGAAAGGCGACAGATTTCTATATTCCTTGGTTTATGGGAAGAAAAAAACGCCTGGAAGAATTTCAAAAACAGTACATTCCTTTTTCTGTCGCTCTCTTTTTAGAAGGCGTTCGCAACAGCACCCTGAAGATGGAAGGAGAGCCGAACGAGGAACTGATCGAAGCTCTCCGCACCAAACTGCTGCATAAGAGCTTCAAGCCTGACTTCGACGAATACTGGAACGTCATTGAGTCCGAGCTTGAAAGAAATCCCGAGAGCCCTAAAGAAGTCTCGGACGCCGTTTCCGCCCTCCTCATGTTCAAGCTTTACGGACCGAAAGCGTCTGAACCGATGCCGGAAAAACTTGAATCTCAGCGTCACACAATTGCGTCTGAGTTCCAAGTCGGCAAGATTCATTATCAGTATTCCCGCGGGGCGCGCATTGCTTTAGAGCGTCTGCTCGACCCGAAGTTTGATCCTGAATTTGTTCCTCGCGCGGCTCATGATCCCAAGACGCTAAATGCCGAAGCGGCAAAAGCAGAAGCCCCTGCCGCGGAAGAGAAGAAAGCCGAATAACGAGCGAACCACATTCCATAAAAACCGGAGACCTAAAAATCTTCGGTTTTTCTTTTCTGTGGAGAAGTTGTTAATTGCAAAGACACGAAGTTTGTCTAACTTAATATCGGACGACCTCTGTTTAGGTAGGTTATTCAGCCTAAGGAAAAATACGGATTTCCATCTTTGCTATTTTGGGGCGTAAGAGATCGTCTGCCATTAGAATGTAGCCTTGTTCGCAGACACCCGAAAATGCGTTCATATAGGTTAGATACTTTATCCAAGTTTCCGACTCACACCTGACTATCAAGGACAGACATGCTGACTGACATTGAAATTGCACAGCAAACCAAGCTCATTCCTATCGATCAACTCGCCCATGAATACGGTCTTTCCGACGACCAGTTCATTCCTTACGGCAGAGACAAAGCCAAGGTTGCTTTAGACACCTCTAACCCGAAGGGCAAACTTATTCTCGTAACGGCTACTTCCGGTATGCCCGCCGGCTCCGGTAAGACAACGACATCCATCGCCGTTGCCCAAGCCTTTAAGAAACTCGGCGAAAAAGCATGTCTGGCTCTGAGAGAACCTTCTCTCGGCCCCTCCTTCGGTATGAAGGGCGGCGCTGCCGGCGGCGGATACTCTCAGGTGGTTCCGATGGAATCCATCAACCTGCATTTCACAGGTGACTTCCATGCGATTACAGCTGCCAACAACCTTTTGGCTGCCTTAATCGACAATGCTCGTCACCAAGGTCAGGTCGACCTTAAAGAAATCACCTGGCGCCGCGTTCTTGACGTAAACGACCGCATGCTGCGCAACATCGTCACCGGCCTCGGCGGTCCTGCCAACGGCATCCCGACAGAAACCGGCTTTGACATCACAGCTGCTTCCGAACTCATGGCCATCATTTGTTTGGCAGCCGGCGAAGAAGATCTTCGCTTTCGCTTGGATCGTTTGGTTGTCGGTCTCAAACGCGACGGCTCCGCTTACACCTGCAAAGAATTAGGTGCTACCGGCGCTCTCATGGCTCTCCTTAAAGACGCCATGCTTCCGAACTTAGTTCAGTCCATTGAAGGCGTACCCGCATTCGTTCACGGGGGTCCGTTCGCCAACATCGCTCACGGCTGCAACTCCGTTGCCGCTACCCGCGCTGCCATGACGATTGCCGACTGGGCAATCACCGAAGCCGGCTTCGGCAGCGACTTAGGCGCAGAAAAGTTCTATGACATTAAGTGCCGTATGAACAACCTTCAGCCTGCCGCGACGATCCTCGTTACATCTCTGAGAGCCCTTAAGTGGCACGGCGGCGTTCCTCTGCCGGAAATCGGCAAGGAAAACATGGACGCACTCATCAACGGCCTACCCAACCTCAAGGCTCATATTGCCAGCCTGAAGTGTTTCGGCCAGCAGGTTGTCGTTTCTCTTAACCATTTCGCCAACGACAACGCAGAAGAAATCGATGTCGTCCGTAAAGAATGTTTAGCCGCCGGCGTTCGCTTTGCGATTTCCGATGGTTTTGCAAAAGGAGGCGAAGGTGCTTTAGACGTTGCCAGAGAAGTGATGGCTGCTGTTAAGGAAGGGTCCAAGCCTCTGAACTATGCCTACAGCCTTGACGAATCCATTGAAGAAAAGATTCAGGACGTCAACACCAAGGTTTACGGCGGACAGGATGTTTCTTACTCTTCTGCCGCTTTGAAAGACCTGGCTAAGATCAAAGCGTTGAACATGGGATTTGAAAAGCTTCCCATCTGCATCGCTAAGACTCCGTTCTCCATGTCTCACGATCCGGATCTGAAGGGTGCTCCTCACGGCTTTACACTCCCTGTCCAGCGCGTCATTCTGAACGCCGGCGCAGGTTTCCTGGTCGTGACCACCGGCGCCATCATGCGTATGCCGGGACTCCCCAAGAAGCCCGCTGCCTACACCATCGATGTCGTTGACGGCAAGATCACCGGATTAAGCTAAGCCTAGCTGAACCGCAATACTCGCAAGACGCTCCTTTTCAGGAGCGTTTTGTTTTACGCAGACCTTCGGAATCCCGCGCTTTCATCGGGTAATCGAGGATCAACAAGAGGTTTTAGAGGGAAGTCGCGCCCAGCGAAGGATCAAAAGTCCGATCACAAAGAAAAGTGTAGTCACAAGAATGGCCGTTCTTTGATCGCCCGATGTCAGCCAAGTCACCGTACCGTATGTAATCGGACCTAAAACGTTGGCACCCCAAACCGCCACATTCCAGGCGGAATAAAACTGAGCGAGTTCACCGGCGGGAGCAAAGACTGCAACTACCGCCCTGCCGGCGGATTGGCTTGAGCCCATTGCGACGCCCGCAATATTGGCGGCGATCCAGAAAGTAACCGGCCCTTGGGAGAAAGCTGCCATAACGCCCATAACGATCCACAAAAGAATCGTGAGCGCTAAGGTCTTCTTGTGTCCAAGACGGTCCTGAACGTACCCAAATACAAACGCTCCGATGGCAGCGGTGATATTGACGACCAAAATCAAACTAATCGTCTGTGCGGTCGTAAATTTCATGACGAGCTGGGCGTAAACCGCCGACAGCGTGATGACAACAGCAATTCCGGCCTGGTAGAAAAGCCCGCAGGCGCAAAACTTCAAAAATTCCGGATAACGCTTGAGGAGCCGGAAACTGTCAGCAGATTCCTTTCGGATTCGTTTGAAAGTCTTTTCAAAAGAGATGTTTTTAGGCTTGGAACGCTCCTTAACATACAAGAGCATCGGAAGCGCCATCACAAAGAAAATCGTCGCAGTCGACATTGCCGTGTAAGGCACATAGACATCAGCCGGGAGCCCTGCTTTCTGTCCTTCAAAAACGATGAGCAGACAAGCCGCCAAACTGACGATCCCGCCTAGATATCCGAAAGACCAACCCCAGCCGGAAACTTTGCCGAACGCTTCCGGCTTTGCCAACTCGGAAAGAAAAGCTGAATTAAGCGAAACACCGGCGTTAAATGCCGTATTAGAAATGATGATCAAAATAACCGCAGACGCTAAAGTTCCCGGGCCTGTATAGGCAAGCGTAGCGGTACTCATACAGCAGATTCCCGTCATCACGGCAAGCCAGAAGCGTTTATTCGCTTTTGCATCTGCCAAAGCACTGATCACCGGAATGACAGCGATGGACAGCAAGTTGGAAAGCGTGATCGTCAGCGTCCAGGCAAATGTTGCCCAAACGGCATTTTCCGCGACGACCGAAACAAAAAACGCGTTGTAAACAGCCGTCAGAATGACGGTGGTGTAGCCGGAGTTGGCAAAATCGTAGGACGCCCAAGCAAGAACCTCCCGCTTGGACACGCCGGGCATAAGCAAGTTCTTTCCTGAGTGCATCGATTAATCCGTGCAAGCCAGCTGATGAATGAAGGCCGCGCAGCTTCTGGCCAAAGAAGATGTGTTGTATCCGCCTTCCAGCACCGCCACGACCCCACGGCATTCAGGAATCTCAGACTTGCAGGAAGCCAGCCGGCGTCCCAAAAATGCATAGTCGCGTTCAACCATTAAAAGCTGTGCCTGGTCTTCTTCTCGGTGGGCATCAAATCCTGCAGAAACCATAATCAGTTCAGGTTTGTATTCCTTGAGCTTGGGCATCCAAACTTCGTCCATGGTTCGGCGAAGTGCTATTCCCTCCGTGCCTTCCGGGAAAGGAGTGTAAACGGCGTTGGGCGGTGCATGATGGATATGGGCATAGGGGAAAAGCGCTTCCTGGAATCCGTCCAGAATTAAAACATCATCTCGGCCACCCAGGATGTCGCTTGTCCCATCCCCATGATGAACATCGAAGTCCACAACCGCGACTCTTTTTAATCCGTAGACTCCTATGGCGTGCAGCGCACCGATTGCCACATTATTTAAGAAGCAGAATCCGCCTGAATGATCCCGATGCGCATGATGTCCGGGCGGTCTGACCGCGCAGAAGACCTTCTTATATTGACCTGAAAGAACATCGTCCACGCCCGCGCAGGCGGCGCCTGCGGCATATTGCGCCGCCTCCCATGTGTATGGATTCATCGCAGTGTCGACACTGATAGTGTTCAGACCTTCTTTCGGTGAGTTGTGAGAGAGGTAGGAAATATAGTCGGCATCGTGCGCAGCCAGCATGTCGGTTACAGCAACCATCGGCGGCGTCTTTTGATCGACAAACTGAGATGTACCGGCAGCCAGCATGAGCTCTTCGATTTTTTCCAGGCGTTTGGGACATTCGGGATTGTTGTTCCCCATCTTATGTTTGAGGAACAATCCGTGAGTATAGAAAGCTGTGTCAGCCATGGGATTTCTTCTTTTTGAGCCTTTCCTTCAATTTTAACTTTTTCTTGGGATGGTTCTGCCGACAACAAAACAATTAATGCAAGGCAGTGAATTACTTTTGTTGGATTAACCGTGAGTCCAAAACATAACAATGATCCGCTTAGTTCTCGAATTCATGACTCAGGAAGAGTTTTTCAAGATTATTGCCCTGACGTATTTCTCGGGTGGTCAGATCCGAAAATGGTCTTATGTTGTTCTCCCGCAACAAGAAACAACAATCAGCTCGCGTATTTGCGTGGGTTAACAAATTGGTATTGTGGGTTGTGAGGATACATTGAATATCGAGGGTTTTCGCTATACCGAAAACTTGCTTAGCAACTTCGTTGTCGTAAAAAGCGTCGAAGTCGTCGATATAAATCAAACTTGGTTCGTTTGCTTTAAGGAATTCTCGCCAGTAGAACAAAGAAGTAAGCGACAAAGTGCCGCTTGAGGCAACCGCTAAAAAAGGTAACGCCTGCTCGTGGTCAACATACAACCCTTCGCGACCTTCCAAGGTCGTAGCTACTTTCAGCCGTTCCTTAACGCCGTGCTCATTCAGAAAGTTTTCAAACTTTTCTAGCAGACCATTTCTGATGATGAAAGATTCAAAATTTTTCTTTACCGGTGAAAGACCCCCCAAGCCGCTTCCTTTATCAGGGCTAAAACAGCGCATAGACCTTACGAAATCCACGAGTCTTCTTATTGTTGAACTAGGCTGTAATAGAGGGCTATCTGCCAGGTAACTAAGGAAAGAAAGCTGAGAATCTTTATGGACAAAATTAGGACTCTCAAAGCCAAAAGAGGGGAGATTGTCAAATTTATGAATGTTCTCTTCCTTATTCCAAGAAAAAACTTCGTTCCCGTCTATTAGTAAAGACTCTGCTGATAATTCAAGACAGGACATTTTGCTGTAGGAATAGACAACTTCCTTGCCGTCCAACAAGAAGGTATAGCTAAATTTGACGGCTTCATTAGGATGGTCGGCATTTGCGTAGTATGTGTAAGCGCCCTTTTTTGCTGCTTTACCAGAGAGATGTTGCAGAATGTCAAAAACTGCAAGTCCCAGATTAGATTTACCTGAGCTATTACGACCGAAAACTAATGCAGTCTTAACAAAGTTTCCCGCCGACGTCTCCGTCAAACAGCCCCTGGAGAAGTCATAGCTTCTCACTTTAGAAAAATTCCACTCCAACGAATTGAACTGCTTGAAGTTACTTACCTGAAATCTCTTCAACATCCTTTCTCACTTCTCCTTAACGGATACTTGGAGATGGTAGCACTCAACCGTAAAAAAATTACGGTAAAAAATAAATTAGAGTTTAACTCGTATTAAGTCAAAACCGACAATGCCGATGAGTTTCCAAAAGATCAACAAAGACTGTTCTTGTCACTCAATGTTGCTGTGGTGGAATTTTTCTCGCGACGTTTACACCTTGTCCGTACAATTCGGAGCAAATTCAGGTAATCTTAGTAGGACTTAGGAGGCGTTATATGCTCAGACGATCAATTCTTATTTCAGGTATTTCAGGGCTCGCCGCTTTTTCCGGTTTGGCATTGGCACAATCCATGTCCTCAAGTTCCGCTGAGAAGGCAATGCCCTACAGCAGAAGACCTGAAGTTAAAAAATTCATTCAAGACGTCTGCAAACGCCGCGGGCTCGATCAGAATTGGGTCGCCGCCATCTTGGATCAGGCGACTTACCAACCCAAAATCGAACGTCTGATGACACCGAAACGCGCCAAGCCGGGTACTAAAGACACCCGCAAGGACTGGGAAAAATACCGCAATATCTTCCTTGGTGCCCATCGCCTGAACTTAGGCGTCCAGTTCTGGAAAGACAATGAAGTCTACTTAGAGCGCGCCCGAGAAATCTATCATGTGGACCCGGCCGTCATCATCGGTATCATTGGTGTAGAAACCCGCTACGGCGAAAACACCGGCAGCTGGAAAGTCCTCGATTCATTGGTCACATTGAGTTTTGATTACAAGCGCAGAGCTGATTTCTTTAAGAAAGAGCTTGAGGAATTCCTGGTCATTCTTTACAACAACGACCTAAAGCCTTTTGAGGTTCAAGGCTCTTATGCCGGTGCTGTCGGTCTTCCTCAGTTTATGCCGAGCTCTATTAAACGTTTCGGTGTTGACTTTGACGGTGACGGAAAGATCGACATCAATCATTCGACCGCCGATACCATCGGCTCTATCGCCAACTACCTGAGCAAACATGGCTGGGTCGAAGGCCTGCCGATGTTAATTGAAGCTGATATCTCTCCGGCTCAGGCTGCTAAGTTCGGGGGTGGCACTAATCCTCGCTTTACCTGGAACCAGTTGATCAATAACGGCGTTAAACCGTTAGACAATGCAGATCGCTTTGCCGGCAATATGCCCGTGTTCATTGTGGACTATCCGTTCTATCTGCCGGGTTCTGTTGATTTTGAAAAGCTTTACCGAGTCGGAACTAAAAACTTCACCGCGGTTCTCCGATACAACAGCAGCTATTTTTACGCCGGCGCTGTGGCTGAGCTGGGGTCAGCGATTGCAGAGATGATGGGCAAGAAAGGTTTGATCGACGGAGAAAAACTTCTTCCGCCACATTTGAAGCCTCAGCCGAGCAGCATCGCCGGAAACATCAACGGAATCAAAGAGACAGTCACACCGCTTTCCGCCGGCCAATAGTCTTTTCTTTCTTCTTCTCTCCGAACTAGAATACCGGCAGGGGGATTCCTTAAGAAGTCTCCGGAATTTTAGAAAGCGAGGAGAAGAAAATGGCAATTGGAAGCGCTGTACAACAAGGCAAATTCGTTTGCGTCTACAACGAAAAAGGAGTCATGCTTTTTGGCAAACTTGGGACGCTCTTGGGATATACGGGAAGCTCAGTGACTGTGCGTCAAGGCAATTTCGCCATTACTTACAATGAGAGAGGCCAGCAGCAATTCAGCAAACTTTGCTCATAAGCAAAAATAACGAAAGGCTAGGACGGAAATCACCGAACTAGCCTTGACTGTTTCTAAAACTTATCTTAACGACTAACAATCTTACCCGCGAACTTTCCGGCGCCGTTCACACCGCCCTCAAAACTCTGTCCGATATCAATCGGGCCGCTTCCTTTCGGAGTTCCTGTGTAAATCAGGTCTCCTGCCGTCAAACGCCAATATTTAGAAATTTCGGATACCAGCTCAGGGATGCTGTGCATCATCTGGTTCGTATTGCCTCTTTGTCTTTCCTGATTGTCGACATAAAGCCAAAGAGTTGCCTGATCCATGTCGGGCATGCGATGTTTTTCTCTGATTTCAGTGATGAGCGCCGAGTCGTCGAAGCATTTGGCTTTTTCCCAAGGCTGACGATTTTCGCGGGCAGCTTTCTGGAAATTGCGGCGTGTGAACTCAACACCTGCGGCATAACCGAAAACATATTCCTCGGCTTCCTCGGGAGTCACAAAGCCCGTTTCCGGCGCGGTTTTGCCGATAGCAACAACGAGTTCAACTTCAAGGCAAAGTGAATCCGTCTCTCGTGCATAAGGTATGTCTGCACTCTTGCCTTCTCTACAAACCACAAGGCCGTCAGAAGGTTTTGTAAAAAACACCGGTTCCGTCTTTTCTTCTCGGCCCAATTCAGCTAGATGATCAGCATAATTACCGGCGATTGCGTAAACACGATGAATCGGAAAATATTGATCTTTTTCGCCCCAGACGGGAACCGCCGGAACACAAGCTTGAGCAAAAACAAACGGCATTTAACTTCCTTTGAAAATTTCAGATCGGCAGGAGCTCATCAAACCATGGACGCACTTTCTGCACGAAGGTATAGCTTAGAACTAACAGAACAGACAAGGAAACGGAAACTTTCCCAGCCTAGCGTCTCACATCAGCAAGGTGAAGTTAGTTTGGTGCGTTTGAAGACAATAGTCAAGCAATCAAAAAATGCCCTAAAAGCCAGATTTCCGCTAATTCTTGCTGCCTATGATCTTGTGCAGACAAGTTCTGAAATTAAGCGCCAAACGGCAAAAGAACGTTTGTGACGCGCCAGAAGAAAAATCCTTCACGCGAAAGCGTAATGAGAACCTTATCCTCCGGTTCATCTTTACCGGTCAAAGTCACGTAAAAGCGGTTGAAATCGTCGCCGTATTTCTTTTCGACCTCGACATCACAGGGTTCATCATCCTTAACCTGAGGTACGACGTCTTTCAGTTGGCCGTGTTCTTCGTGAGAAGCGTATTTGCTCAATTTATTCTTTCCGCTGATCAATGCAGCAATCCCTTCTTCTGTAATGAGGTCGCGGACAAGGCGGTCAACGAGCTGGAAAGAATACAGGTCTATCTGGTTGTGGCTGCTGACGGGCATCTGTTGGAATTCCTGCAGCTTGATATCAATTTGGTTATTGATTTGGCGCTGGATGTTTAGTCTGACTTTGGGAAAATCGATGAACTTACTCATCTTTGTTGTGTCGCCTGACTCTACAGCATTCTTGATTTGATCGGCAGCGTAGTACGGACTCCAGTACCAATATCCCACAAAACTGACAGCCAGAAAAACAAGCAAGCTGATCGCAATAAATCGGACTGACGAATTTTCGGTATGTAACCGCATCTTCAAAACCTAAGTAATACCAAACCAACCAAACTCGACGATACTACAATAGGTAGAAACCCCATATTCCTACGAGCCCCAAAATAGGAAGGCACATACTCCAGTTGTTTGAAGAAAAAATTCCGAAGAAACATATCCATTTTTCATCCCCCGTATTAATCAAAACGGCTGAAAAATTTTTCTCAAGATTTTTAATTAGTTACCTTGTCTCTCAAGGGGGTGTTCGTAATAGTTAAGTGGAAATACGTAAGAAATTCTATCTATTTTTATCTAAATCATTTACAATTCGACACAGTTAACAACCGCACCAATGGAGATAACTCAATGATTTTTAAGACATTGCTGACTTCCGTCGCTGTTTCTATGGCCGTTGCATCTTACGCACAGGCCGCTATTCAGGACGGTACTTTTGAAGGAACAGCCAACGGCAAAAACGGCCCTGTCACCGTTGCCGTTACGATTAAAGCCGGAAAAATTGCAAACGTTAAAGTCGTGAAATCCGGCGAATCCGCCATGATCGGCGATGCTGCGATTGCACGTATTCCAGCTGAAATCGTTGCTCGCCAGTCTCTGGGCGTAAACAACGTTGCCGGCGCTTCCTTAACTTCCATGGCTATTAAGGCTGCCGCCACCAACGCAGTCAAAGCGGCCGGCGGTACACCGAGCGAGTTCTACAAAGCTCCGATTAAGAAACCCGCTTCCAACATTGATGTCAGCTACAAAACAGCTGTTGTCGTTGTCGGTTCCGGCGCCAGCGGTATGGCCGCAGCCGTCCGTTCTCAGTTAAACGGCAATCCCACAATCCTGATTGAAAAAATGCCGTACCTCGGCGGCGATACGATTTTGAATGCCGGTACGCTGATTGCAACGGGTTCCCGCTATCAGCGCGAAGTCATGCATGAAACCAAGGACTCTCCTGCCCTTGCCTACAAAGACATCATGCATGTCGGCAAACACCGCAATGACCCGGTCCTCGTCAAGATGGTTACCGAAAAAGCCGGCTCCGTCGTGGATTGGCTGATCGACGACCTCAAGATTCCTTACGGTCCTGCCGCAACTCAGTATCCTGACCACTCCGCTTCCCGTCAGCTTGGCGTCGAAGGCCGCTCTCCCAACTTCATCAGAACGATGTCCCGTATCTTCACGGATCACGGCGGCAAGATCCTGATGGAAACACGCGCTACTTCCTTGATTTACAAAGGCGGACGTGTTGACGGTATCCATGCTGTCAATTCCGACGGCGACAAGATCACCATCAATGCCAAAGAAACCATTCTGGCTTCCGGCGGTTTCGGTGCTAAGACCGACATGCTTCCGAAGACACTGAATGGCTACCTCTTCTATGGGCTAGACAGCGACGCAGGTCAAGGCTATGAAATGGCTCGCAAGATCGGTGCAGAAAACATCAACATGGACCTCGTGAAGGTCTACCCGCAAGGCGTTGAAACCGTTCCTCATCATGGTTTAGCTGCAACCGCCAGCTCCACAGCCACGATTAACGACACCGGTGCCATCTATGTCAACAGTCAAGGCAAACGTATCATCAATGAACGTGCTTCTTTGGGCGAATTGACCGACATTACAGTTGCTCAGCCCGATAAGATCATGTACTTGGTAATGGACGAAACCGGCTACAAGCGCTATCTGGCCAAGAGTATCGAAGACAAGCTCGTTCCGGATGAAAAAGTTCTTCGCGAATGGCTCAACATCAAGAACAACGGCAAACCTGTCATGGTTGAATCCGACAGTTTAGCCGCAGCAGCCAAAGAAATCGGTATCAATCCGGAAGGCCTCGAAGCCACTGTTAAACAGTGGAATGAAATGGCTAAAGCCGGCAAGGATACTCAGTTCAACCGTAAAGATCCGAAGGAACTGATTAAGCCGCCGTTCTACATTGTTGAACAGAAGCCTCGCTTTGCGACAACGCTCGGCGGCCTGAAAGCCAACGCCAACATGCAGATCCTGGGTAAAGGCGGCAAACCCATCCCGGGCCTCTATGGTGCAGGCTGCGTGGTCGGCGGTGCTAACGGTGCCGACTCCATGACCGCTATGATGAACTCCTGGGCAATCATCTCCGGTGTTGACGCCGCTGACGCTGCCTCGGCTGCCATCAAAAAAGCGCACAAGTAATCGCTAGTTTTTAGAAGGTGCTAAGACGGGCTCGATTATCGAGCCCGTTGCTTTATGGTTTTGAGGTGGCTTAGAGGATTAGATTCCGTTCAGTTTCATCACACAGCCTTTGAAAATACCGAAAGCTGTTTCGAGCCCTTTCTCATCAAAATCAAATTCTCTCTGATGGTGCGCTGCTGTTCTGTCGGCACCCACTACAAAAAATTCGCTCTTGCCTCCTGCAGCTTTCACGCGGGTTGCGAGCATCGTGAAATCCTCAGAGCATCCAAGCTTCTTGTGCTGTACAACGCGTTCACAGCTCGGAAGGCTTCCGGCAACTTCCGTCACCATAGCTGCCAGTTCCGGATCATTATTAAGTTCACCGGCCTCACCGACTTTCTCAACTTCATACTCAACGTCGTAAGCCAAGGCTGTACCTTTAACGATACGATTGGCCTGATCTACCATGAAATCGTTGATTTCGGCTGTTTCCCCGCGTACTTCTAATTGGACCTGGGCATGTACCGGAATGACATTTCTGCCTTCTCCGGCTTGCATCATTCCTACGTTAATGCAGCCGATACCTTTTCCATGGCGAGCCATGCCAAGAAGCTCAGATACACACGTGCAAGCACAGGCCAAAGCATTCCTTCCAAGGTGAGGACTCATTGTCGGGTGAGCCGGACGACCTTTGAAGCGAACATCCAACTTAGTCGTGCAGAGGACACCTTCCGGATAGACACAGACTTCACCGGTCGGACACATCATTGCCAGATGAGCTCCTAACAGATAGTTGACGTCGTCTAAGAGGCCGGAAGCTGCTTGAGCCGCACCTCCTCTCACGCCTTCTTCCGCCGGCTGGAAAATCAGCTTAATCTTTCCGCACAGTTGATCTTTATGATCAACGATCCATTGCGCCATGGTCAGACCTACGGCCGTGTGGCCGTCATGTCCGCAGGAATGCATGACACCTGCGTGACGAGATCTGAAGTTTTCCTTGTTCGGAAGATGGTCTTTGAGGTCTGTTTCTTCAACACCGACGCAGTCAATATCGAAACGCAGACCCGTGACAGGACCCGGTTTGCCGGTATCTAATTCCGCGATAGTACCCGTGTAGCCGTGCATTCTCTCGATGAGTTTCGGGTCGACACCTTCTTCCAGAGCCCTCTGTTTGCTTTTTTCGACAAAGTCTTCCGGTCTTCCCATAACCGCATCAAGGCCGACCTGCTCAACTCCGGCATACGTCTTCCAACCAAGCGGTTCAATTGTCTCCAAAATTTTGGCGGTTGTGCAAAATTCGCCCCAACCAAGCTCAGGAATTTGATGAAGCTCTCTTCTGAGTTTTACTTCGTTTTTGACGTAATCCATGATGTTCTCCTAAACCATAGCTAATGCAACAAAGATGACGGCAATAATCATCGGAATTGCCAGACGTTTCGTCAGTTCGATCGGATTGCTGACTCCAGCAAGGCCGCAAATCACGATGGCAACACCTGAAATCGGACTCATCATTCGGCCAAGCGCCCCGGCCAAAGCAGCCATAGTTCCCAGCGTCGGAACAGCCATACCGAAACTCGGGGCATGCGGCGTAACCGCTTCGTTAAAAGCAAATGCAGCAGCATCTCCCGACCCGGTGATGACACCCATCACAAATGGTCCAAGAGACCCGCCCCAGCGAGCAATTTCGTTTGATCCGCGAAGCACTTCAATGAAGACGGCAATGAGACCGGATGCCTTCAAGCCGGCGGCAAAAACACCTGCTGCGATAATGATGCCTAAGACTTCTCCGTATCCGTTGCCCATACCTGCAAAGAAACGTTTAGAGAAAGAATCACGGTTCCTGCTCAGTTAGAAAAACTGCCTCTAATCCATTCGAAGAGCGAGAAAGTTCTTTTGCAAGGACCTCTTCAAAGTATCACCATTACTGTGGAACCTCAGATCAGAATTAATTCTGATGAAGCAATGATCAGTGCTGCAGTTGAAGGTTTAGGTATTGCACTTCGCATTCCTCTTTGGGCGGCAGAGTCATTAACGAAGAGCGGCAGCTTGATTCAAATACTGGGAGAATAGCATCTTCCAAACGCTCCTGTATGGCTTCTAAAGCACCCGGGGAGGAAGATTCCTGACTTAGAAAACTTATTCCGTTTCTGAAAGAAACATGGTCGTTCCATCCGACGTTATCAAAAAATTGCAGAGATCAAAACCCGAACAATGATTAATTACCAAAACCTAAAAAACTTTGATGCCGCTGAGTACTTAGAAACGAAGGAAGACGTCCTTCTGTTTCTGAATGAAGCCTTTTCTTCGAGAGACACTGACCATATCGTCAGTGCTGTCGAATCAGTCCTTAGATCAAAGCCGGTTAGAGCGATGCAAGGGTCGGGTGGCAACCTAAAGAATGTTGAACAAACGTTCGGGGAAGACCGAAAGCCTACCCTTCAAACGCTAATTTGCATTGCTGAAGCACTAAATTCTCAGCTGGGGCTTTTCCCAACTGACTGCACTGGTGCAATCTCATAGGCAGAAAACCCCATAAACTCCTTGAATCGAGTTCAATCATCCCAAGCTGAACTTGATTTAACTTCCCGGAGCAAGAAGCTCAAAGTGCTTCGATATTGCGCAAAAGTTTTCATTTTCTTTCAAGGGGGTCTCATCGACACAAAACTTCACAACTAACACAATTTCTGACTGTATTACTTGAGCAATGCGTGTAGATTACCGCCCTGAAGACATCGATTTGGGTCTTCACAGTCTTTCATTTGAAGGGGATGAAAGATTTTGGTGTTGCATGAGATGAAGTTGTAGCCACCGTGTTTTCCTCCTATGTCACGGCAGAGCTCCTTCATTTAAAACTCATTTGCTTATCCGGCGCCGCGCGGCGTCGGATTTTTTTTCGCCTTTTTCAGGCGTAAAAAACGGCGAGTCAAAATCGCACTCGCCGTCTCTGTTTTCTAATGCTTCAACTATTGCTGTTTCGCCGTATCAAGTTTCACAGGTTCGCCGTCAACGGGTTTTGGCGCAGGCTCAGCTTGGTTTGCAGCCGGAGATTGTTTTTTGAGCTTTTCCGCTTCTTCGATTTCTCGAATGGCCTGCTGTTCTTCAATCAAAGCCTGGTCGATCCAGCCACCGCCCAAAGCCTGATAGATCTGAGCAACCGAGTTCAAAGCGCGAGACTTCACTTCGGCTAGCGAAATCTGCTGCGGCAGCAGAGACTGCTCGGCCTGCAAAACCGTGAAGTAGCCCGTGTAGCCGCCCTGATACTGAGCGTTAGCCAAACGAGAATAATCTTCCAAGCTCATGACCAGACTCCGCTTGCTGCGAAGTTCTTCAATCACGTTCTGGCGGCGACTCAAAGCGTTATCCACATCGGCAAAGGCTGTTGAGACTGCTAACTGATAAGCTGCCAACAATGCCTTCTGCTGGGCTTCCGCGCTGCGGACGCCGGCGGTTACTGCGCCCCAATGGAAGATCGGTCCGCTGATATTGCCGGCGTACTGCCAAACTTTAGACGGACCCTTGAACAACTCTCTCAGCTGGTCACTGGAAAAGCCGAGGCCCCCGGACAAAGAGATCGACGGGAAGTAAAGTGCTTTAGCCGCACCAATATCGGCGTTGGCAGCTTTAAGCTGCTCTTCTGCCTGAATCACGTCGGGACGTTCTTCCAGTAACTGACTCGGAATCCCGGCAACAACATCCGGTACGTCCAGTTCATCCAATGCTTTGGGTTTCGGAAAGTCCTCAACCGGAACACCCGTCAGAATGGAAAGCGAATTCTTCAGCTCCGTGCGGTTCTGGCGAATCTGCGGGATCTGGACCATCGCGCTTTCCCATTGCGACCAAGCCTGAGCAACTTCCATCTCTGAAACGTTGCCGTGGTTAAATCTCAAGAGGAACAGCTGGTAAGTCTTGTGATAGCTCTCCGCAGTCTCCTCAGCAATCTTGTACTGCTCTTCGGTCATCAGGATCGAAAGATAAGTACTGATCACTGAACCGATAACAGAAGAAATCGCTGCCCGATGAGCCGCTTCCGTCGCTCTCAAGCTGGCCTGAGCAGACTCGGTCTGACGTCTGATCTTGCCCCACAAGTCAATTTCCCAAGAAGCTGTTGCGAGGACTTCGTAGCTCTTGATCGGCTTGTCTCCCATTGCAGCCCCGGTCGGAGTATTCAGGCTGGCCTTCGATTTTCCAAGGTCGCCTGAGTAATTAAGCTGCGGGAAGAGATTGGCTCGGGCCGTTGTCAGAGCCGCTGCGGCCCTCTCAACGTTGGCCATCGTCTGTTGAAGCGTGCGGTTATTGGCAATCGCTTTAGAGACGAAGAAGTCAAGGTTGGGATCGTGATACTCAGTCCACCATCTCGCCTTCAAAAGATTGACATCCGTCTCTTCACCGCGAACGTGTCGGTAGTCCTTTGGAACCGGAACATAAGGACGGTTATAGTCGGGACCGACCGCGCAGCCCGTCAGCATTGCGGCGCTAACCGCCGCTGCTAGAAATGTGCGTCGATTCATCATTTGCCTTCTCCTTTGTTCTTATCGGCATCCGCAGCTTTTTGAGAAGCATCAGCTGCCTTTTGGGAGGCTTCATTGGCGGCAAGCTCAACTTTCGTAATTTCTGTCTTGTCGCTCTTAATGCTCTTATCTCTTTCAAGATCGGTCAGCTCGTCAGCGGATTTCACATTCGCCTGCTGTTCCTGCGGTGTCAAGTCACCGATACCGATATCCTGGTTTTCCAAGCCTTCGGGGTTAAATCCCGGAGAGTTGGTAATCGTAAGTTCGCCGGTCGGAGAAACTTTTACGGTTGCATTCGGATCATAAACAGTACCCGGTCCGCGGAGAATAGCGGAACGAAGCTTGTCGGTAATCGGAATATTTCTGGAAGAGAGCTTGGCTGCGAGTTTCAAAGCGCTCTTAGCACCGGAGCGTTCGGCCCAGCCTTCAAACCAGACGTAGAAGATCGGCACGAACAGAAGAGCCAGCGTAGACACACCGATCATGCCGCCCACAATACCGGTACCCAGAGAATGACGGGAGGCCGCGCCGGCGCCGGTCGCAATAGCCAGCGGGAAAGTACCGCCGATGAACGCCAGAGACGTCATGATAATCGGACGGAAACGAAGTTCGCCGGCATCGATAGCGGCTCGCACCAAGTCCATACCTTTGTGACGAAGTTCAACCGCAAATTCCACAATCAAAATCGCGTTCTTTGCCGCCAAACCGATCATCACCAGCATACCGATCTGGAAGTAAACGTCGTTTTCCAGGCCGCGGGCCCAGGTTGCCAGCAAAGCTCCGATCACGCCGAACGGAACCGCCAGAATCACGGAACCCGGAAGTGCCCAGCTTTCATACTGTGCAGCCAGCACTAGGAACACCAGCAGCAGACCGAAACCGAACACAATTGCGGAAGAAGATCCCGAACTTTGCTGTTCGTAGCTGATACCGGTCCATCCGTAGGTGTAACCCGGAGGCAACACTTCGGCTGCGACTTCTTCCAAGGCCTTCATGCCCTGACCGGAAGAGTAGCCCGGAGCGGCATTGCCGATCACCTGTGCAGCGGGGAAGCCGTTGTAGTGCGGCAGCGAAGTTGCACCGTTGGTATATTCCGTCGTAATAACGGAACTTAACGGAATCATTTCGCCGTCCGTGTTGCGGACATACAGTTTGTCAATGTCTTCCGGTTTTGCACGATATTTCGGCTCGGACTGCATGATCACGAACCAAACACGGGAGAACTGGCTGAACTGACTGGAAATCGCTGAACCAAACTGGCTTTGCAGTGTATTAAACACATCTGCTGTGCTTAAGCCTAATAATTGAGCCTTATCTCGGTCAAAGTTAATCTTGAGCTGCTGATTGTTGGCGTTATAAGTGCTCGTGAGTCCTGTCAGTTCCGGACGCTGACGGGCCTTCTGCAGGAAGTTGTTCAAGACATCGCCCAACTGCTGAGGTGTGCCGCTTCCGGTGTCCTGAATCCAGAATTCAAAACCGCCTGTGGTACCTAAGCCCGGAATCGCCGGCGGGTTAATCGGAACCACCAAAGCTTGCATCTGAGAAGCCATGCCGCGGTATTGCATCTGCTGCATAATCGCATCCGCACTCATCTCTTTTGCAGTTTCCGAATTCTTATAGCGCTCTTCAAAAGGATCTAAGGTCATGAAGAACGTACCGGCATTGGTCTTCATACCGCCGTCAAGCAGGGAGAAGCCGCCGATGGAGTTCTTCGTCATAATGCCCTTGACCGGATCCAGAGCTTTTTCGATGGTGTCCATCGCTTCTGTAGATCTCTGCAGGCTCGCAGAGGAAGGAAGCATGATGGCCGCCAGAACGTAACCCTGGTCCTCACTCGGCACAAAGCCGGTCGGGAGCACGCGGAACATCTGGAAAATCGCAACGCCCATACCGGCAAACAGAATGATGACGAGCAGTGTTCTGCGGAACAAGGCACGAGTCCATTCGCCGTACTTCACTGTCAGACGTCCGAACATCTGATTGAAGCGGAAGAAGAATCCGTGTGTCTTCGGTTCTTCATGCGACAGCCAAGCCGCGCACAGTGCCGGGGTCAGTGTCAAGGCGACGAAGCCGGAAATGGCCACGGAAATTGCAATCGTGATGGCGAACTGCTTGTAGAGCATACCGGTTGTTCCGCCCATGAAAGCTGCCGGAACGAACACACTCGCCAGCACCAGCACGGTAGCGATAATCGGGCCTGACACTTCGGACATAGCCAAAATCGTCGCGTCGACCGGGTTCATGGCTTTTTCGGACATGTTTCGCTCGACGTTTTCCACAACCACAATTGCATCGTCCACCACCAAGCCGATCGCCAGGACCAAGCCGAATAAGGTCAGCAAGTTAATGGTGAAGCCTAGGGCCAGCATACCGACGAAGGTACCCGTCAAGGCAACCACAATGGCTGTACAAGCAATCGCCGTCGACTTGAAGCTCTGCAAGAAAATGTAGATCACACCGATCACAAGAAGCACAGCTTCAAACAGCGTCTTAATCACTTCATCGATAGAAATACGGACGAACTCGGTCGTATCAATAGCGACTTTGTAATCCAAGCCTTCCGGGAAATTTGCCTTGAGCTGTTCCAATGTCTTTCTAACATTCGTCGCCACATCCAGAGCATTCGCACCGGCCTGCTGATAAACCGCAATGTAGCTTGTCGGCATACCGTTCATATTGGACGACACATCGTAGCTCTGAGAACCGAGTTCGACACTTGCAACGTCCTTCAAACGAACAATGGCACTTTGATCCTGATTTGAACGAATGATGATGTTTTCATATCCCTTCGGATCCACCGATGGAGACGGAGCAAGAACCGGGAAGGTTTGAATTGTTCCGGGAACCGACGGTGCCGCGCCGATGTTGCCTGCTGCAAATCGCTTATTCTGATTTGCGACAGCGTTATTAATATCGGAGGTTGTAATACCCAGAGAAGCCATGCGGTCCGGGTTCAGCCAAATACGCATTGCCTGATTGGCGTTGCCCATTACGGCAGATTGACCGGCGCCCTTCACACGCTTAATCGCGTCAAGGACGTAAACGTTGGCGTAGTTATTAATGTAATCGCGGGTATAACGGTCGCCTGTACCGTAAATACCGATCAGCATCAGAATAGATGAAGATCGTTTTTCAATCTGAAGGCCGTTTTGAATGACTTCGTTCGGCAGGTACGGCTGTGCGATATTGACACGGTTTTGCACCTGCACCTGCGCAATATCCGGATCGGTACCGATATCGAAGAAGACAGTCAGCATCATGGTGCCGGTCGATGACGAGGAGCTCGTCATATAAATCATGTTATCGACACCGTTGACCTGTGTTTCAATCGGAGCAGCCACCGTTTCAGCAACTGTCTTGGCATCTGCGCCCGGATAAGTAGCTGTGACCATAATCTGCACCGGCGCCATGTTCGGATACTGCTCAATCGGCAGCTGGAACATAGAAATCAGACCGGAGATCACAATCACCAACGAAACAACGATGGCGAAAATCGGTCGCTTAATAAAGAAGTTCGAGAACATACGGGCCCCCTATTACTTCTTAGCCTTGTCGTCAGCAGAAGATTTCTGGTCCACTTCTTTGACAATCTTCACAGGAGCTTCGCTGGCCAAAAGCATCATGCCTTCGGTTACCACCTTGTCTCCTTCATCCAGGCCGTTCTTAATCAGCCAGTCGTTGCCGATCCAGCTGCCGACTTCGACCGGACGGAACTGAGCTTTATTGTCTTTGGTGATGACCCAAACAAAGTGGCCCTTACTGCCTTCTTGTACCGCAATCTGAGGAACGACGATTGCATTGACGTAAGTGGCCCCTTTCACAATTGCGCGCACATACTGCTGAGGTCTCAACTGATTGTTCGGGTTTTCAAAAGATGCACGGAGCTCAAATGTTCCGGTACTCGGATTAAAGTTCGGGGACGAAAATGTCACGCGTCCGCTAATCGGATAGATCTCGCCGCCGGCAAGTTCCAACTGGACTTCGTAGTCATGGTTTTCCGGACGGCGAAGTATGCCTTCTTTCACTTCCTGGTTGATCTTGGCTTCTTCGTTTTCGGACATGGAGAACGTTACCCACATCGGCGACATCGTATAGACCGTCGCAAGATGGGAGTTGCTCATATTGATGTAAGTACCGTCTGTCTGAAGCGCGGAGCTGGCGTAGCCGGTCACCGGAGAAGTGATCGTGCAGTAAGAAAGATTGAGTTTGGCATTTTCTACTTGCGCCTTAGCGTTGGACACAGCTGCGGCAGTGGTCTGGAAGTCACCGATGGCTTGGTCCAAGTCGGTCTGGCTCAGTGCTTTAAGTTTGGCCAGAGGACGAATACGGTTCAAATTTCTCTTTGCCACTTCGTGGGCAGCGAGACTTGAGTCCAGAGAAGCCAAAGCTTCGGAGAGCTGAACCTCAAAGGGCTTTTTATCCATCATGAAAAGCACATCTCCGGCGTTTACCATACCGCCTTCGGTGTATTTTCTGGCATCCAAGAAACCGTTGACACGGCTATAGATTTCAACCGCTCGAGAGCTTTCTGTTTTAGCGACCCACGTCATATCCGCGGGCACGTCATGCCGCGTTACTTTTACCACTGAAACCGGGCTCGGACCTCGTCCCGCCTGACCTTCTTTTCCCTTGTCGCATCCGCTTAAAGCCAGAACTCCGCAAAGCACAGCGGCAGTTAGCATCGAATATCGGCTGAAATAGTTTTTTGTCACGTTGTACCTCTTCTTCTAATCCCCGTACCACCTAGAAAGCGGCAGAAATGCTTTTTTGTAAATACGGTAAATATATGTGTAACTTTTATAAGTATCGTTGTCGGAGGTGCGAGTGTGGTTGTCTTTCGCTCATTTCAAGACTAGATAGATACCTCTTTCACGGAAAGTCAATGGGAAAACCCGAAGCAGATAAACCCCTACGAAATTGTCAGACAATTTCTTTGCTACCGAATTAGAATGTAATTGTTCGAAATAAAACTTACAAATTATTAGAACAAACTTCGAACCATCGGCAAGGAGCTGATATGACAAAACTTAAAGTATTCTCTCTGCTGCCGGCTCTTCTACTCGCATCGATTGTTCAAGCCTGGGAAGCGCCCGAGATTCGGGAATTCTCTGCGGCCGAAATTCAGCCAAAACATGAGTCTCTTCAACCTCACAAATCCCTCGCTGCCCAGTTGGATCCGACGTTCGGAATCCGTGCGTTAGCGCTTAGCGCCATCTTTTTAGCTTTTCCGAGGACAGGTACCGCTTCACCTGTCGCACCCGGCATTTCTGCCGGAGAAAGAAACCCTTCTACTGCCAGAAGACTGCCAATTCCTAACACCGTCGCAAAAGCTCAGCAGTGGCTTCGGCGCCCTGCCCGCATCATGAGTCCGCAAGAAGTGATTCGTATGGCAGGTGAAGAATCACCGGACTGGCAGGAAGTTGCTCGCCACGGCAGCATCCTTCACGGCAAACTGCACGAGGTATCAGAAAACTACCTCAAGATGGATGAAACGCTGATCTTCCTTCTGAACATGCGGCACACGAGTAACTTCCAAGTGGGAAGCGAAGTCATGCTGCGCATCAAGGAAGTCTCTGTAGACCGTAAAGCGATATACGCCATCTTGGTACCATCTGAAGCGACGACCCGCGGTTTCTGAACTCGGACCTTTGCTCAGATTCTCTCTAATTTTGTTGATGAGTTTGAGAAAGCACCTCCGAAATTCAATCCTTACCTCTCCTGAAGCCCAGCTTATCCTGGCCAACTGGGCTTTGTCGAACTCTGTTGATTTAACATTGATAGTAAGTAGTTTCACCTCCAATGAGCAACGCTTTAACTACAGAAAGAGGCATCCGAAAGTTTCAAAGAATCTTAACTGTTCTTCTTTGGGCACGTCTGGTTTGAGGTATTGCTTGTTAGACTTATTCAGGTTAGCCTTGGAGAAAATATTGCGAATAAGTCCGGATCTTTTCTGGACGCAGCTTTCACGAAAAGTGTCACCTCAGAGTCGGTTTAAGAGGATAGTATGGAAAGAAAAACTTTTTCCCAACTGCCGTTAGGTGTGTCTGATTTTCATAAGTTACGAGAGTTGGAAAAAATTTACGTAGACAAGACTGGCCTGCTCTATGAACTTATCACCACCTTTGAAAAAGTTTTTCTTGCTCGGCCTAGGCGTTTCGGTAAGTCGCTTTTGGTCTCTACCTTTGAATCACTTTTCAAATATGGAACGAGAGATTTCAAAGGGCTGGCGATTGAAAAACTTTGGAAAGATAAAACTTACAAAGTTATCCGACTGGACTTCTCCAACTTAAAAGATTTCTCCAGTGAAGAAGAATTTTCTGTCCTCTTAGACGAATACTTTGAGATTTTGATGGCTCAGAGCGAAGTTACCCTTCCAAAGGATAAAAATTTTGGGGGATTCTCTTCATTTATCTACTGGCTGGGATTACAGCCGTCCAACTCTGTCGTCGTTCTCATTGATGAGTACGACGCTCCGTTGACGGTTTGTATGAACAATCCTGAACTTTTCGATTTTGTTCGAAAAAAACTTTCCCGCCTCTATGCAAGCTTTAAAAATTATGAAGGTGTTATCCGCTTTTTATTTCTAACTGGAATTACAAAGTTTAATAAGACGAGTATTTTTTCGGAACTTAATACTCTCACCGATATTTCTTTATCTCCTCGCTACGGTAGTCTTCTTGGATATACCCACGAAGAGGTTGTGGAATATTTCAAAGATTACTTAAATCGTTCTGCAAAGGCATCGGACATCAATTCTGAACAATTACTAGACAAGTTAGTTTTCCAGTACGACGGCTTCTGTTTTGAAGAAACTGTCAGCAAAAAAGTTTTTGCTCCATGGTCACTTCTTTCCTTTTTCGCAGAGCCAGAAAGAGGCTTTAAAAACTATTGGTTTGAAAGCGGTGGGCGCCCATATGCATTGCTGGAATATTTGAAGTCCCACGCCCTTAGGCATCCAGAAGAATACGGGAACCTGAAAAGCATTGCTTTAAATGAACTCTCTAGTTCTTCCGACATCAAAACTTTATCGGATGTTGCTCTACTGACTCAAGCTGGCTACTTGACGTTAAAAAATATAGTTGGCACTACTGCTTACGTTGGTTATCCCAACGAAGAAGTCAAGACCTCGATGGCGCAACTTTATACAGAACGTTTATTGGCAGGACGAACCGTTGAACAAGTAGGTGCCGACAATATTTCCTACCGGCTCGCAACAGAAAATGTAGAAGCAATCTTTCATCTCTTGAATAAGCTTTTTAGCTCTATCGATTATCAAAAGTATCCGATAAGAGATGAAGCATCGATTAGGGCATTCGTTCAGGTATTCTTTTCTGGTGCCGGATTGAGCCCAATAGTCGAACACCACAACTCAAAAGGAAGAAGCGACCTTGAAGTTAAAGTTGGCACCCGGTACTGGGTCTTCGAATTTAAGGTTTGCAAATCCACTAATGGTGCCAAAGATCTCCTCAATGAAGCAATTTTGCAGTTACAAAGGAAGGAATACGGTCTTCAAGAGCAAGAAGAGCAAATATTGAGAGTTGCTTTAGTCTTTTCTTTAGAAAAGAGAAAGTTTACCGAATTCAGCCAATGCGATTAACTAAAAAGGCCGAGAGTTCAGTTCCTCGGCCTTCTCTTCAATTATTGCATTTGATATCAATCATCA
This sequence comes from Acinetobacter sp. N54.MGS-139, assembly GCA_000980495.1. Lineage (GTDB taxonomy): Bacteria > Pseudomonadota > Gammaproteobacteria > Burkholderiales > Burkholderiaceae_F > Parasutterella > Parasutterella gallistercoris. The sequence goes on along the minus strand of LARN01000015.1, from coordinate 90,922 downwards.
GAAGCGGCTTTTTTCGCTTCCGCTTTTGCTTCTATACGCTTTTTCTCGAGCTCGGCAATGTACTGCGACGTGATGTCACCGGTAACATAATCGCCGTCAAAGCAAGAGCAGTCAAAGCGTTTGATCTCCGGATTCAGTCCGCCTACGGCTTCCTTCATTCCTTCAATCGTCTGATACACGAGCGCATCGGCTCCGATTTCAATGCGAATCTGTTCGGTCGGACGATTGTCGCCGGCGATCAGTTCCGCCGTTGTCGGCATATCGATGCCGTAGACGTTCGGATAACGAACGGGAGGCGCACCCGAAGCAATGAAAACTTTCTTCGCGCCGCTCTGACGAGCCATGCGGACAATTTCCTTGATCGTTGTGCCGCGAACAATGGAGTCATCAACTAAAAGCACATTTTTGTCCTTGAACTCAATGGCCATAGCGTTGAGTTTTTGGCGAACACTCTTCTTACGAACGGCTTGGCCCGGCATGATGAACGTACGGCCGACATAGCGGTTCTTAATAAAGCCTTCACGGTAAGGAAGATTCAGTGTCTTGGCTAACTGAGCTGCAGCCGGACGGGAAGAATCGGGAATCGGCATGACGACATCGATGTCTTCCAAAGGAATCGCCTTTTTGATTTCTTTAGCAAGGTTTTCGCCGAGTCGCAGACGAGCCTCGTAAACGGAAATTCCGTCAAGCTGAGAGTCGGGACGAGCAAGATAAACGTATTCGAAAATACAAGGCGAATAAACCGGATGCTCAGCGCACTGTTTTTTATGCAGCTCTCTGTTCTCATCAATCCAAATCGCTTCACCCGGATGGACATCGCCCAGAATCTGGAATTCGCTGCCTTCGAGTGTGACGGATTCACTGGCGATCATGTATTCGCTCTGACCGTCTTCGCCGAGCGTCGTGCCGTAGCAAAGCGGACGAATGCCATACGGATCTCTGAAGGCCACAACACCGTGTCCGGCGATCATGCAGACGACGGCATATGAGCCTTTCACACGTTTATGAACACCGGCGACGGCCTTGAACAATGCCTCTTCATCCAGCGGATGGCCTTGAGTAGCCAGCGCAAGCTCATTGGCAAATACATTAAGAAGAACTTCGGAGTCGCTGGTCGTATTGATATGACGACGGTCCAGTTCATATAGTTCCTGGGCAAGTTCTTCGGCGTTCGTCAGATTGCCGTTGTGAGCCAGGACGATACCGAAGGGTGCATTGACGTAAAAAGGCTGCGATTCGTCCGCAGCCGTTGCATTTCCCTGAGTCGGATAACGTACCTGACCGATACCGCAGTTACCGAGCAAATCCCGCATATTGCGGGTTCTAAAAACGTCGCGCACAAGGCCCATGGCTTTGTGCATATGGAAATGACGTCCTTCAACTGTACAGATACCGGCGGCATCTTGACCGCGGTGCTGCAGCAGCAAAAGTGCATCGTACAGCCTCTGGTTAACAGGACCGGAAGCGTACAGCGCCACTATTCCGCACATTTGTATTTAACTCCGAGGATTAAAGTTTAAGTTATTTGCGTAATTCAAGCAGGCTGTCGGGAATATAAGGAGCGCACCAAGTGATGCCCTTCTCAAATGCCGGCACAAGCGCAGAATCTTTCCACCAAAGCTGCTTGGGAAAGAACTCTGTCGTTCCGCCGAGAAACACCAACAGACCGACGATAAGCAATCCGCGCAGAAAGCCGAATAAACAACCCAAAAGCCTATCCTCTGCTCCGATCGAAACAGAGGCAAGAATACTGCGCAGTATTTTACCGACTAAACCGGCCAGAAATACGCATCCGATCACAATCAAAACAATGGATACAAATGTCCTTGTCATGAGACCCATGTGGGCCTGGAACGGAAGAACAGCCGCCAAATCGGCAGAACAATAAAGGGAAACAAAAAACGCCGCCACCCAGCCTACGAGGGCAAATATTTCGCGGACCATGCCGCGAGAGGCCCCAAGGAGTGTAGAGAGCAGAATAATGACAACGAAGACCCAGTCAAGTTCTCCAAGACCCAAGGAAGAAAAATCCACACTTACCTCACTGACTGGACTTTACCTGTATTCAAACCGGCTAAGCCAAGCTTAGCGTTTGCAGCTTCTGCTTCCTTAGCCGATTTAAAAGGACCGGCTTGTACGCGGTAAATCTTGCCGCTCTTAGCCTGGATCGGAGAAAGGTAGGCAGGAACTCCGGCCTTTTTCATTTTGTCGACAATGCCTTGAGCGCGGCTTTGGTTTGAAAGCGCAATGACTTGGATAAAGTACTGACCTTTGGCAAGTTTCGGGGCGGAAGATTCTTGAGATTTTTTCTCTTCAGCCTGCTTTTTTGCCTCTGCCTGTTTTTTAGCCTCGGCTAACTTCTTCGCCTCTGCTGCTTTCTTTTCATCGGCCGCCTTCTTCGCTGCCTCTGAAGCATCGTTCTTTACTTCAGGCGTCTTCGCCGCTGTAGTACCGGAAGCATCTGGTGCGACGGCCGCTGCCGAACCCTTACCGGAATTTACGGCAGGCACGGGCGGAACCTTCGGTTCTTCTTTCGAAGCTTCGCCTTCTTCTGACGCAGGCGCCGGCGGAACCGTAATCTTTGTTACGTCAACAGAATTTTCTTTCGGAATCCGAAGCGGAATCGTGACGGCAGGAGGCGGCGCTTCCTTATCGAAAAGAATAGGAATAGCAATCGCGGCAGCCATCAATAGCATCAGTGTGCCGACAAATCGGCGGCGCGCATGAATCCATTTCTGACGGCGAAGCTCCTCTTCTTCAAGCTGCTCCTCGTCTTTTTTAGGTGCGCGTTTAAACCAACTGCGTTTTTCAGGCTGAGGTGCAGCAGTTTCAGGCTCAACATTAGAAGCTGCCTGAGAAACAGTCTCGGGGTCGAGTTTGACTTCAGTCGGAGATTCTTTTGCAGCGGGAGCCGAGGCAAAAGGATTTTCTTCAATGTGCAGCGGCATTTCCTGAGCTGTAGCCGGCGTCGGTCTTACGGTCGCAAAAGATTCCTTTTGGGCCGAAGTAACCGGTGTCTGAATCGCGGACGGATGAGTCGCAAACTCACCGTCGGAGGGCTGGCGAACACGAGTCGGAGGAACAGCAGTTTGCGAAGGATGCACCGTACCGAATTGCGGTTCGTCGGAAAACCTTATAGGGTTGGGCTCCGAAGACTGCGGGGCGCTCATCCCTGGTTCCACATGAGGCTGCGGAATTTCGGGCTCTTTCTTTTTCCAAAAAGGCATACTGCTCTTCCTTTCTTTTAGTTTCGTCCGACTCTTTCCTTTAAAAATTCAATAGCTGAGGCCACTGTTAAAAAGGAACCGAAGGTGACTATTCTATCAGTCTCCTGAGCTTCTTCGAGCGCCTGCTGAAGAGCCTCTTCTACGGTTTTGAAAGTCCGGATTTTTTCTTGAGGAACGCCCGCTTCACCCAGCATGGCGCAAAGATCCTTTGCCGTTCCGCCGCGCGGCCCATGCAAATCGGAGACATACCACTTGTCAAAACTGGAAGCCATAATCTGACAGACCTGAGCTCGGTCTTTATCGGAAAGCATGCCGAAAACGGCAGCCTGACATGTCGCCTTCGGAAGTTCGCTCAAAGTTTTGGCGAGTTCTTTGGCGGCATGAGGATTATGCCCGACGTCTAAATAGACTTCAGGCGCGTTTCTGACTTTTGAAAAGCGTCCGGTAATACGTGTGTTCTTCAAAGCGCTCTCAAAGGCTTCACGCTTAAGCGGTAATTTATCCTGCATGCATTGAAGTGCTTCAAACGCGCCCGAAGCATTGCTCAGCTGATGCTCTCCCGGCATTGTCGGTAGAGGCAAACCTTTGAGTTCGCCTCTTGAACCTAGGAAATTCCAAGTCTTACTGCCGTGTACGTGTTCAAACTTGAAGTTCTTTCCAATAATCAGGAGTTCGGCGCCGATCTTATCTGCGTACTGCTCGACCGTTATCGGAGGATTGGCATCTGCGCAAATTGCCGGCTTACCCGGACGATAGATGTGTGCTTTTTCCCAACCGATGGATTCGCGAGTCGTCCCAAGGTAAGCCGTGTGATCAATACCGATGCTTGTAATGACGGAGACAGAAGGCTCAACTGTGTTAACGGCGTCCAAGCGGCCGCCCAGACCGATCTCTAAAACAACGGCATCAAGATTCTTTTCTGCGAACAACAGAAGAATTCCAAGCAGCGTGTATTCGAAATATGACAGCGTCATGTCTTCGCGGGCTGCCTCAACTTTTTCGAATTGACGAATCAGCTCTTCGTCCTTGGCATCTTCTCCGTTGATTCGAACTCTTTCGTTGAAGTGAATCAAGTGCGGAGAAGTATGGACTCCCACTGAATAGCCGCCGGCTAACAGTGCCGATTCAATAAAAGCGCAGGTAGAACCTTTTCCGTTGGTGCCTCCGACCGTAAACACGGGGCATTTAAAGCGGATGTCCAGACGCTTGAGCATGGTTTCCATGCGGTCAAGACCTAAATCAATGGTTTGTGCGTGCAGCCCTTCAATGTGATGAAGCCACGCATCCAAAGTTTCGAATTTCATTGCGGATATATTAAAAAGACCGCCGAGGCGGTCTGGAGAATGCTACTCAATCGCGTCCAAAGACTCTTTTTGGAAGAGTGCAATGAGCTTTGCGATTTCCATCTTTAAGTTCTTACGATCGACGATCATGTCGATGGCGCCTTTCTGAAGCAGGAATTCGGATCGCTGGAATCCTTCCGGAAGCTGTTCGCGAACAGTCTGCTCAATCACGCGAGGGCCGGCAAAACCGATCAAAGCCTTAGGTTCGGCCATGACGACGTCGCCCATGAAAGCAAAGCTTGCAGACACGCCGCCCATCGTCGGATCGGTTAAGACAGAAATGAACGGAAGTTTGTGTTCTGCCAACTTAGCGATCACGCCGGTGGTCTTTGCCATCTGCATCAGAGAGAAAAGTCCCTCCTGCATACGAGCCCCGCCCGAAGCGGTAAAACAAACAAACGCAGCCTGATTATCGATAGCAGCCTGAACAGCGCGGGCAAAACGCTCTCCGACCACGGAACCCATAGAACCGGCCATAAAGCCGAATTCAAAAACGGCAACGACAGCCGGCATAGCGTGGATGGTTCCGGATTGTACGACTAATGCATCGGTTTCCCCGCTGGAAGACTGAGCCTGCTTGACGCGGTCAGGATATTTTTTACTGTCCACAAACCCGAGAGGATCCACAGGGCGGATTTCAGCACCGATTTCCTGTCGGTTTTCAGGATCGAGAATCATATCCAGACGCTGACGTGCGCTCACGCGCATGTGATGGTTGCATTTCGGACATACGTTAAGGTTGTCACGAAGCTCCTGGGCATAAAGCGTCGTTCCGCAGTTGGTGCACTTTGTCCATACACCTGCGGGAATGTCTTTTTTGGCAGTTTCGCCGTTACTCCGACTAATTTTCGGGAGCACTTTATCGAGCCAACTCATGGTGCAATTAATTTCTTTTTACTGAATCCGTTGATTCTAATCGAATCCGAACGCTCTGCTTGAACTCAAGCTCGTTGAGATCGTTAACAAAAATTTGTCAGCCTGGAAAAGGCGACGCACCGTGCTGGGGCAAATCAAAGATTTCCGGATAACCCACACCGGTCAAATAAAGTCCGGTCGGATAGAAAGTCGGCGCAGCGGCTTGGCGGCTCTTTGCTTCCAAGACTTCTCCCATCCAGTCCACGCTTCTTGCACCCGTGCCGACATAAACCAAACAGCCGACAATATTGCGAACCATGTGGTAAAGGAAGGCATTTGCCTTAACACGGATCTTGACAAACCGTCCGAGACGGGATACATGAAGATATTCGATATTTTTTACCGGCGTCTTACTCTGGCAGCCCGCGGCTCGGAAACTTGAAAAGTCATGCTCACCGACTAAAAACTGTCCTGCAGCTTCCATGTTTTTTTCATTGAGCGGGCGGAAGACCCAGCCGGTTCTGCCGGCAAGGATCGGCGAACGCACCGGTTCGTTGACAATCCAGTATTCATAGGTCCGGCTGCATGCCGAGAAGCGAGCATGAAATTCATCCGGGACAACCTTTGCCCACCGAACCGCACACTCTGTCGGAAGATAGGAGTTTAGGCCTCGAACCCAGGAAATTTCCTTGCGGTCGGCCTCCGTGTCAAGATGGATCACTTGACCGGTTGCATGAACATTGGCGTCTGTGCGTCCGGCACAGACGGCTTTAACTTTTTCACCCGTAAACTGAACAACAGCCGCTTCGAGATAATCCTGGACTGTTTGTCCGGAAGGCTGGGTTTGCCAGCCCTCGAAAGAACGGCCGTCGTACTCGAGTCCTAATGCGACTCTCATCGGCAATTAGGCTTTGAAGTCAACGAGAATACGCAGCATGCGGCGCAGCGGCTCGGCAGCACCCCACAGGAGCTGGTCGCCGACTGTGAAGGCTGTGACGTATTCCGGACCGAAGTTCAGCTTATGAATACGGCCGATAGGAACAGACAGCGTGCCGGAAACCTTAGCCGGCGTCAGTTCGTGAATAGACTCTTCTTTACGGTTCGGAATGACTTTAACCCACTGATTGGCTTCGGCAAGAAGTCTTTCGATTTCTTCGCAGGAAACATCTTTCTTCAGTTTGATCGTCAAAGCCTGAGAGTGGCAGCGCATGGATCCGACACGAACGCATAAACCGTCAACCGGCATGCATCCGGGCTCTCCGATAGCGGGTTTGCCCAAAATCTTGTTAGCTTCAGCACCGCCCTTCCATTCTTCGCGGCTCTGTCCGTGTTCGACTTCTTTGTCGATCCAGGGAATCAGGCTGCCGGCAAGAGGCACACCGAAAGCTTTGTCCGGGAAGTCAGTAGAACGAAGTTCTTCGGTAACTTTGCGGTCGATTGCCAGAATGGCAGAGCGAGGATCCTTCAAATCTTCGGCAACAACGCCGTAGAGAGCACCAATCTGTTCAAGCAGTTCGCGCATGTTGGGGGCGCCGGCGCCGGAAGCAGCTTGGTAGGTCATGGAAGAGATCCATTCGACCAAGTCAGCGCGGATCAGGCCGTCCAAGGCCATCAGCATCAAGCTGACTGTGCAGTTGCCGCCGATATAGTTCTTAACGCCTTCACGCAAGCCCTTCTGAATGACGTCCATGTTCACAGGGTCGAGAACAATGATGGCGTCCTTTTCCATACGCAGCGTGGAAGCAGCGTCAATCCAGTAGCCGTTCCAGCCTTTGTCGCGAAGCGGTTTGAAGTGGGCTTTTGTCCAGTCACCGCCCTGGCAGGAAATGACGACATCGCAAGCAGCCAATGCGTCCAGATCATCGGCATCCTTCAGAATAGGATCGGAATTAGGAACTTCCGGTGCTTTGCCGCCGGCGTTACTGGTAGAGAAGAATGTGGTGCTGACAAACTTAAAGTCGTCTTCCTGCTTCATTCTGTCCATCAACACGGAGCCGACCATTCCTCGCCAGCCAACCATACCTAATTTCAACATTTGTGTTTCTCCTATTGAGTAGTGCTTCACTTTGCTTTAGAGCGCGGCGACAACCGCATCCCCCATTTCAGAACAGCTGACCAGCTTGCAGCCTTCGCTGCGGATGTCTCCGGTGCGGTAGCCCTGAGCCAGAACTTTCTTGACCGCATTTTCGATACGGACTGCTGCTTCCTCCATTCCTAAAGAATAACGAAGCATCATGGCCGCTGACAAAATCTGAGCTAGAGGATTTGCAATGTTCTTTCCGGCAATGTCGGGAGCAGAACCGTGAGACGGTTCAAAGAGGCCCTGGCCCTTCTCATTCAGCGCGGCAGAAGCCAGCATACCGATAGAGCCCGTGAGCATGGCGGCTTCATCGGAAAGGATGTCGCCGAAAAGATTGCCTGTGACCATCACGTCGATCTTCTTCGGAGCCTTAACCAGCTGCATGGCTGCGTTGTCGACATACATATGTTCAAGGGTGACTTCCGGATATTCTTTGCTGACCTTGATCATCGTGTCGCGCCAAACCTGAGAAGTTTCCAGCACATTGGCTTTATCCACGCTGACAAGGTGTTTGCTGCGGCCCATAGCGGCTTTAAAGGCAACGTGGGCAATTCTTTCCACTTCGGGAACGGCGTAGCGCATTGTGTCAAAGCCTTCTTCGGCACCGGCAAAAGCGCCGTCAGGACTAATGCGTTTGCCTCTGGGCTGACCAAAGTAAACGTCACCGGTCAGTTCTCGAACCAGAAGAAGATCCAGGCCGGAGACAAGTTCAGGCTTCAGAGAGGAAGCTGCAGTCAGTTCCGGATAGCAAATGGCCGGGCGAAGATTCACGAAAAGTCCTAAGGCTTTTCTTAAGCCGAGAATAGCCTGTTCGGGACGGAGATGACGGGGCAGGCTGTCATACTTAAAGTCGCCTACGGCACCGAAAAGAACGGCATCGCTCTTTTTAGCAAGTTCAACAACCTCGGCAGGAAGCGGATGACCGAAAGCGGCATAAGCGACGCCGCCGACTAAGGCTTCTTCAAATTCCAGAGGGAGCTTCAGCGCGGTTAAAACTTTGAGGGCCTGAGCCATGATCTCGGGACCGATGCCGTCACCGGCAAGTACTGCAATTTTTTTCATATTGGTTTTCTTCTCTTGGGTTTGATTAATAAATTGTTTTAGCGAGCCAGGGTTTCTGGTTCAGACGCTGCTGTTCAAATGCCTTGATTTCGTCAGCGTGCTGAAGCGTGATACCGATATCGTCCAAGCCGTTCAGCAGGCAATAACGGCGGAATTCAGGAACTTCGAATTCATGACGTTTACCGTTGGGTTCGATCACAACGCGGTTGACCAGATCGACGGAGAGTTGGTATCCGTTGTTTGCTTTGATCTCATCAAACAGGTAATCAACAACGAACTCCGGCAGACTGATCGGGAGCAAACCGTTTTTAAATGCATTGTTATAGAAAATATCGGCAAAGCTCGGTGCAATGACCACTCTGAAGCCGTACTGTGTCAGAGCCCAAGCCGCGTGTTCGCGGGAGGAGCCGCAGCCGAAATTCTTGCGGGCCAGCAAAATCGTCGAACCTTGATAGCGCGGCTGATTTAATACGAAATCCGGATTGATCTTGCGGGTGGCAGGATCCATCCCCGGTTCGCCTTTATCCAGATAACGCCATTCGTCAAAAAGGTTCGGGCCGTAACCGGTGCGGTAAATTGACTTTAAAAACTGTTTCGGAATGATGGCATCGGTGTCAACGTTAGAGCGGTCTAAGGGAGCGACAATGCCTTGAAGAACTGTAAATTTTTCCATCTCTGCCTCTCTTAGAAAAGTTTGCGTACATCAACAAAATGACCTTCAATAGCCGCGGCGGCAGCCATGGCCGGAGAACAAAGGTGTGTGCGGCTCTTATTGCCTTGGCGTCCTTCAAAGTTGCGATTGCTGGTAGAAGCACAGCGGTCGCCCGGCTCGAGGCGGTCAGCGTTCATTGCCAGACACATTGAGCAGCCCGGACGGCGCCACTGGAATCCGGCTTCAATAAAAATCTTGTCCAGCCCTTCATCCTCGGCCTGCTCTCTGACGAGTCCGGATCCCGGAACCACCAGGGCCTGTTTAACCGTAGGAGCCACTTTCTTACCGAGTTTGCGCACCACATAGGCAGCGGCTCGAAGGTCTTCAATACGGCCGTTCGTGCAGGAACCGATAAAGACGTTGTTCGGAGCGATCGAGGTAATCGGTGTGCCGGGCTTCAAATCCATGTATTGATAAGCGCGTTCCCAGCCCTCGCGTTTGACGGGATCTTTCTGATCTTCGGGAATCGGTGTGCAGCCGGTGATCGGCGCAACCATCTCGGGAGAAGTTCCCCATGTGACCATCGGAACGACGTCTTCTGCCTGAAGGTTGACTTCAATATCAAACTTGGCGCCTTCGTCGGAGTGCAGAGTCTTCCAGTATTCAATCGCCTGATCCAAAAGCTCGCCTTCCGGAGCCAGTGGGCGGCCCTTCATGTATTCAATTGTCTTATCGTCGCAGGCGACTAAACCGCAGCGTGCACCGGCCTCAATAGCCATATTGCAAAGCGTCATGCGGCCTTCCATAGAGAGCGCACGAATTGCAGCTCCGTCAAACTCAATAGCGCAGCCTGTTCCGCCGGCCGTTCCGATCTTGCCGATGATGTAGAGCGCAAGGTCTTTAGCAAACACGCCGGGCTGGAGGTTACCCTCCACATGCACGCGAATGTTCTTCATTTTCTTCGTGAGCAGCGTCTGGGTTGCCATCACGTGCTCAACTTCACTCGTTCCGATACCGAAGGCAATTGCTGCGCAAGCTCCATGGGTGCTCGTGTGAGAGTCACCGCAAACGACAGTCATGCCGGGAAGCGTTGCACCCTCTTCCGGTCCCATAACGTGGATGACGCCCTGTCCGCGGGACAGGAACGGGAAAAACGCCGCACATCCGTTTTGACGAATGTTTTCATCCAATGTCGTGACCTGCAGCTTGGAGATCGGATCGGTAATGCCCTCCATTCCGGCTTCCCAACCGGTCGTCGGTGTGTTGTGATCGGCTGTGGCCACAATCGAGCTCTTGCGCCACAAAGGACGGTTGTTCATGCGCAGTCCCTCAAAAGCCTGGGCACTGGTCACTTCGTGGACCAGATGACGGTCGATGTAGAGGGTTGCAGTGCCGTCTTCTTCCATTCGGACGACGTGTTCGTCAAAGATTTTGTCGTAGAGTGTTTTAGGGGATTCCGGTGTTCTCATTTCTTACTGGTATCACTAAATTTTTGAAGTAATTCTTTGAGTATGCCACCGAAAAGCACGGCGAATAAAAATCTGTAAGATTTTCTGACTGTCTTCGGTCAGCAATTTCACCGAGACGCTAACGAATTCCGAAATTTTTAAATTTTTGCGATTTTTTTCGCCCCTTCCCGCTGATTGTCGGTACGAACAATTAGAATGGAAGGCTGAGTGTTTTTCCGCATTTCGGAATGTAAAAGCCCTACTCGGTTTCTTCTTTGAGATCTCTTAGATGTCAATACAACCGTCATGATGAAAAGACATCCGGCCCTGATCTCAGTGTAAGCAAACCAGGTACGTCTTGAGCGCTCTCGTTTCCAATCGCTTAATTTCAATATCAAATGGACTGGTTCGCTTCAATTATTTCTTCTTTAAATAACATCCTTTGGTCGTACATCCTGATCGGACTTTTAATCTGCGTTGGCCTTTGGTTCACGTTTTGCACTCGTTTTGTCCAGATCACTAACGTCAGGGAAATGTTCCGCTGTGTTCTGGAAGGGTCCCGCACTCCGAGGCCTGAAGGACACATTTCTCCTTTTCAGGCCTTTTGTATTTCCACAGCCTCCCGCGTCGGCGTCGGCAACATTGCCGGTATTGCCATCGCTGTGGTTACCGGCGGTCCCGGCGCCATCTTCTGGATGTGGGTTATTGCCACTCTGGGCGCAGCCAGCGGATTTATCGAGTCCACCCTTGCTCAGATCTATAAGGTAAAGAAGCCCGGCGGCGGCTTCATGGGCGGCCCTGCTTACTACATCAAGAATGCTTTGGGCTCGCCTTTCTGGGCAGGTGTTTTTGCCGTGTTAATTTCCGTCACTTACGCACTGATCTTCAATTCCGTCCAGGCCAACACGATTTCTCTGTCTATTGAAACCACGACGGGACTCAAACCCGCATATACCGGACTAATCCTTGCTATAGTCACCGGCTTAGTGATCTTCGGCGGCATGACACGTATTGCGAAGGTTGCCAGCTTTATGGTTCCGTTCATGGCGGGCGCCTACCTTCTTCTCGCTTTTGTCGTGACCTGCATGAATATCACTGAAGTCCCTCGCGTTCTGCTCATGATCGTGACCAAAGCCTTCAGCTTTGACTCCATCACAGGTGCTGCTATCGGTGTCGCCTTGATGACCGGTATTAAGCGTGGTCTCTTCTCCAACGAAGCCGGTATGGGTGCTGTTCCGAACGCTGCCGCAGCAGCCGACGCCTCTCACCCTGTTAAGCAGGGTCTTATTCAGGCGATGGGTGTGTACTTCGACACGCTGTTTGTCTGCACCGCCTCTGCAATGCTGGTTCTTCTCTCTCCGGAATGGATGATGGGTTCCAAACTCACAGGAATTGCGCTTGTTCAGAAATCCGTGGCCGGTCAGCTCGGCGAGTGGACAAACTTCTTTATGACCGTCATTGTGCTGTTCTTTGCTTTCAGCTCCATCATCGGCAACTACTTCTACGGCGAAATGAACATGCCTTTCATTTCCAAAAGCAAATACGCCATGCCGATCTTCCGAGTATTTGTCGTTGTGATGGTCTTTGTCGGCTCGATCGCTTCCCTTTCACTCGTTTGGGACATGGCCGACCTGTTCATGGCCTTGATGGCTATCGTGAACTTGGTCGCCATTTTCATGCTCGGCAAATACGCTATTGCCGCTTTACGTGATTACAACGCTCAGAAGCGCAGAGGCATCCTGGATCCGGTTTTTGATCCGAGAATTCTTCCGGACAAGAAAGGAGTTCAGTGCTGGCCACGCGACGAAGATCGCCGTAGAAAATCTAACTAATATTGAAATCGGGACCGCTTCGGTCCCGTTTCTATTTCTAGATTCTCAAATTCTTCCGCATTGGCCTCTCTGTGCCATGACTTGATCGATCAATACCAAAGCAGTGAGAGCCTCAAGAATCGGTGTTGCACGAATACCCACGCACGGATCATGTCTGCCTTTTGTTGAGACGACTGTGTCGTTACCGTCGACGGTCAGCGTTGGCATTTCCTGACGAATCGAGGGCGTCGGTTTGATCGCAACCTTTGCCGTAATCGGTGCGCCCGTTGAAATGCCCCCCAAAATGCCGCCGGCATGATTGCTCGCAAACCCATCTTTGTACTGCGTACCCATACGATCTGCGTTCAAGCTTCCTCGACAACCGACAACTTCAAAACCGTCTCCGATCTCGACGCCTTTTACGGCATTAAGACCCATAAAGGCATAAGCCAAACAGGCATCCAGTCGACGGTAGATCGGCTCTCCGAGTCCAGGAGGAACGCCTAAAGCTTCAACATAGATTTCGCTTCCGGCTGAATCTCCAGCGCGGCGCAAATCATCCATGAAGGCTTCTAACTCCAGAACTTTCTCAGGATCAGCCGTAAAAAAGGGATTGTTGTCGACGACCGACCAATCTTTTACTTCCAAAGGAATCCCGCCTAAATTTATTAGACAGGCACGAATCCGGATATTCAAATTTTCTGCAAGCCATTTCTTGGCAACGGCACCGGCGGCAACCGTCGGAGCTGTCAGTCGAGCCGAACTTCTGCCGCCTCCGCGGGGATCTCGGATTCCGAATTTTTTGTAATAGGTGTAATCAGCGTGAGCCGGTCGGAACAAGTTTTCGATCACTGAGTAGTCCTTGCTTCTCTGATCCTCATTTCGAATCAAGAGCGCAATCGGCGTTCCCGTCGTCTTCCCTTGATAAACCCCGGAAAGGATTTCAACTGCGTCGCTTTCTTTGCGCTGTGTGACATGTCGTGAGGTTCCGGGGCGTCTGCGGTCGAGTTCTTTTTGAATGTCTTCCTGACTTAAATCCATGCCCGGAGGACATCCGTCGATCACGCACCCAATTGCGGGTCCGTGAGACTCGCCAAAATTAATCACAGAAAAGTATTCGCCCAAACGTGAACCCGGCATCGAAAATTCCTCGAAGTTATGCTCCTTTTTGGGAGCGGAACGTAAAAAATTGTATCCCAAACACGTAGAATTTCTGATGTCAATTGATGAGTAAATCGTATGGAAAAGCTTTTTGTCAATATTCGCAAAGCTGAACCGGCCGACATCGGCGGGATCGCAAGTATTTACGAACAAGCCGTTTTGCTCGGTACTGCCAGCTTCGAAGTCACGCCTCCTTCCGAAGAGGAAATGCTCTCACGCATGCAGGCTATTGAAGCGGGCCATTATCCGTATTTAGTCGCGGAACTGGAACATCAAATCTTGGGATTTGCTTACGCCGGCCAATACCGTCCGCGAAAGGCTTATCGCTACACTGTGGAAGACTCAATTTATGTTCATCCGGAATGCCGCAGATTAGGCGTAGGCACGCAGCTTCTGACCTCGCTCATTGCTGAGTGCGACCTCAGGGGCTTCAGGGAAATGATCGCCGTGATCGGTGACTCCGAAAATACGGCTTCCATCAAACTGCACGAACATTGCGGATTCCGTCATGTCGGCGTCCTCAAAAACGTCGGTTATAAATTCGATCGGTGGCTGGATTCTGTCCTAATGCAAAGAACGCTCGCCGGCGGCGATACAATGAACTGTTGATCTCAGAATAATTAGAGAGGCGCAAATAAATGAGTGAAGAACAATTGGAATACGACCCCGAGTGGACGCTTGCAACACTGAATGACGCTAAAGAAGCTTTGGAAGATCTGATCGCTCAGGTCGAAGACAGTCCCGAAGAAGTCAAAGAGATCTTGGAAGAAAACATTGCCAACGTCTACGCAAAACTGAACTATGCGTTCAACAGCGCCAAAGACGGTCCCGATGCGTTGCTATCCATGCCCGACGATGAACTCGTCGCGTTCCCGTCCGTCTTGCCTTTGAAACACAAAGTCGAATTCGAAGAACAAGACGCAGAAATGCCTGACGAGGTTCAGTAATTAAAAGACTAAACGGCTTGCCCAATCAACTGAGCAGGCCGTTTTCATTTGCGGCATCTCCGCGGATCAATCGACTTCGCTGGCTTTCAGGGCAGATAAACGATAGCCGCAAACGGCCAGTGTTCCGATATAAAGTACGGCCGCCCCCATAACAACACCGAGCACAAGGCCCAATTTAACCGCCCAGGGATACGCCATCTGCGTCCAGTCACAATAGTGCTGAATAACTAATAGATAAGCCGTTAAAAGAATACTGCCGACAATCACCGTAAGGAAAAGTTTTTTCCAGCCGGCAAGCGGCGTAAACACACCGCGGCGACGCAGGATAATCAATAAACAGCAGGCATTAAAGCAGGCGCCGAGCCCCACGGACAACGCCAAACCCGCATGAGAAAACAGCGGAACGTTCACTAAGTTAAAGATCTGCGTCACGATTAAAGCAGCGCAGGCAACCTTAACGGGAGTTTTAATGTCCTTCTGGGCGTAAAAACCCGGCGCCAGGATTTTGATTCCGATCAGACCGATCAATCCGATGGAGTAACCCGTCACGGCCGTCGCTGTCTGATAAACGTCGTTCACATTAAAACGGCTGCTCTGGAACAACACGGACACCAACCCTTCCCCGAGAAGCGCTAGGCCAATGGCCGCAGGGACGGCAAAAGCCACCACGAGCTTCAAGCCCCAATCGAGCAGTGCGTTATAGCGATCCGTCATGCCCTTTGCGAAAGCCGCTGACAAGCTCGGCAAAAGAACCGTACCCAGCGCAACGCCGAGCAGCGCTGTCGGGAATTCCATCAGACGGTCGGCATAGGCCAGCCAAGTCACCGAGCCTTCGGCAAGAAAAGAAGCGATGTTCGTGTTAATCAAGATCGAGATCTGCGCGACACCTACGGCAAAGAGTGCCGGCACCATAAGCTTCAAAACCCGTCTGACCGACGGGTCTTTCATGGCTTTAAACGGATTTACAAATCTCGGCAGCAAGTGGAGCTTGGCGAGCTGCGGAATCTGCACCGCCAGCTGCAGGAAACCGCCGGCCATCACGCCGACCGCTAAAGCGTAAATCGGCTGATCAAACAACGGCGCTACAAACAGTGTCGCTGTAATCAAAGAAAGGTTGAGAAGAATCGGAACGGCCGCAGGAATCGCAAAATGCTTCCAGGTATTGAGTACGGAAGAACTCAACGCCACCAAGGACATAAAGAATATGTAAGGAAACATATAGCGGGTCAGGCGCGTTGCCGTATCAAACGTCGCCGGTTCTTCCGCAAGACCGGAAGCGATCACAAACACGAGGATCGGAGCAGCAATGACACCTAAAATGCTGACACAAAGAACGATGAACCCGAGCAGAGAGGCAACTTTATCAATAAAAGACTTTGTTTCTTCTGCCGAACGATTGCTCTTCACATCTGCCAGCATCGGCACAAAGGCCTGCTGGAAAGCACCTTCTGCAAAAAGACGTCTCAATAGGTTCGGCAATCGAAATGCAACGTAATACGCGTCCGTGTCTCCGCTGACACCAAACACACGGGCAATCAAAATATCCCGGATCAAACCTGTGACTCGGGACAAAAGCGTCATTGCCGAAATAACGGCTGCATTACGGAAAATACTCACTGCGATCTCGAAAAGAAAAAAGCCTGCAATCAACAGGATTCAGGTCAGTCAAAATTCTATCAGCCGAGCGGCAGGGCGGCATAAGTTTGCGGTTGAAAACAAAAGAGATTTTCCGTATAATTCTGCACTTTCGTGGAATTCGGTCCGAGGATCGGATTACCTTATTTGTTTAACCAAACCGGCCGAGCCCGTAGTATTGCTAGTGGCGACCGGTAAAGTAAGAAAACTCGCCACTCGCATAGGCAAGGAAAGAAACAATGGCAAATTCTAAGCAAGCTCGCAAGCGCGCTATCCAGGCAGTTGCTCGCAACAAGCACCTCTCTGCACAGCGTTCTCGCTATCGCACAGCTATCAAGAACGTTCGCAAGGCTATTCTCGCCGGCGACAAAGCTGCTGCTCAGACTCTCTACGTCACAGCTCAGTCTGTGATCGACTCTATGGCTGACAAGGGTGTTCTTCATAAGAACGCCGCTGCTCGTCATAAGAGCCGCCTGGTTGTTGCTATCAAGGCAATGGCCTAATCAATCTTTTCTGCTCTGCTTCATTTGAAGCAGAGCAAAGATTCCAAAAGCTCGGGAAAATCTCCCGGGCTTTTTTGTTATATAAGATTACAAAAAACCATCGGTAAAAACATCAACTGTCTGATCATTTTTGATAGCAGTCTTTAATTTTTTGTTCGAGTTTTAATCTATTTTACCTAGGTATTTTCACTTAGTACTCTTTCATATTTTATTCGCTTGAATTCTTTAAAACGTCCTGATACTCTCGAGATATTCCTTTGTTGAGAATCTCTCTCAAATTTGATAATTTTGGGTTTTTACCAATCCTTTCTTTCAGTATCCCCTATTAGCGCGGTAGCTATCTTTTTTTCATTGTTGAAAATAGTTTTTAAGTCGTCGATAGAAATCATCAAATCCGACGCAACACTCTACCCCAAGAGGAGAATTCAACAATGGACAAGACACAAGGATTGAAAGTTACCCGTCGATCCATCCTCAAAACGATCCCGGCCCTCTCCGCCATCAGTGCGGGAAGCAGCTTCTTCACAAAAGCAGCATGCGCACAAGAGCCGCTTGAAGACGGATACACGATCTGCGACAACTGCAACCAAATGCCGATGTGCGGTATTCATTTCCAGAGACAGGGCAATATCGTCGTTTCTGTCGGAAACTGGAAAGAACACAGCGGCAAGCTGTTGTGCAATAAAGCCTTGGCAACTCTGCAGCGACTCTACAACCCCAATCGCCTGCTTTATCCGATGAAGCGCACCAATCCGAAAGGAAGTGCCGATCCCGGATTCGTTCGTATTTCCTGGCAGGAAGCTCTGGCAACGATTGCCGCCAATATGAAGAAGATTCGCGATCAATACGGCGCAGAAAAACTCTTTATCTTCTGCGGTGACCCGAAAGAACCCCGTCCTGCCGCAATGCGTCTGGCACGCTATTTCGGTACTTATCACTACGGTACCGAATCTTCTGTCGCCTGCCGTAAAGGCTCCCTGCTAGCCGAACAGCTCGTTTTCGGCAGTGAATACTCCGGCGGCGGCTGCGGTCCGAAGACAAAATCCTACATGGTGATGGCTACCAACGGTGCATGGTCCAAACCGCACGGCTGGTGGAACATGATCAATGCCGCCAAACAGCGCGGCGTCAAGATCATCGTGATTGACGCACGCCGCACCAAAGTTGCCGAACTAGCCGATATCCATCTGCAGCCTAAACAAGGAACTGACGCAGCCTTGGGCGCCGGCATCTGCCGCGTCCTCTTCGAAGAAGATTTGTACAACAAGCCCTTCTGCGACAAATGGGTTTACGGCGTTGAAGAATACAGAAACTACTGCAAAGACTTCACACCGGAGAAAACCGAAGCTATTACCGGCGTTCCTGCCGACCTTATCGTTAAGGCCGCTCGCATGTACGCTAAAGGCCCCGGCAGCTTCGCTCTGACTTCTCAGTCACTGTCTCACTCCAGAAACGGTGTCAACAGTGCTCGTGCTCTTCTGAACATTCCTGCAATTCTGGGTTATGTCGACATCCCCGGAGGTGCTCTCTTTGGTGTCGGTCCTAAGGGCTACATCGTTCACGACAACGGCCTCACGGAAGACTTCGTTGACTACAACTGGTTCAAGGCCCACAAGAAAGACCGTCTCGACAAAGACTTCGTTCCTGTTTGGAACCATACACAGGTTCAGTTCAACCCGAACCAGCTGCCTGAACACGTTAAGAACGGCAAACTTCGCGGTATGGTTGCCTTCGGCTTTAACGTCATGATTTGGCCGCAGCCTCAGGTTTATGAAGAAGCCATCAAGAATATGGACTTCGCTTGCGCAACGGACTACTTCTATCGTGATGAAACTCATCACGACATGGACATCATCCTGCCCGCAGCTATGAACTATGAACGCTATGCTCCGTTCGGTACACACGCCGGCAATAAGGTATCTGTCAGAACTCCGGTTAAACCCATGGGTGAAGCCAAGGAAGACTGGTGGATTGCCCTGCAGCTCGGCTGCTTGGTCGACGACCCGAAGAACTTCTTCGACGGCGATCCGGTCAAAGCCTGCGACTCCATCCTGAAGAAATGGGGTACGACATACGCCGACGCCCAGAAGAATCTGCCGAACATGACTCAGGTTCAGGGTGCAAAACAGCAGCCGCTCAAATACGAAAAAGGTCTTCTCCGTCACGACGGACAGCCCGGCTTCGATACTCCGTCAGGCAAGATCGAGCTGTCTTCAAACATCACCAAGATGCACAACCTCGGCACGATTCCTATTTATGTCGAACCGTATCAGCCGACAGCCGAATATCCGATCAAACTGATCAACGGTACTCGTGCTCCGTACATCACGCACTCCAAGACACGCAGCGATTCTCCGTATCTTCTCGAAATTGAATCGATGTCTACCGTCGATATCAATCTGGAAGACGCAAAAGCCCGCGGCATCAATGAAGGCGACAAGGTGTTGATTAAGAACCAGTACGGTCAAGCAAGAGCCCGTGCCCGTGTCTCCATCATTGTTCCTCCGGGAACCGCCGGCATGCAGTACGGCTGGCGAGGAGACCAGAACACCCAGGTTTTGATCCCGCGCGAATGGGACAAACTCTCGGGCTATGCACCCTACTTTGAAACAACCGTTCAAATCACGAAGGAGGCCTAAGCGATGAGCCAGTTCGGAATAATCGTCAATGTCGATAAATGCATCGGCTGTCAGGCATGCTTCGTTGCCTGCAAAGAAGAAAATAAAGTTGCTCCCGGAATCCAGTGGAATCAGATCCATCGTGCAGAAAATCTGCAGGACCGCATCATCAACTATTTCCGCGTGAGCTGCCAGCACTGCGACAATCCGGCCTGCCTGCCGGTCTGCCCTGCTAAGGCCATTTATAAAGGCCCGCACGGAGAAGTGCTTGTTGATCAATCTAAGTGCATCGGCTGCGGCGCCTGCGCCATGGCTTGCCCGTACGGTGCTCCGAAGTTCAACAGAAGCGGCAAGACATCTTACTGGGATGTCCCGGCCTTGGCTTCCGTTCCGCTTCGGCCGCATCAGCAGCGCACTCCCGGCAAAGCCGAAAGATGCACGCTTTGCGTCCAGCGCACCTCCAACGGTCAAGTACCTAAGTGCGTCGAAGCCTGCGCTGTTAAGGCTCTGACTTTCGTTGACTACGACAATCTGACCCCTGAACAGAAAGCCCTGGTTGACAAGTCCGTCGCATTGAACGAAGCCGCCGGTACCAAACCGAAGGTTCGTTACATTGCAAGCTATATGGACATTGCAGGACGTCAGGAAAAGATGTTCTAACCACAGATTTTCTCTGATAGACAAATCGGGCAGGGGCTTTGACTCTCGGTCCGATTTTTTCTTCCGTAGTTTCGGCAATATTCCGAAAGGCCTTGAGCTACTGCGTGCTCTCGGACATATAATTGAAAAATTAACTTTCTTTAACACAAATTATCAATAAAGGATTCTCAGGCATGTCTCATCTGATGAAAAACTACGGTCGCCTTCCTGTCTCTTTCGATCATGGTCAGGGTGTTTGGCTTTGGGATAAAGAAGGCCATAAGTACTTGGATGCTTTGGCAGGCATCGCCGTAAACTCCGTCGGTCATGCTCATCCGAGATTAGTCCGAGCCATTGCCGATCAGGCTTCTAAACTCATTCACTGCTCCAACTACTTCAACATTGACCTTCAGGAACAAGTCGCTGAGAAATTGGTTGAACACTCCGGCCTTGAAGCAGTTTTCTTCTGCAACAGCGGCTTGGAAGCCAATGAATGTGCAATCAAAATTGCTCGTAAATTCGGACATGCCAAAGGCATTGAAGTTCCTAACATCATCGTTTTGAAACACGCTTTCCACGGCCGTTCCATTGCCACCCTTTCCGCAACCGGCAATCCTTCCGTCAGAGCTGATTTCTCACCTTATACAGAAGGCTTTATTTTTGTTGACGAATCTGACCTGGACGGCATCCGCAAGATCGTTGAAGAAAATAAAAACGTGGTTGCCATCTTCTTTGAACCGATCCTCGGTGAAGGCGGCGTTGTTCCCATTGATCTTTCAGTCATTAAAGGCATCCGTGAAATCTGTGACGAACACGACCTCTTGATGATGTGCGACGAAGTCCAGTGCGGCATGGGTCGCTCCGGCAAGTGGTTCGCTCATCAATGGGCTGAAATCAAACCCGACGTCATCACGATGGCTAAGGGTTTGGCAGGCGGCGTTCCTGTCGGCGCTGTCATCGTGAGCGAAAAGGCGAATATCTTTAAACCCGGCAATCACGGATCAACTTTCGGCGGCAACCCTCTTGCTATGCGTGCAGCCCTCGAAACGCTCTCCATCATCGAAGACGAGAAACTTGTCGAAAACGCCCTTGAAGTCGGTAAGAAACTCAAGAAAGCACTTTCTAAATCTCTTAACGGTTTCCCAGGCGTGCGCGGTATTCGCGGCAAAGGCCTGATGCTCGGTATCGTTCTTGACCGTGATGCCCACGACATTCTCGAACTCGGTCTGAAAGCCGGTTTAACCTTCAGTGTCACTGCCGGAAACGTTATTCGTCTCGTTCCCGCTTTGACAATCACTGAAGCCGAGGCTGACGAACTCGTCAAGAGAATCACTCCCGTGATCAGATCGTTCCTTGCACAGCCGAAGATCTAAGGTGATTCATGCACAAGAACTTTCTGTGCCTTAAAGATTGCTCGGCGGACGAGTTAAATTACCTTCTCCGCCGGGCCATAAAACTCAAGTCTCGTTTCAAGGCCGGGGAGGTTTACCGTCCCTTTGAAGGAAAAGTGCTGGCGATGCTTTTTGAAAAAGCCAGCACCCGCACCCGCGTTTCCTTTGAGGCAGGCATGGCTCAGCTCGGAGGAACCTCGATTTACCTGAACACGAGCGAAACTCAGCTGAAAAATGAAGAAACCATTGAGGACACTGCTCGAGCCGTATCCCGTATGGTTGACCTTGTCATGATCCGAACAGGCCCTCATAGCCGATTAGAGGCATTTGCGAAAGAGTCGGAGGTGCCGGTCATCAACGGCCTGACCAACGACAGTCATCCCTGCCAGGTCATGGGCGACATCATGAGCTTCATAGAAAAACGGGGTTCAATTAAGGGCACCGTCGTGACTTGGATCGGAGACGCGAACAACGTACTCTACTCCTGGCTTTACGCAGCCTCCATTCTCGGATTTAAGGTGCATATTTCGGCGCCCCCGGGATACTCGATCAATCCGACACAAGTTCCGGATAACGATGACTGCTATGACTTTTTCCTATCTCCGGAAGAGGCCGCAGAAGGCGCCGACCTTGTGACCACGGACAATTGGAGATCTTGCGGTTACGACGAAAATCAAGCCAAACGGCAATCCAAATCGGCTCGCTGGCAAGTGAATGAAACGGTCATGAAAGCGGCAAAACCAGACGCTTTATTCATGCATTGCCTTCCCGCCTTCCGCGGGCAAGAGGTCTCTTCCGAAGTCATCGACGGACCGCAGTCTGTCGTTTGGGACGAGGCTGAAAACCGCTTGCACTTTCAAAAAGCACTGATGGAATATTTGCTTTTAGGCAGAATTGAAGACGTTTAGCTTCTGTTAAAGCATTTTGAAAGCCTCGAAAGTATTCCGCTCTCGAGGCTTTTTGACGTTCTATCGCATTCAATACTTCCTGAATTTATCGGATGCAACTAAACTAAGAAAAACCAATTTGTCGGAGGTATCTATGGAAAGATCCCAAAGAGAAAAGCTGACTGAAGAGTTGACGCTTGTGCTCCTTTATTTGACATCTTTCACCGAAAAGCAATGTCCTAATGTCCGTATGGCCTGGAAGACGCATGATTGGACGGCATTAGACGATCTTGCAGAGGACGGTTTCATGGTTCCTCCGCACAACAGAAAAAACTACACTCGTTACTTGACCGACGAAGGTGTTGAGAAAGCCAAAGAGCTACTGGAGCAAATTGGTCCTTCACTTGGTTTCAAAAAAGAAGATTGGGGAGATTGACGTTCTTCTTAGCGCAAACTCAAGATCGTCTACCACTGCGGTGGCGACCGAAATGGCCTCCTCATTTTATGAACAAAAGTCTTGAAGATTAGACTGAATGTCTCGTGAATTGGAGGAGATTGTCTTGGAAAAAACGGAACGCGACAAATTAATCGACGAGCTCACGCTGGCTCTTCTTTACCTGACTTCCTTTACCGAAGAAGATAAGCCGGAAGTTCGTATGTCCTGGAAAAGCCATGACTGGACCGCAATGGATCGATTAGTTGAGGACGGCTTCATCGAAAAACCAAAATGCATGCGTAAACATTCTCGAGTCCTCACAAACGATGGCATTGAAAAAGCCAAGGAACTCTTGGACCGTCTAGGCCCCTCCCTTGACTTTGCAAAAAAGGACTGGCAGGATTAGTACCGCAGGTTCTCAGCCTTCGGAAACGAGACCGCTTAGACCATCGCAACTTCCGGCTCGAGTTTAACGCCGAAACAGTTCTTGACGCGCAGCCGCACGTCCTGCGCCATTGCGTAGATGTCTTCGCCGGTCGCCTGCCCATAATTCACGAGAACAAGCGGCTGCTTTTCCCATACGCCGACGTCGCCCATGCGATAACCGCGGAGACCCGCGTTGTCGATCAGCCATGCCGCAGACAGCTTGAAACGGCCTCCGGCCAAAGGATAAGAAACCAAAGACGGGTTCGTGCGAAGAAGACTTGTAAAGGTCTCCCTGTCGACAACAGGATTCTTAAAGAAGCTTCCGGCGTTTCCGAACTTCACCGGCGAGGGAAGTTTTCTGCGGCGCAGCGAAATCACGCAGGAATAGACGTCCTGAGGGGAAAGTTCGGGGAAGCTGTTGATCTCGATCTCTTCGGCAAGCGCTTTGTAAGAAGTATTGGGAACCCAATTTTTGGAGAGCTTAAACGTAACCGCAGTGATGACTAAATGACGATTCTCCGGCTTTTTGAATGTCGAATGACGATAGCCGAAGTCACATTCTTCATTCGTCAGCGTCAGCAGCTCGCCGGAATTCATATCAAAGCACTCGACGGATTCAATAAATTCAGCTGCTTCTAAGCCGTATGCACCGATATTTTGAATCGGAGCCGCCCCGACGGTGCCGGGAATGTAAGCGAGGTTCTCAAGACCGGGCATTCCGGCATCAAGCATCTTGCGGACGAAACTGTGCCAGATTTCTCCGGCGCCGGCGCGAACAAAGTAATGCTCTTCGTCCTCCTTAATCTTCTCAAAACCGGGAATCATCATCCGCAGCAGAAAGCCGGGATAGTCATCCCTAAACAAAACATTGGAGCCGCCTCCGATGACCATAAAGTCCTGAGGCTGCTGGTGGATATGTTCTCTTGCCTGTTTTAAATCCTCAATGGAACGGATCTCGGCAAAGTTCCTCGCTTTTGCGTCAACACCGAAGGTATTGAGCTTTTTAATTTGTTCGTCAGTCTTGAGCTCCATAAGAAGGCTCCAAAATTACTCTACTCTTTTGAGACGTTCTTCAATCTTATTCAAAATCGATTCTTCATCCATACCGCATTCTTGGTAAAGATGTAAGTTATCTCCCTGCTGGATGAAACGATCGGGGATCCCGATCTGAAGGACATCCGCAAGAAGACCTTTTGCGGCTAAAACTTCAAGGCACGCATCACCGGCGCCGCCGATGATGACATTTTCCTCCAGAGTCACTAAAAGATCATTATTTTTTGCAGCTTCTTCGATCGCATCAGCGTCGACCGGCTTCACAAAACGCATGTCGTACACGGTGGCATCAATTTTTTCAGCAACCGCTTTTGCCTCCGCAAGCATGCTTCCGAAAGCCAGCATCGCAACTCTGGAACCCTTCGGCGCAGTTCCGGTGCGCACTCGGCGAGCCTTGCCGAGCGGAAGTTCATGCATTTCCTTCTCAACCGGTACGCCGGGTCCTTTGCCTCTCGGATAACGAACAATAGCCGGATGATCTAGCTTATAACCCGTGTAAAGCATCTGGCGGCATTCGTTCTCATCTGAGGGCGCCATGATGACAAGGTTCGGAATGCAGCGCAGGAACGAAAGATCAAAGGAACCGTGGTGCGTTGCACCGTCTGCCCCGACCAGACCGCCGCGGTCCAGGGGAAACAGAACCGGAAGATCCTGAATGGCCACGTCGTGAACGATTTGGTCAAAAGCTCTTTGAGAAAAAGTCGAATAGAAAGTGCAAACGGGTTTCAGTCCCTCGGCAGCGAGGCCACCTGCAAATGTAGCAGCATGCTGCTCGGCAATCGCGACGTCAAAGAAGCGGCTCGGAAACTCTTTAGCAAAAGCGACTAAGCCTGAACCTTCCTTCATCGCAGGTGTAATTGCGATGACGCGGGGATCCTTACGCGCAATGTCCAGCAGCCAATCGCTGAAAACTTCCGTATACGTCTTTGCATGCGAAGACGGAACAATACCTTTGCTTGAATCAAACGGCGAGATACCGTGATACTTGGTCGGATTGTCGACAGCCGGCGCATAACCGTGGCCCTTTTGCGTCACAACGTGAAGCACCAGCGGTCCGTTGAGCTGTTTCATGTTCTGAAGCACCGGAATCAGCACTTCGAGGTCATGTCCGTCAATCGGACCGTGGTAGTTCATCCCGAATTCTTCAAACAGCGTGGAGTGCGGAGCAACCATGCCCTTGCTGTACTCTTCGGCCCGTTTGGTCAAATCGAAAAGTTTCGGAAACGGACGCACAATCGCTTTACCGATGTCTCGCGCCTGAGCGTAGAACTGTCCGCTCATCAGCTGTGTAAAGTGATTCTTTAAGGCTCCGACCGGAGGAGAAATGGAACAGTCATTATCATTGAGGATCACCAGCAGGCGAAGGTCCTTCATGTCGCCCGCGCAATTTAAGGCCTCAAACACCATACCTGCGGTCATTGCACCGTCGCCGATCACTGCGATGTGACTCCGATCCTTCTTTCCTAAGGTCTTTGCCGCGACGGCCATACCTAAAATCGCAGAGATGGAAGTTGACGAGTGTCCTGTCCCGAAACAGTCATAGGGACTTTCCGAACGCTTCGGAAATCCCGACAGGCCTTTGTACTGGCGCAGTGTCGGCATTCGGTCCCGACGTCCTGTCAGGATCTTATGTGCATAAGCCTGATGGCCGACGTCCCAAACTAATCGATCTTCCGGCGTATCAAAAACATAATGAATGGCGATAGCCAGCTCGACGGTTCCCAAAGAAGACGAAAGGTGTCCGCCCGTCTTGGAAACGTTATCGATAATGAAAGTACGAAGTTCGTTTGCAAGCTGCTTTAACTCCGGCATCGACAATTTTTTTAGGTCAGCCGGAGAATTAATAGTTTCGAGAATGGTACTCATCGCCGGTTACTTCTTAGTGTGTCCTTTTGATGATGAAATCAGCGATTTCGATTAAGCGCTCTTTGCCGCTCAGACCTTCGCTGAGCCCTTCAACGGCTTTGGCGGCAACTAAATATTGTTCTTCAGCAAGTTCTTTGGCTTTTTCCAGGCCAAGCAGGCTGACGTAAGTCGGTTTATCTTCTAAAGCATCCTTACCGGCTGTTTTACCAAGCTCAGCCGTATCGCCGACGACATCCAAAATGTCATCGACGATTTGGAAAGCCAAACCGATAGCATTTCCATAAACCTCAAGCTGCGAAAGATCGTGCTGTGAAGGAGTCTTTTTTCCGGCAAACGCACCCAGAAGTATGGAGGCCTTAAGGAGCGCCCCCGTTTTCATCGAGTGCATTAGGCGCAGCTCTTCAATCGTCATCTTCTGATTGCCGACGACGCTCAGGTCAATCGCTTGCCCTCCGCACATGCCTCGCGTGGAAGATGCGTAGGCCAAAAGCTCGAGGAGCTTAATTCTCTGCTCAGCAGGCAGCTTCGTTCTGACTAAGAACAGAAAGGCTTCCGGCTGGAGTGCATCGCCTGCAAGCATGGCCACTGCTTCACCAAAAGCCGCATGAGTAGTGGGCTTACCGTGGCGCAGTATGTCGTTATCCATGCACGGCAGATCATCGTGAATCAAGGAATAAGAATGGACGCATTCAACAGCTAAGGCCGTAAGGTCCAGGTTTTCGGGATCGGCATCAAATATTTGTCCGACGGCATAAACAAGCAGCGGACGCACGCGCTTACCTCCTCCGATGACGGAGTAGCGCATAGCCGAATGGAGTTTTTGGGGAATAAGAGCTTCCTGAGGAAGATTATTTTCAGCTGCTTTTTCAACCCTCTGCTGGCAAGCCTTTACCCAATCTTTAAAAGCAACAGTCATAACTTCTTAGAAAGGGATATCGTCGTCATTTCGACGGGAACGGCGGCTTACCGGGGTTTCTTCAGGTTCGTCATCATCCTGCTGATTGCCGAACTTTTGATCCAGTTCACGTACTCTGTCTTCTGCGCGCTTTAACAAGTCATTGCAGTGTTTGCGCAGTTCAGAGCCGCGGGCATAAGCTTCAACAGATTCTTCCAGAGGCAGACCGCCTTGAGACAGGCGCTGCGACAAGGCTTCCAGTTCCTTAAGAGCTTCTTCAAAAGACAGAGAAGAAATTTCAGGGGCCTTTTCTCCCATTTCCGATAATCCTTATATTTGTTTGTATCATGAGCATTTTCGCTCATTTAGACGTTAGCGAACAACTTTTTGACAATCCTACAGGCATATCTCGGTATTTAAGCCCTTTTCACTCAAGCTGAGGCGTCAAACATGAGATTTTGAGCCTATTTGCACAAAAATCGTTCAAGCGCTCAAGTGTACTCATTCATTGCCGCCTTACCTTCAAATATTTGTAATGAAGCCTAAAATCGAGGAATCGTTTAACAGAGGTGTTTCATGATTTTCACAACTTTAATTGAGCCTCGTGAGCTGCATGCTTTCATGCTGAATCAAAAAGTCAGCGGAAACCGTAACATCATCATTCTTGACTGCTCCTGCAGCATTCCCGATCCGGAGCTCGGTATCAAGCTTTACGCCAAGGAGCACATTCCGGGCGCTGTACTCGTAGACTTTGACCGCTATGTCACCGGAAAAGTAGCGCAGGGAACCGGACGCCATCCGATGCCGGGCAGAGAAACATTCCGCCAATCCATGGAATATTTCGGCATCCGTCCCGATCGTCAGGTTGTTCTTTATGATCAGGGCGGCCTCGGCTTTGCAACACGCTTTTGGTATGAGCTCCGCTGGCTGGGCCTGGAAAATGTCTGCGTCCTAGACGGTGGCATGACCGCTTGGAAAGAAGAAAATCTACCGGTAACGGACAAGCCGACAGAGCCGTTAAAGGACGGAAAGATTCCTGAGCTTGAGCCGCTCGAAGTCCCCGTTCCGATGGAAACCGTTCAGGACAATTTGAAGACGAAGGAATACTTAGAAGTGGACGCACGCCCTGCTCTACGCTTCCAGGGCATAGGCGAAACGATCGACCACAAAGCCGGCCACATTCCCGGCGCTGTCAACCGCCCGGGTTCCGAGAACTTTCTTCCCGATGGAAGATTCAAACCTGCCCCTGTTCTGCGTGAGGAATTTCTGAAGCTGCTGGACGGCCGCGCACCGGACAAAGTGATCAATTCCTGCGGTTCAGGTGTCAATGCTTCCGCGAACCTCTTTGCAATGGATTTAAGCGGTCTTTACGGATCGAAACTTTATGTTGGCTCATGGAGCCAGTGGATTGACGATGACGCTAATCCGGTAGCAACCGGAAAGTAATTGTCTAATAATTAAAGCCGCTCCGAATCAAAGTAATGATTGAGAGCGGCTTTTTTGCGTCTGATGACTGCTTCAGATCAATGTTCGTGCAGACCTCCGGTTGCCAAAACAGCCATGGCGACACCGATCAGAATGAAGAATAACTGAACGTAAAAACGTTCCGGTTTTTCCTGATGAGCAATTTCCGGCATCAGGTCAGACAGAGCAATGTAAATAAAGCTCGCTGCCGCGATGGCAAATGCATAAGGAACCATCCATTCGACTCGGTCTAAGAGGAAGTAGCCTGCGATACCGCCGAGCATGGAAGTAAGGCCGGAAATTACGTTCCAAAGGAGCGCTTTTGAGCGTTCAAATCCCGAATGAAGCAGAACCATAAAGTCGCCTACTTCCTGCGGAATCTCGTGCGCCAAAATCGCCAAGGCCGTCACCCAGCCAAGG
Source organism: Acinetobacter sp. N54.MGS-139 (assembly GCA_000980495.1). Taxonomy (GTDB): domain Bacteria; phylum Pseudomonadota; class Gammaproteobacteria; order Burkholderiales; family Burkholderiaceae_F; genus Parasutterella; species Parasutterella gallistercoris. The sequence goes on along the minus strand of LARN01000015.1, from coordinate 62,103 downwards.
CCCGAGCTCACCATAAAGGCGCTGGCAATCAAAATACCGTCGGTAAAGTTATGGAATGCATCCCCGATCAAGATGGCGTTGCCGGCGCCGGAACTTCTCTTTTGGCTTCCTTTGATGTACTCGGAAATGGTGTGTTCCGGAGGGTTCACATGACCGTGATGCTGATGACTCAGAGCGAACTCAAGACAGAACAAAAATAAAACGCTGACCAGCAGCGTCCAGCCGACCGAAACCGCATTCTCGTGAATCTCAAAGGCTTCAGGAAGCAAATGCGTAAAGGCTACTGTCAGCAAAAGACCGGCCGAAATACAGAGCATCTTGCTCATGTACCGGTCAAGAAACTTAAAGCTGATCAGTCCCGCTAAAACAATGGACAAAATCGACGACAAAAGCGTCGCCGCAAGAATTTGCAAAAGAGTCGTCATCTCAATCCTTCTCCGAGACGATTAATCTAAAACAATCGGAGAAACAAATTCAAAAAGGAAGGCTATTTCGAGCTCGTATGAGAACCGAGATAAAAATTCTCGTCCCAAGAGCGGCGGAAGGACTGTTCAACCGAAAGCGGAGGAGTCCAGCCGAGAACCAGCTGAGCTTTATGAATGTCGGCCACTTGGCTCTGGAAGAAGAACTCTTCCCAAGCCTGACGTCCGATGTAACTGTTAAACAGTCGGACAAGGATCGGCGGAAATGGCCACAGCAGACACGGCCGATGGTGCGTTTTAGCCAGCAGCTTAAAAATATTGAGCGTCGAAAGATCGACACCGTCACTAACCAAGAAGGTTTCGTTGGCGGCATCCGGATGTGTCGCGCAGCAAATAAGAAAATCAACAAGGTTGTCGATTCCGACTAAAGAACGGTGGTTTCTCTTGCAGGATCTCAGCGGAAGCGGCAGACAGTAATCCACCATGATCTTGACTTCGCCGAAGAGGTTTTGGCAGTCGGGACCGTAAATCAGCGGAGGACGGACGATCACAATTTCCATGCCCGTCTCTTCGCCGACACGAGTCAGTTCTTTTTCTGCTTCCAGGAGCGCTTTGCCGATCGGAGACTTCGGCCGAGGCAAAGAGTCAGCATAGAAACGTTTCCCGGCCGGGGTCTCGGGACCGTTCACCTGCAGAGAACTTAGGAAAATGAAACGGCTGATGCCGGCGCGGTGCGCTTCGCGCGCCATGTGAACCGTCCCTAAGACATTAATTCTGTGCAGCGCAGCTTCGTCGAGCCAGCCCTCGTGACCGCGCATAGAACCGCGGGAAGCGCAATGGATCAGGACGTCGCAGCCTTTAAAGGCTTCAACGTAGTCCAGACTTTCTTCCAGGCTTCCGAGCCGAACCGTCTCAAAGGACTTGGAATTAAGAATCGAACCTCTGCGGGCAGCTGCCCGCACGGTAAATTCTTTTTTCCGATTCAACAAAGCCAGCACCAAGGCGTTTCCGATATAGCCGTTGGAGCCGGTCACCAAAATCTTTTTCATATAAATTTAACGCTGCACAACTTCTTTAGTGTAATTCCTTCTTGGCCATTGGTATTAATGATTTTGTCGATTAGCGGCCGAATTCATAACATCAATGTTTTTTTTGAGATGTCAGAGACTTCCAGTCTTACTTTTGGATGATTAGACTGTTATATTTCCTTGGATTATTCTCAAACTAAAGATTTTTAAAGGACGCGATAATGGATTTCGTAAAGCTTTCCGAACAGCGTTTTACCGCTAAAAAATTCGATGTCAACAAAAAGATTCCTCGTGATGACGTCGAAAAATTAAAGACAATTCTTCAGCTCTCTCCTTCTTCCGTCAACAGCCAGCCTTGGGTCTTCCTTTGGGGCACAAGCGACAATTCCAAGAAACGCGTTCGTCCGGCAATTGCCGACTTCAACTGGAACCGCATCGACACTTGCTCCGACTTTATCGTGATCGCCGTCAGAAAGGGTTTGGACGACAAATTCCAGCACACCCTTCTCGACCAGGAAATCAAAGACGGCCGCATTGCCAACGAAGAAATTGCCAAAGAATGCTTCGAATCCAGAAAATTCTTTATTGATCTGCGTGAACGTACCGGCCAAACTCTCAACTGGGAAACTAAGCAGGCCTATATCGCAATGACAGCATTGCTTTACGGCGCCGCCTCCCTCGGCATTGATTCCACACCGATCGAAGGTTTCGATGAAGACAAGATGGATAAACTCCTGAATCTTGATAACTACGGTGTGCATTCCGTCCTCGTCGTGACCTTGGGCTACGACGCCGAAGACGACCACAACCGTACTCGTCCGAAGTCTCGTCTGGAACAGAGCAAGATCTTCTTCGATCTGGATAAGTTCCCAGGCTAATATATAGATCAACCGCATGCAGCCGCCTTTCGAGGCGGCTTTGTTTTGTCCGGAACTGCGGTTCTCGGACAATTGAGATACGCCGTCATGCTCGTTTTCTCGACTTTCTTTGAACGCGAGCCTTTTAGATAATAAGTTCACCACTTTCACCCAAGGATTTGATGTTGTTTAGGAAACTCTGGCTTTCTTTATGCGCCGGCGCGCTGCTGGCGGCTCATCCGCTTCAGGCGGAGGAACCGACTCAGCTTCGGGAAGTCAGAGTCGCCTACATCGGAATCCTGCCGTCTGAAACCACTGAGCACGCCGTCTACCCTACTTTCGATTTTCTAAAGTCACAGCTCGGGCACAAATACCGATTCAAGCTTTTTGATATTTCAAACCACGATTTCTTAGAAGAAATCAATGTCCTGAAGCCTCATTTACTCTTTGCTCCGAGCGAGATTTATCTTCAGCTTGCGGCGATTCCCCAATTGAACGCTCACGACATTGCTGCTTTGAAGTCGGTTTTCTCTTCTAAGACCAGTGCGTCTGTGGGTTCAGTGTTTATTACACGCGCTGACCGAAACGACATCAACACCATCGCCGATATGAAGGGCAAACGCGTTGCTGCGGCCAACAACGAAAATTTAAGCGAATGGTGGGCAGCGTTAGGAGAACTCAAGGAGCACGGCTACGCTCCGAACCGTTTCTTCGGAAGCGAACGATTCACCCGTGAACGTCACCTCGGAGCCGTAGAAGAAGTTCTTGCCGGATCGAGCGACGTGGGTATTCTTCCGACTTGCCTTCTTGAGGCTTACGAAGGAGTAGGCTTCGTGGCTCCGGGTTCACTGAAAGTGATCGAGCCTTACGATAATGCCAAGGATGAGTCGCCCTTCTACTGCCGCCGCTCTACTCGTGCGCTTTATCCCGGCATTGTGATTTCTTCGCTGGCGAACGCACCTGACGACATCGTCAAAGACGTCGTTCGCACCCTCTTTACGATGTCGCCTTTCCAAGGCAACGAATGGGCTGCCGGTTACGATTACACGGAAGTGCTCCGACTGATGAAAGATCTGAAGTTCGGTATGTACGAGAACCTCAGGGACTACTCTTTGGGCGCCCTTCTTCAACGGTATAAAACTGAGCTACTGATCCTGCTAACGATCCTGCTGTTTTTAATCGGCAACGAGCTGCGCGTCCATCATTTGGTCAACAAACGGACGGCAGAGCTCAAAGGTGCACTGGAAGCCAAGAACGCCGCAGAACAAGAGGCCGTCCTCGGCCGCAAACGGCTCTCTCATATCGAGCGTTCAGGCGTTATTTCGCAGATGTCCAACATCATTGCGCATGAGTTAAAACAGCCCCTAGGCGCACTGCTGAACTATGCAGCCGTCTTGAAACTGCGACTGAACGACAAAATGGCAGAAGACCCATTAACCAAGACCGTCGTCGAGAATATGGATGCGGAAACCAGACGCATTTCCCGTATCGTGGATTCGGTGCGCAAATTTGCAAAAAAAGAGCAGCCTGCACATATCGAATACGATTTAGTTCGAATCGTAGAAAAGGCGATCCGCACTTTCCATCAGCAGGAAGAGGCAAAAACAGCAGTTCCCTTCCGAACGGATGTGGCCACAGCGCCGGTTTTAGCCGATCCTCTTTCCTTGGAACTTTTAATTTTGAATTTAATCCGAAATGCCGCAGCTGCCAGTAAAGAGTCCGGCAGACCCAAGCTCGGCGTTTCGTTAGAGCCGGCAGGCAAACGCTGGAAGGTCACCGTTTGGAATAACGGTCTGGTCCTAAGCGACGAGCAGTTCACACGATTGGAGCACGCCGCTGAGTCCACCAAGCCTGAAGGCCTGGGATTGGGTCTTTCCATTGTGCGTGAGATCGCCGATATGCACTCGGCGTCGCTGCACTTTGAACGCCTGACAAAAGGCGGCGTACGCGCTGAACTTATGATTGATCGTTTAGCGACCAAAGATCCGGAGAAAAAAATCAATGAATAAAGAACATACCTTGATCCGCCTCGTCGACGACGACGAAAGTTTATTGTTTTCTACCAAGATCCTGCTGGAGGCCCTCGGCTGGAAAGTGGCTGCTTATAACTCTCCGACGGAGTTTTTGGTCCGCGACAACCTCAGTATTCCCGGCTGCGCCGTATTAGATGTGCGCATGCCGCAGATGACCGGGCTTGAAGTGCAGGAAACGCTCATTGAGCGCGGCTTTGCTCATTTCCCGCTGATTTTCCTTTCCGGACACGGCGACATTCAAATGGCAGTGAACGCCATGAGCAAAGGCGCCCTGACCTTCTTGGAAAAGCCTGTCGATCCTGAGCGGCTGAACCAAGAAGTCACCCGTGCAGTAAAGCTGGGCATCAGACGAGCGGAAGAAGCCAACGAATTAAATGCATTAAAGCGCCGCTATCGGCAACTCACCAACCGAGAGAAAGAAGTCCTGTCTCTGGTCGCCGAGGGGCTGACCAATAAAGAAATTGCCGACCGTCTCGAACTCTCTGTGCCTACGATCAAAATGCATCGAAGCCGAGCCTCCGAAAAACTTGCAATGGATTCTGTCGCCGAAATCACGCGTGCGCTCATCCTGCTTAACGAAGCTTCCGCGAAATGATCAGAAGAGAGTTTCTCGCCGGCTTGACGAGTTTGAGCGCTTTAGCTGCGGCTCCCGCCATCTCTTTTGCTCAGGCTCCCATGAACCTCGGACAGCAATGGGATGTCATTATAATCGGCTCCGGCTTAGCGGGTTTGTCTGCCGCTTTATCCGCTTCTGAAAACGGTGCCGATCGCATCCTCGTTATTGAAAAGCTTCCCGTACTCGGCGGCCACTCGCGCTTATCAACCGGCTCCTTCTTAGCCGTTTCCCCGAAGCGGCTTGAACCACTTGGAATCCATACATCGGTAGACGCTGTTCTGGAAGAAATGATGGAAGTCGGAGGCGGACTCGGCAATAAAGATTTAGCTCGGCTTTTGCTCTCTGAGAGTGAGGCGGCCATGGATTGGCTGGAAACGCACGGCCTGGTTTGGAACCCGGAACCTTATGTCGCCGTCGGCTCTCCCTCGGCCTACGCTTTCAGAACGATCCAAGGTTTCACCGGTTCTCACTACATATTCAAACTCAATCAGAGAGCACGCGAACGCGGCGTCCGCTTTTTGTATGACCAGCCGGTCACCGACCTTCTTCAGGATCCGGTTTCCGGCAACGTCAACGGTGTCGTTGTTAAAAGCAAAAACCATGAAGTGATCTACATCCGCGGCAATGCCGTGGTTATTGCAACCGGAGGATATTCGGCAAACAACGCTTTATGCCGCAAATTCAATCCTGAAATCTCGGCGCTTATGCCCTCGACAGCGAATCCCGGAGGAAGATATCTTGACGGAGCTTGGGGCGATGCGTTGGAATTTACCAAGCCCTTCCACGCAGCTACGGTTGATTTGGATAAGATTCAAAGGATTTGCTTTCTTGGCGGTCGCCTAGTCGACTACACCGGCGCAGACATCTATCTGAACAAAAACGGTCTTCGGTTTGTCAATGAAGGGGCGTCTCACGGAGACGTGCTTGCCGAACTCTTGAAGCAGCCTCAAAGAGCAATGTGGGTGATCACTGACTCCCAGTCCAAAAAAGGTTTGTCTCTTGAGAACAAACTCGCCGACGGGGCGGTTAAAAAATTTGATTCTCTTTGTCAGGTCGCTGCCTTCATCGGCTGTCCGGCAGAGACTCTGGAAGAAACCGTTACCAGATACAACGACTTTGTTCTCAAAGGCGTGGACGAGGATTTCGGCAAGAAAGTTATGCTGCAGACCATCAGTTATCCGCCTTTTTACGTCGGCCAGGAAAGAGTGGGCGTTCACTATTGCTGCGGCGGACTCAAGTTCAATGAAAAAGCTCAAGTCTTAAATACCTCCGAAGAACCCATTGCCGGCCTTTACGTTGCCGGTGAGGCCTCAGGCGGTGTTCACGGAAAAGACCGCTTGGGCGGCATCGGCTTAACCGATGCCGTGGTATTCGGCAGAATTGCAGGACGAGAAGCGGCGCTCCTTGAAAGGACGTCCGAGCATGCTGAATTTCAGTACGTTCCGCCGAGAAGCCACAGCATTCAAGAGCTTGATGCTTCTGCGGATTTTGAGCCGACGAGCGATTAAGTACCGTCTCACGGTTTGCTCTAAACTATTACCCAACTTTAATTCTTGGTTGAACTATGAATCCGGACAAGGAAGAACCCGTCTTCGGCGCAGTCGTCGTCGCAGCGGGAGTCGGTTCAAGAATGGGCACCGGCAGCCCGAAACAATATGAACTTATCGGCAGCAAAACGATGCTGGAACGCTCGGTTCAAGTACTCCTCGACGAGCCTCGCATTAAAGAGCTCGTGGTCGTCATTTCACCAGCCGACATAATCGGTCAGAGACTTGTATTTGAAGATCCCCGCGTCCGCATCGCACGTGTAGGAGGACAGACACGGGCCGACAGCGTTAAAAACGGCATCTTGTTTTCTAACCTGAAGTCTTCGGACTGGGTGTTAGTCCATGATGCGGCCCGTCCCTGCCTGCTAACATCCGATGTCACCAAGCTGATGGATTACTGCCAAAGACATCAGGAAAGCGCCATACTTGCCGTTCCGGTCAATGACACTCTTAAAAAAGAAGGCGAAAACGGCACAATCGCCTGCACCGTGAGTCGAGACGGTTTGTGGGCTGCTCAGACCCCGCAGTGTTTCCCAGTCGGCGAATTAACCCGCGCCATGAATGAAGCAGGATCGGCCGTCACGGACGAGGCAAGCGCCATGGAATTTGTCGGAAAGCATCCAGCGCTGGTCGAGGGCACTCCGACCAATATTAAAGTCACGCGCCCGATGGACCTCTGGCTCGCACGAGCCATCTTTTTAGCTCGCAAAGAAAAGGAAAATAATGAGTAACTGCAAAATCAGAGTCGGCCAGGGTTATGACGTTCACCGTTTGGTCGAAGGACGTCCGTTGATTTTAGGCGGCGTTCAGATTCCGCATTCTCTAGGCTTGGACGGACACTCCGATGCCGATGTTCTGCTGCATGCCGTCACCGATGCTTTGTTCGGGGCTGCTGCCATGGGCGACATCGGCAGGCACTTTCCGGACACCGACCCGGCTTATAAGGGCGCCGACAGCACCAAATTGCTTTCCGAAGCGCTGAAAAAAGTGTGGGATAAAGGCTGGAAACCGGTGAATGTAGACTGCACAATCATTGCTCAGAAACCGAAACTTGCCCCATTCATGAACCAGATCAATTCTTCTTTGGCTGCTATATTGCAGCTTCCCGTCGACTGCGTGAACGTCAAAGCCAAGACCAACGAAAAGCTCGGCTTTGAGGGAAAAGAAGAAGGGATTGTGGCTCAAGCGGTCATCCTGCTTGAGGCCCGTGCTTAATCAGCCTTTTCGGGCGTTTCCTTGCCTTCGGTAAGTTTTCTGACGACGGAGGCCTTCGGAACCACCGGAATCGTCATCTGAACGCTCAAACCGTTCGGAATATTCTGGGCTAAGCGGACGGAACCTCCGCCGGCCTTAGCGACGCGGTTGACAATAGACAGACCCAATCCTGTCCCTGAGGCATTTCCGCGGGCAGTATCGCCGCGCTCAAACGGACGCAGAACGCGTTCTAAATCGCTTTCCGGAAGACCTTTGCCGTCATCGGCAACAATCAATTCGGCTGCTCCTCGCTTCTTCAAATAGTGAAGCGTAATGGACAGACGGAGAATGCCGTCGGAGCTGCGGCCGTACTTGCCGGCATTGACAATCATGTTTTGAACAGCACGCGCTAAATCCGTCGGATTGGCGCGGACTTCCAAACCGTCTTCAATCGAAGTAAGAAGCTGAATATCAGGCTGTGAGGCTACACGATTGGCGGCAATCACATGCCTGACGGTATCGGAAATATTGACGACTTCAAGTTCGGCCTCGCCCTGTCGGACGTATGCCATGAACTGCTTAACGATGCTTTCCATCTGATCAAGATCGCTGCACATGGCTTCTCGCGTCTCTTCGGAAAGCGGAGCCAATTCAACTTCAAGTCTTAATCGGGTAATCGGTGTACGAAGGTCGTGGCTGACGCCTGCGAGCAGAAGCTCGCGGTCGCTCGCCAAGCGCTTCAGGTCTGAGACCATCACGTTAAAGCTTTCGTTAACTTCACGGATTTCACTCGGACCGTCGAGAGGCAGCGGCTGCGGGAAAACGCCGCGGCCGAGCTCTCGCGCATACTCACTGAGTTTTGCGAGAGGGTCAATCAAACGGCTGGTTAAAAGTACCGTAAACAGGGCGCAGATGAGCAGCATCCCTGCGAACCAAAACATCCAGTTGGCACCCAATCGAGGGTTTTCGGCCGTTCGTTCTGCTCGGATCCAATATTCGTCCCCATCGATCTCGAAACTGACCCATAAACCGGGAATGCCGTTCAGGCTCTGAGCAAGAATGGTCTTCTTGCCCAAAGACGAACGGACATTATCAAGAATCAGATCGTTGAGACTGTCGCTTTCCAGCGGAACAATACGGTCGTACGGTTCTTTCGGGAGTATCGTCAGGCCCTCACGCTGAGCCAATGCCATGATGAGGTCAAAACGATAACTCGTATCGGCACTGATCAGCGCATAGCGGGTCAGTGTCGTAATTGCGGTAATTCGCAGTGAGGCAGCTTGGGCTCGCGGCGCCTCATTCAAGACAGCCAAGCCGTAGAGCCAAGCGCAGACGCTGGTCAGCACCAGAATAAAGAGCGCTCCGAAAGTTTTCCAAAACAACCCGGAAAAAAACTGCGAACCGAAGCCCTCCTTGCCGGCCTTGTCTGCCATATTGCCTCACTTTCCGATCACAAATTATTTCTTATCCTGAGCGTCGGAAGCGCCGTCAGGAATAAACACGTAGCCTAAGCCCCAAACTGTCTGGAGATAACGAGGTTTGGAAGGATCAGGTTCGATAATTTTACGCAAACGAGAAACCTGAACGTCCAAAGAACGGTCAAAGGCTTCGTATTCGCGGCCGCGGGCCATTTCCATCAGCTTGTCGCGGGAAAGCGGAACTCTCGGATGACGTGCAAATGTCTTGAGAACCGCAAATTCACCGGTTGTAAGCGGAATTTCTTCATCGCCTTTAGAAAGTTTGCGAGTACCCAGATCAAGAGAGAAGTTGCCGAAACGAACGACTTCATCTTCTTTGCTCGGAGCTCCGGGAGGATCAACCGGCTCTCTGCGGCGCAGAATGGCATGCAGACGGGCCAGCAGTTCGCGGGGATTGTAGGGTTTCGGGAGATAATCGTCGGCGCCCAATTCAAGGCCCAAGATTCGATCGATGTCTTCTCCTTTAGCGGTAAGCATCAGGATCGGCGTTGTGTCATTGGAAGCACGGATTCTCTTCAGTATGGAAATTCCGTCTTCGCCCGGCATCATGACGTCCAAAACCACGGCGTCAAAACGTTCTCTTAGCCACAGACGATTCATCTGTTCGGCATTTTCTGCCACAGATACGTGGAAACCGTTATTTGTAAGGAATTGACGAAGCAAATCGCGTAAGCGGCTGTCGTCGTCAACCACGAGGATGCGCGGAGGACGCTTGTTGCTGAGGGCTCCGCCGTCTTTTCTCAATGTCTCTGATTCTTGCATAGCATCTCCTGTCGGAAGATTTACAAATTACATGATGCTACAAAATTTATCCTCTTTTTGGTTTTCTTGCTACATGCCCCTATTCCTTTTGGGCAATAAGTTGAATAGGATTATGAAAATAAAAGAAAGAGGCATTTATTTTGAAAGAGATCCGATATCTACCCGTTGTTTTGCTCTTGCTGCAGCCCGTAGTCGGTTCTGCTCATAATCCGGGACATCCGTCACCGTCAGAAACGACTGCAACTGTCGTGATTGACGCTTCCTCCGCCGAGGAAAACAGCTCTATTCCTCGCCCGCATGCGCCAAACGCAGCTTCTAATCCTAACGTTCCCAAATGTCACTGGGATAAATTGGACGCCGAAGGCCGTGCTTCTGTTTGGCCGACGTTATCGGCCAGGCACCGTGATTACCATTGGCGGCTCATGACCAGTGAAGAGCGCGCCGAGCTTCGGTCTTTCCTTCCGAAGATGGAAAGACGCCGTTTGCGTGAACGTTTTGTGACAAATCATCAGCATGCGCGCGATAACGATCGTCCTTACGTCCTATACAAGCGCCTCTCAAAACAAGAGCTCTGCGAGTTAAGAGAGCAAGTGCGTCAGGCGAACAAACAGCTTGTCCTTTCCAAAATGCTCAAGACGCCCGCCCAGATCGAGTACGAAGATCAGTTCCTTTCAAAACTCGCTGAGATGAACGATTTGAATCATCAGATGGTCATCGTCACGATTCAGGAGTCCGCTATGGAAAGTATGGCGGCTGCCGATCAAAAGGTCACGCCTGCCGCCCAAGAGAGTGCTTCTGCCCGCGTTTCTCCTTAGTCACAGACCGACTAAAATACTCTGCACTATAGGAGTGTTGTATGGCAAGCGCATTACTTTGTCTTGAGTCTTCCGGAAATCTGTGTTCCGTCGCTGTCACCGGTTTCGATCGTGAGGCTTACCTTCAATCCGAGCCCGGACAAAAACACACGAAAGTCATTCTCGGAATGATCCGCGGCTGTCTGACTGCTGCAGGCGGCAGCCGTGAAGGACTTCAGGGAATTGCCTTCGGATCCGGCCCCGGCGCCTTTACCGGACTGCGCGTTGCCTGCGGCTTGGCTCAGGGTTTGGGCTGGGCGCTCAATATCCCGCTCATTCCCGTCAACACCCTGCTCGCGCTCGCCTACATCCATCATGAAACATTGGAAGAAGGCTCCCGCCTTTTGTCCGCGATCGATGCACGTATGCATGAGTGCTACTGCGCTGTCTTCCGTTACGAAAATCATGAATTCAAGGAAGTCACGGCGCCAGCGCTTTGCAAACCATCCGAACTTTTAGCGATCGCAGATGACAACGGCGCCGAATTCCTGTGCGGAAATGCTTTCCGAATCTACGCCGATGAAATCGGAGATCCCGCTCCTAAGAAACTTCTTTCTACGGACGACGTCAACGCTCAAATGATCGTACCGCTCGCCCGAAAATATTTTGAAGAAAATAAAACAGTGGACGCCGCAGAAGCGTCCCCGCTTTACGTTCGAGACCATGTCGCATTGACGATTGAAGAACGCAAAGCAGAAAAATCCCGTTGAGAATCTTTATGGCTGAAAATCTCCTCATCACCCGAATGACTTCGGATGACATCGATGATGTTGTCCTTCTAGACCGCTCTATCTTTTATGATCCGTGGGCTCGAACGTCATTCTCCGGTTCTCTGAAGAAAGACACCTGTCTGGTTCTCAGAAGAGACGGTGAGCTTGAGGGCTATGCGATTTTCAGCAGTATTTTTGACGAAGGCGAACTGCTTCGCATCGCCGTCAATCCGCTGTCTCGCCGTAAAGGTTATGCCACGATGCTCATGAATGAGCTGAGCAAACTCGGCCGCGAACGCAATATCGAGCATTGGTTCCTGGAAGTTCGAGCCGGCAACCTCGGAGCGATTAAACTCTACGAGAAATTCGGATTCATCATGATGGGCCGACGCAAGGGCTACTATCCTGCCCCCAACGGTCGGGAAGACGCCATCACGATGCACGCGTATAGGAAGAAATAAAACGTGCTTGATCAAAGGAAGTCGGAAATATGGAAAGCGCTCGGGATCGGTCCGCAATGGATTGAACGGGATGAGCTAGCCAAAGCTGCCGAAGAAGCTGTAAAGGCCAAGGCGGAGGCCGCGGCTGCTTCTCAGAATTATCAGCCGCAGGCTTCGACGACTCCACCTGCCGCTGCTTCTTTTGTCAATCATGCACCTCAATCTTCTGAGGCCGCCCCGAAACCTGCCGCCAACAATCCGGCAACGACGCCCTCACGCGTCACGTCGATTATTTCAGACCGTAATGCACCTCCGCCAAGAAGCACACGGCCCGAGCCGGCTGCTAAACCTGCCTATCGCAGTGCCAGCGAAGCCCGCGGCGTTCGACCTGAAGCCTATACGGAAGCGCGTATACACCAGATCGCAACGGCAGATTGGCAAACCTTAAAGCAGCTCGTTCAAGACTGCCGCGCCTGCGAAATCTCTTCAAGCCGCCTGCATCCTGTTTTCGGGCAAGGCAACCCGCCCTGCCGTCTAATGCTGATCGGAGAAGCTCCGGGTGCAGAAGAAGACCGTTTGGGACAGCCCTTTGTCGGTCCGTCCGGCAAATTGCTTGATAAGATCCTTGAGGCAGCAAAGCTGGGCCGCGAGAAGGATTTGTGCATTTTCAACACGCTGAAGTGCCGTCCGCCGCTGAACGCAACGCCGGAAAAAGCCGAAACCATGGCCTGCCGTCCGTTCCTAGAGCGCCAAATCGAACTGATTGATCCGGAAGTCATTGTGGCAATGGGGAAACCCGCCGCGTCCTGGTTCTTCCCTGATCTTAAAACACTCAATCCTTATCGAGGCAAAGTGCACAATTTGACTGTACAAGGCAAGCCCCGGAAGGTCATCGTGACTTATCATCCTTCTTACCTGCTGCGTTCTCCACAGGAAAAGCGCAAGGCATGGCTGGATTGGTGCTTAATACTCGATACTTTGAGTTAACAACAATGAAAGAAACGATATTTGATTCTTTACCCGTTATCGGAAAATCTCTTGCAGAAATAAAACCCTCAGACAAATATCGAGAAAAATGTCCGGCAGGCAGTGCGCTTGCCATGTCCATCGCGCAAAACGCGGTTCAGCTCAAAAAGCAAAACAAGCTGCTGACGGTTATTTGCGCCGACCCAAGTGATGTCATTCGCCTTCAGGACGAAGTCACGTGGTTTGTTCCTTCTTTAAAACTTACGGTTTTTCCGGATTGGGAAACCTTGCCTTATGACGTGCTGAGCCCTCACGCCGATCTTGTCGGTGAACGCCTTCAGACACTGTATTTGCTTTTAAATCGTCAAAAACGTCAGGACCCCGTCGACGTCTTAATCGTTTCTGCCAGCACTGCGACCCAGCGTCTTGCACCGAGAAACTATATCGGCTCAACAACCTTCTTCTTCCGCAAGGGCGACCGCATCGATCCAACGGACTTACGTGCTGAATTAGTGGCCAGAGGCTACGAGCATGTTTCTCAAGTGGTCGCACCCGGAGAGTTTGCCAGCCGCGGCGGCTTGCTTGACCTCTTCCCGATGGGCGCGGCCAAGCCTTATCGACTCGACTTTTTTGACGATGAACTCGACGAGATCCGAGTGTTCGATCCGGACAATCAGCGATCCGTAGAAAAAGTTGATGAGATTCGACTGCTTCCTGCCCATGAATTTCCGATGGACAAACAAGCGCGGTCTGCCTTCTGCTCCCGTTGGCGCGAAACCTTTGAAGGTGATCCGAGCAAAGTAACGCTTTACAAAGATATTGAAAACGGCATTGCCGCCCCCGGCGTAGAAAACTACCTGCCGCTCTTCTTTGACGAAACGGAAACACTCTTCGATTACATCGGCTCGGACGCCTCTCTGATTCTTTTGGACGACGTCAACAGCGCCATCGAACATTTCGACAAAGAAACCGAACAGCGCGCTAAGTTCCTTCGCGCTGACGGTGAACGTCCGATTTTAGATTTCAAACGCCTTTATCTGAGTGCGCCTCAATTTTTTGAACTTGCCGGCAACTATGCTCGCCTGTCGCTAACCGATAAAGAAAATGCAACACCGAACTTCCCTTCGGTTGCCATCGAGCGCAGAAAAGATGATCCCCTCGAAGGGCTTAAGGCCTACAAGGATCTTTGCTCGGCCCGAGGCCGCAAACTCTTAGTCATGGCGAATTCCGCCGGCCGCCTGGAAACAATTTCAGACGTCTTTAAAGAGAACGGACTGAAAGCGCCTTTGGTGCCGGGATTTGAGAAGTTCTTAGAGAGCGGAGATAACTTTGCGCTTTGCTATGGTCCGCTTTACGACGGAATGGAACTGGAGAACCCGCCGATTTCCATTCTGACGGAGACAGAACTTTATTCGAACTCCGATCGTCCGGTGAGACGCCGTCGCCGCAGAACCGAGCGAGAAAGCAACATCGAGATGATGATTCGCGACCTCTCCGAACTTAAAGTCGGAGATCCGGTCGTCCATTTGGATCATGGTGTCGGCCGCTATCGCGGTCTGACTTCAATGAGCACGCCGGACGGAGAAGCAGAATTCCTGCAGATTGACTACGCCAAAGACGCCAAACTTTATGTTCCCGTTGCTCAGCTGCATTTGATCTCCCGCTATTCCGGCGCCGATCCAGAAACCGCTCCTCTGCACTCCTTGGGCAAGGGCGATTGGGAAAAAGCACGCAAGAAAGCCGCCCTTCAGGTACGCGATACAGCAGCAGAACTCCTGAATATTTATGCCCTGCGTCAATCCCGCAAGGGCTACGCTTTCAAATTCAGTCTGGCTGATTACGAAGCGTTCTCCGAAGCCTTCGCTTTTGAAGAAACGGAAGACCAGCTCGCCGCTATTAACGCCGTTTACCGCGACATGATCTCGGACAAACCGATGGACCGTTTGGTCTGCGGCGACGTTGGCTTTGGTAAGACCGAAGTTGCTCTTCGCGCCGCGTTTATGGCTGTCATGGGTGGAAAACAAGTCGCAGTTCTTTGCCCGACAACGCTGCTGGCCGAACAGCATGCTCAGACTTTCCGAGATCGTTTTGCCAACTGGCCGGTGAGAATTGCCGAGCTATCCCGATTCCGTTCTTCAAAGGAAGTGAACGCATCGATCGAAGGCATCAAAAACGGCACGATCGACATCGTCGTCGGTACGCACAAACTGCTCTCCGATAAAGTTCAGTTCAAAGACCTCGGACTCGTTGTGATTGACGAGGAACATCGGTTCGGTGTTCGTCAGAAAGAACAGCTCAAATCCCTTCGATCTGAAGTCGACATCCTGACGCTGACCGCTACCCCGATTCCTCGAACCCTATCGATGTCTTTGGAAGGCATTCGTGATTTCTCCGTTATCGCAACTGCGCCGCAAAAACGTTTGGCCATCAAGACCTTTGTTCAGCGTGAAAGCGACTCTCTGATTCGAGAAGCCGTGCTGCGTGAGTTAAAGCGCGGCGGTCAGGTTTACTTTCTTCATAACGAAGTCGAAACCATTGAAAACGCCCGCATGCGTCTCGAGCAGCTTCTTCCGGAAGCCCGTATCGGCGTTGCACATGGTCAAATGAACGAGCGGGAACTTGAACGCGTCATGCGTGACTTCTATGCTCAGCGCACCAACGTGCTGCTTTGCACAACGATTATCGAAACCGGCATCGACATTCCGAACGCCAACACGATCATCATGCATCGTGCCGACAAATTCGGCTTGGCTCAGCTCCATCAGCTGCGCGGCCGCGTGGGACGCTCCCACCACCAGGCTTATGCGTATTTGCTGACGCCGGGCGAGGGTGCGATGACCAAAAACGCCGAGAAGCGACTTGAAGCTATTAAAGAAATGGAAGAACTCGGAAGCGGTTTCTATTTGGCTATGCATGACTTAGAGATCAGAGGTGCGGGTGAAGTCTTGGGCGAACATCAATCCGGCTCGATGACCGGCGTAGGTTTCGACCTCTACACCCAAATGCTCGATTCCGCTGTCACAGCCTTAAAAGAAGGCCGCGAACCTGATCTGCTTCAGCCGCTGGAAGCCACGACAGACATCAATCTGCATGCGCCTGCCCTGCTTCGTTCGGACTACGTTCCCGATGTTCATAACCGCCTGACGTTCTACAAACGCCTCGCGCAAGTGAAGAACAAAGAAGACCTTTACCAGATTCAGGAAGAAATTGCCGACCGTTACGGCAAGCTGACTCAGGAAGCCAAGAATCTGATTCTTACGCACCGTATTCGTGTGGAAGCCAAGCCTTTAGGTGTCTTGAAGATCGACGCAGGTGAAGACTCCATTATCTTTACCTTTAAAGATAAACCCTCGTTTGACCCCGGAAAGTTCTTCCGCATGCTTCAAGCAAACCGAAATATGCGCATGCTCGGGCCGAATCGGTTACGATTAGAAACTTACAGTGATACCGCCGAGAAAAGGGGCGACAATATCTTACGAATCCTCAAGGAGCTCAAGTGAGTCACGATTTAGTTCTTCAAACCAAGATCGGACGCGAAGAAACTTTAGAAAAGTTTCTCCACACCATTGGCAAAAAAGGCACGATCAAAGATCCCTGTGCGGTTCGCCTGCGCCGTGTCAACCGAGAGGAATTCGAAGCTCGTTGGGCTCAGAAGGCAAGAGCTCTGCAAATTGATGCAAACTGGATCGAGCCGGGATTAAAGCTGAAGAATTTCAAGCTTTTTGCGACCGACATGGATTCCACTTTCCTAAACTTGGAAACGCTCGATGAAATGGCATCTTTCGTCGGCAAAGGTGAAGAAGTCGCTCACATCACCGAACTTGCGATGCAGGGCAAAATCAGAAATTACGCAGAAAGTCTGACTGCTCGCGTAAAACTGATGGCAGGTGCCGACGCCTCTATCGTGGATCGGCTCATCGACCGTCACATCAAGCCCAACCCCGGGGCCGAAAAGCTGGTTGCTGCCTTCAAAGAAGCCGGAATTCCGATGCTGCTTGTCTCGGGCGGTTTTAGCTGCGTCACAGAAGTTGTTAAGGAGCGCTACGGGTTCACGCACGTGATCAGCAACGAACTGGAAATTGTTGACGGCAAATTGACCGGTCGTGTCACGGGGCCATTCGGAACTCCGATTATCGAC
This sequence comes from Acinetobacter sp. N54.MGS-139, assembly GCA_000980495.1. Classification (GTDB taxonomy): domain Bacteria; phylum Pseudomonadota; class Gammaproteobacteria; order Burkholderiales; family Burkholderiaceae_F; genus Parasutterella; species Parasutterella gallistercoris. The sequence goes on along the minus strand of LARN01000015.1, from coordinate 45,058 downwards.
GGACGCGGCAAGATTTCTTATGTTTCAGCTTATGCTCTGCAGCATGGAATCGAGCTCTCCGAGCTCATTACCATGGGCGACGGATCCAACGACATTCCCATGCTTGAAGCTGCCGGACTTTCTATTGCATGGCACGCCAAGCCAAAGGTCAGACCACACGCAAAACAAGCTTTTGATTTTGCACCTTTATCCGGAGTCCTCGCTTTGTTTGACTGATCAAAGCAGCTCGACAAGACTTTCGATACTACTTACACGCCTGCTCAGGGCGTGTAATTTTTTTTGATCACAGCGGCCGTTAAGACTCATATGCGGCTTTCCGCCTCCACTTTCTGTGATCTCATGAGCTCACTTTGAGAATCAACATACTCATAGTGCGTTGAAAATTTATCCACTCCTGTCCCGAAGCTTTAGGCTGAGACTAATACATTTAAGGAGACACCAATGGTTAAGAAAGTATTATCTGCAGTCGCTTTGGCTTCTGTCGTTGCCGCCACTCCGGCTATGGCTCAGACGGGCGGGTTCACCGGTCCCGGCGCCACTCAGGAAGGCACAGTGGCTCAGCTCAAAACGCTTCCCGATGACGCTCACATGATCTTGAAAGGCAACATCGTGCGTAACGTTCAAGGCGACAAGTACGAATTCAAAGATGCCACCGGTACCGTCGAACTTGAAATCGACCGCAAATATTGGAACGGTCAGAACGTCAAGCCCGAAAATACCGTCAAGTTAGTCGTCGAAGTCGACAAAGACCTTCTCAAGACCGAATACGAAGTCGATGCTCCGGTTGAAGTCCTGAAGTAATCCGACTGCAGATGTTTTATAAGAGTCCTCTTGCCGTAAGGCAGGAGGATTTTTTGTCTGTGCAAAATTCTTGATTTGAAAAACTTCCAGCCTCGTCTAATTAGGTTTTTCCCTTATCACCCAAAAATCACACGAATACTCGTGAGATTTTTATATCAATAATTTTTCATGTATCCGTTTTAATAGATAAATTTCTTATTGTTCCTGCCTATTCATCTTCCGTAGATTTGTTGTCCGTGCATTTTTTGAACGGTTATTCATGCAGAAACACTCTCATTAAAACTTGCAAAGACGACTAGACTTGAAATATCTCAACCTCTAAAGGAGATCTCAAATGACACTCCGTGTCACACCTTGGGGAAAGGATAATTTCAAGGCGACCAGTGGAGAAGCCGAAGCCAAAGATTGGGCCTATTGGCAAAATCGTATGAATCGTGCATCTCTGGTGATGCTGGCAGAAGAAGGAATCATCAGTCCCGACATCGCCTCTCGAATAGCTGCCGCCCAAAAACATGCAGAAGATATTCAGAACCAAGCCGGTGTCCCGCGGCTCACGGACATCATGCCGTTAGAAAAAATGCTGATCGAATCCTGCGGTGAGGAAGCTACGCTTATTCACACAGGAAGAAGCCGCCAAGATATGTTCACGACATTGAACGAGGCACGTCTGCGCTTAGCAGTTTTGGATTTTTATGAAGCTCTGAACAAACTTCGGACGAGACTTCTATCGATTGCTCGTGAAAATATTGAAACCTATATTCCGGCTTACACCAACGGCGTTCAGGCAATGCCGATCACCTTGGCTTTCTACCTTTGGGGCTTTTTGGAGTCCTTCCAAAGAGACTCCGACCGAATCATTGAAAGCTACAAACGCATCAATCAATCTGCACTCGGCGTTGCGGTGCTCGCCTGCTCAAGCTGGCCGTTGAATCGTGAACGCCTAGCTGAATTACTGGGTTTTGAGAAGCCTATTACAAACGGCTTGGATGCCGCCCAAATCAGCCTCTTTGACATTCCCTTAGAAGCTGCTTCAAACGCCGCTAATGTGGCTATCCGAATCGGCACACTCGTTCAAGACCTCGCGCAGCAATACTCCCAAACGCGGCCTTGGCTACTTTTAGAATCCGGCGCCGCCTACAGTTCTTCTGCAATGCCGCAGAAACGCAATCCCGGCATTCTCAACAAGACTCGCGGAACGGCAAGCGACGTTGTCGGCGCTATGCAGACGTCTTTTTTAAGAGCTCACAACCTTCAACTCGGCATGTATGACAACAAAGAAAGCGTGCTGGAAGACTGCTCGGGCGTCTTTGTTAAAGGCGTCGAAATGCTTCAGCTGATGGAACAGGCCTTCTCTTTGCTTAAGGTCAATCCTGCCCGCAGCCTCGAAGAACTCAACAGCGACTGGACTACCACGATGGCCCTCGCAGAAGCCCTGCAGAGACAATTCGGAATTCCTTTCCGTATCGGCCACACCTTCGCAAGCCAAATCGTGACATATGCCAGAGCACGAGACCTTCTTCCGGATAACTTCCCGTTTGAAGCAGCAAAAGAAATCTTCGGCAATGTCACCGAGCAGCTTGAAGGCAAACGACTTCCGTTTGAACTTACACAAGAAGAATTCCGCACGGTTCTATCTCCGGAACATGCCGTCCATTCGGATGTCGGAGCCGGCTCTCCCGCTCCGGCAAATGTTCGGAGAGGATTAGACGAAATCGCCATACGGTTGGAAGAAGATGCACAGCGTCTCCGTGCATGGCGGGCTGCCTTAGCAGACAGCGATAAAGTGCTCGACGAAGCGTTCGAAAAACTTCTCAATAACAAATCTCAGGAGTAATTATCATGATCTGGATTGGATTAGCAATCGTCGTCGTTACCTTCTATTTGATTTACAAAAATTACGAAGCGCGTTTAGTTCTGGCTTTATCGGGCCTGGTGATGGCCTTCATCGGCCAGGTCGTTGTGGGCACAAACGGCGGAGTCTCCGCAGCCGTTGATGCTTTCGTTAAGCAATTAGTCAACGGAGGCCTGGTTCCGACCATCGTTACCGTGATGGGTTTCGGTTATGTCATGACTTTTACAAAATGTTCTGACCACTTGGTGAACCTTTTGGTTAAACCGTTGGCCCGTGTTCCGGTCATCGTCATTCCCGGCGCCGTCATCATTACCTGGCTGCTGAACATCGTACTTCCTTCCGCTGCTGGTATCGCCGCGGCCGTCGGTGTTCTGCTGATTCCGGCTTTAATCGCCCTGAAAGTGCGTCCTGTGATGGCCGCTGCCGCAGTTTTCATCGGAACTTGGGGTTCGGTTGTCAGCCCGGGCTTGATGTTCAACCCGCAGATTGCCGATATAGCCTTCAAAGCTAAAGAAATTCCGGCCCCAGATGCAATGATCGTGATCATGCAGGAAGCTCTGCCCTGCGCCATCGGCGCACTGGTCGCTGCCATCTGCCTGACGATTATCTGCATTGTCTTGAAAGAAGGCGTCGGTTCAACGGAAATCGTCAAAGAATTGCCTGATGGTGAAGAAATTCAAAAGAATTTCAAAGTCAACCCGATCAAAGCCATCATTCCGATTATTCCGCTTGCTCTGCTGGTTCTCGCTTCCAAGCAGGTCGGCGTTCTCCCGACAAAAGCCTTCTCGGTTCCCGTCTGCATGCTGATCGGTACGGCCATCGGTCTGATCGTCGCATTATTCAACAAACAGAAGATCGGCGAAGCTTCCAAGAAGTTCTGCCGCGGTGCCGGTGACGGTTTCTGCGATGTCGTCATCTTGATTGCTGCAGCCGCCATGTTTGCTTCCGGCATGAAAGCCATCGGCTTAACCGGTGCTCTCGTAGACGCGATGAAAGGTTCTCAGTCTGTCGCCATGTTCGCAGCCGCTGCAGGTCCCTTCGTAATGGCCGCTATTTCCGGTTCCGGCAACGCAGCTGCCTTAGCCTTCAACCAGGCGATTACACCGAATGCCGCTGACTTTGGCCTGACCATTGTCCAATTAGGTGCCGTTGCTCAGATCGCTGCAGGTTTAGGTCGTTCTATGTCTCCGGTTGCCGGCGGCGTCATTATTTTGGCAGGTATCGCAGGCGTCAACCCGATGGAGGTTGTTAAACGCACAGCCATCCCTGCGATCGTCGCTTTGATTGTTGTTACGCTATTGATGTTCGCAATGAGCTAATGGCTTTTTAGCTTTAATTGATTTTCAAAGCTGCCTGGAAGACAAAGCCAAGCAGCTTATTTTTTGCCGTTTGAAAATCTTCAATAATGCAGATGCCTTTTCAAGATTCCTAAAATTAGTGCCGGTACTACTTCGCGGATTTTCCAGACGGTGGATTTCGGCAGCAGATCGGTTCACCTTTCTCGTCGTACCGGACTGCACCTGACTATTGGTTTTTCTTTTGCTTAAAGTCTCATCTAAATCAGCATATTGAGCATTGAGTTCAGAGACGGCTTTTCAAAAATCAGGATTTTCCATCCATTTTGTAACCATCTGATCATGAGTCATTAGAGGTTCTTCACGCATTTGTGGCCTCCTATTTCTTTCCTGTAACTGCTTTTTTTTGTTAAACACAAGTTCGTATTTCAGAGAAATATCTCCGTTTTTTTTCATTAGATGATGAAAGAAAATTTCTCCTGCAGGCGTCTCTTTTGTTCACCTTCGATCTCTCTTCTTCTTCGAACGTAGAAATCAATGAACATCTGCACTCGTTTCAATTTTGAGGCAGCCAGCGTAGATCCGATGTAATTATCGAGGTTCGGAATCTGCCAGCCGTTGAGGATGGGTACTAACTGCCCGTTCATCACTTCTTCATAGCAATGATGCAACGGCATGTCGAGCACAATGCCGCAGCCTTCTACCGCTGCTGTTTTTGCCAACAAAATATTGTTGAAGCGAATCATCGACTTCCAGCGGAAAGTCTGTTGGCGTCCGTTTTTCACCAAAACTTCCGAGTGCGGTCTGACTCGTCCCGTATAAACCACGCCGGCATGATTGGATAGCTCTGCCGGATCCTCAGGGTAGCCGGCCTTCTCTAGATATTTAGGCGAAGCACAGGGAATAAATAAAGAACGGGTCACCCAGTTTTCTACGAGGTTAGCGTCGTTAACGGGGCCGTAATACAGCATCAAATCACATTCTCCGCCCATGAACGCCTTAGGATTATCGTCACCGATGACATCAAAAGTGACCTGAGGATGCAGCTGCTGAAATTCTGCGATCAGAGGTACAACCTGAGTCTGGAGAAATCCAGGCATCGCTCCGAAACGAATGCTGCCAGCGTCACCTTCTTCGAGCTCTGAAGTCTTCTCGAGCGCACGACGGACCATCGTGATATGCGGTTCAATTTTTGACCGAAGTTCTAGTGCAGCTTGTGTCGAATTCAAGCGTTTTCCTCGGCGTTCCAAAAGTTGTATACCCAATTCCTCTTCCAGTCCGGAAACCATTCGAGATAACTGAGAACGCTGAAGATTTTCAATGTCGGCAACTCGAGTGATAGATCCTTCGTCCATGATTTTGAACAAAAGTTCCCATCGACCGAGATGGAACGCTTTCGATTGACCGGTTATCATTTTTAATCCTTGCTTTGGAGGTAGGCAAACGGCTCTTCGTTTTTCTAGCCTACCAAAGATTGTAAGAAGTCCGTGCAAATTAAGCACGAAAGAAATGCTTTCCTTTGCAATTTGCGCGAAGTTTTCGCAAAAAACAGTGAGACTTCTCTTTTGAGCGATGAAGTCTTGGCTCAGAGCGGGATCTTGCTTCGTCATGTTCAATACGCATAGCATTTTGAACCTTAAAGCATTCAAGTATTCGACTAAAACTCGAGTTTGATTTCACTCTAATTGGAAGCTTTTATAGTCAAAAGTTATCAAAAGCCACCGCCATTGATGTTTGAGAGGTTATCGGCCATACCTTAGTCAGGTCCCGATTTCTTACAAATCCGAACAAACATGTGGCGGGGCAGTTACAATCCTGCTATTCATGCGCTTTTGAATTCTAGAATTCGATGAACAAACCTATTCAATTAGCTCTTGCCGCTCTCGCGCTTTGCGCTGCCCAGCAATGCAGTGCTGCGTTGCCACTGAGCTTCCCCGTCGCGCGCGATTGGCTCTATGAACGAAGCGACAAACTCAAGGCCAGCGAAGAGCAAGTCCAAAGCAAACGTGAAACTCAAAAATCTTTGGAAACCCTCGGCGGTCCGACGGTGACTTTGCAGGCCATGCAAATCGCCGGACAAAAGAAGATCGATATCGATAAGTCGATTCCCAACCCATTAGCTGGCACGCTGCCGATTCAGCTCCCCGGTTCTTTTTCCGTCGGACTGCACGAAAAAATGTCGTTAAACGGCCCGCGCGTGGCTGCCACTGCGACTTGGCCGATTTATACCGGCGGAAAGATTTCTGCCATGCAGGATGCAAGTAAATACGCCGTCGATGAGGCGGTCGCTCAAAAGCGTGCTGACAGCGAAGATCTGGATGCGCAGCTTGCCGGCTACTACTTCGGAACACAGCTGGCACTCTCTGTAGAAAAACTTCAAAAGGACATGCTGCACCATCAGGATCGTGAACTTGCAAAAGCGAAGAAATTCGAAAAGCAGGGAATGATCAGCAAGATCGAACGAATGTCCGTTCAGGTCCAGCGCGACAACAGAAACCGCGAATACCTCAAAGCCAAAGACAACGCTAAAGTCGCCCGCCTCCAGCTTGCGCGCCTGCTGCGCGACGAAGAGTTCGGAAAACTAACGACGCCGCTTTTCGTCTTGAATCGTCCGCTTGAACCGCTCAAGTACTGGGTTGATACGGCTTTGGCCTCAAACCCGCAGATTGCAGTCATTCAGGCTAAAGCCGATCAAGCTCAGCAAGGTGTCAAAGCTTCTAAGGGCGCTTGGATGCCCCAGGTGTTTGCCTTCGGCACCTACAACTTTATTAAGCATTACCAGACGCTTGTCGAACCGAACTGGATCGGCGGTGTCGGTGTCAACATTACGCTCTGGGATGCCAAGGACAGAAGAGCCAGCATCCGAAGTGCCGAAGCCACAGTACGACAGGCGGAAGCCGGAAAAGCCGAAGCCGTCAACCAAGTCAGAACCGGTGTGGAAGTCGCATGGTTAAGGACTCAGAACGCCATTGACCAGTACAAATTAAGCGCTTCAACCGTGAAGCTTGCCGCAGAAAACTTGAAACTAAAATCCAAGAGCTTCGATGAAGGCCTGGCTACTGCACTTGATGTCAATGAGGCGCGCAACCAGCTGTTCGCCGCTGAAGTCGGCCGCCGCGTTGCTGCCTTTGATTTCGTATCGAACTACGCCATGCTGCATGCCATCGCCGGCCAGATGAGCGAATTTATGAATGCAGTCAATAAGCACGAAGTGATTGTGGAAAATTAATCATGGAAGAAAACAATAAACCTCTTCAACCGCAGACGACTCCGACTCCTCAACAACAAGAAGTCAAGGCTCCGAAAATCAGTGTCATCCTGATGCTGATCTTTGTATTAGGCCTGACCGTCTTTATTGTCTGGGGCATCTATAAAGCCGCCTTCCCGCCGGCTCCGCCGCTTCAGGGTCAAATGGAGTCGCGCACCATCAGCGTGGCATCTAAAGTCCCCGGTCGAGTTCACAAGGTTTTGGTCTCTGAAGGCGATTTTGTGAAAGCAGACCAGCCGGTGGCTTTGATGAGCCTTCCTGAACTCGAAGCCAAACTCCAGCAGGTTCAGGCCCAGGAACGTGCCGCCCAAGCGAAACAGAGCTTGGTTGATGAAGGCGCCCGTCCCCAGGAAAAACAAGCCGCGCGTGCCCAATGGGAACGCGCTCAGGCTGCAGCAGCTTTAGCACTTAAGACATACAACCGAATTTCTGCGCTTTACAGAGACGGGTTAGTGTCGAAACAAAAATTCGATGAAGTTCAGACTCAGTGGATTGCTGCAAACCAACAGGCCGATGCCGCCAAACAGATGTACGACATTGCCGAAATCGGCGCCCGTAAACAGGAAAAATCTGCCGCCCTTGATTTAGCCGCTGAAGCCAAAGCAGGCGTGAAACAGGTTGAATCCTTGACCGTTGACAAGACGCTCAACGCTCCGCTGGACGCTCAAGTCGACAAAGTCATTCTGGTTGAAGGCGAAATCGCTGCCGCCGGTTTCCCGGTTGTCACATTGGTTGACTTAAACGATCAGTGGGCTTCTTTCAATATCCGCGAAGAAAACATGCCCGGCATCGAGCTCGGCAAAGTTTTCCATGCCTACGTTCCGGCCCTCGGAAACAAGAAGATCGACTACAAGGTCTATTACATTAGCCCGAGAGCCAATTACGCCACCTGGCGAAGCACGCGTATGGATTCCGGCTACGACATGAAGACTTTTGAAGTCAGAGCACGTCCCGTTGAGAAAGTCGCGAACCTTCGTCCGGGCATGAGTGTTTTAGTGGACGGTTTTAAAAATTAGGATCCGATAATGCTTTCCCCGATAGGTTGGTTAAACGCAGCCGCAGCCGTCTCGGCTCGAGAGATTCGGCGGCTCTTGCGCACACCGCAGGAAATTATTTTCTGCGGATTCCTGCCGTTATTCTGGGTAATGGTTGTCTGGCTCTTGCTGGGCAACGGTATCGTGACGCAGGTGCCGATAGGAATCGTTGATAACGACCATTCTCAGATCAGTCGGGATGTCATTACTAAGATTGAAGCAACCCGCTCCGTGGGCCTCGTTCCGTTTGTCTCTCATTCGGAGGCGGATCAGGCTTTAAGAAACGGTACGATTTACGGATTTGTCGAGATTCCGTTTGAATACGCCCGCGACGTGACAAAGGGCACCGGCGCTCCGATGGTGTTGTATTTAGATGAAAACCGTTACGCTGTTGCCGGTACCATTCAAGCAGATCTGACCAATGTCGCGACCGCCATTTCTCAGGAGCGGATGATTAAGACATCCATGCTGACGGCCAGCGGCGTCAAAGGCGCCGAGAGATTAGTAACCGGGTTGCATTCGGACTTCTATGCTCTCGGCAACATGCAGTTCAGCTTCCTGGCTTTCTTGGGGAGCAACCTGCTTCCCGGCGTCATCATGCTCGCTGCTATTCTGTCGTTTGTCACTTCGATCGTTCGAGAAAACTATCAGTTCCGCATTAACGATTGGTTTGATACCGCCCAGGGAAGCGTGACTGCCGCATTGTTCGGCAAACTGCTGCCGCACTTTTTCTTTTATTGCTTAGTAGTTGCTGCCTACATCGCTTTATTTGCCGGCTTCGGGGGCTTTGCTCCGGCCGGCTCGCTTTTTATCTGGTTTATTTGCGGCGCAGCCTGCTTAATCGTTATGGCCTGCTCCGGCATTCTGATTGTCGGTATCGCACCCAATTGGCGTTTTGCTTTAGTGGTGACTTCCGGCTATGCCGCCCCTGCCCTTCCCTTTACAGGATTTTCGATGCCGCTGGACTCTATGAGCGAGATGGCTAGAATGTTTTGTAAGTGCCTGCCGCTGACGTGGTTCATACAAGGACAGACTCAGCAGTGGACACTGGGCGCAAAAATTTGGGAAATGGGATCGACTTTTACAGCCTTTGCACTTTTGGCGCTTATCCCGCTTGTTGTCGGTCTGCCGATCTTTAGATGGAAATACCGCAAGTTTGCCAAACAGGAAAAGATTTTGGAGACTAAGCATGAGCTGTAAATTCCCCTCCTTGCTGAAATGCTTTCTTTTCACCTTGAAGCAAGCGACCACTAACCTTGCCTGCGCTCCCTTCTTCTGCTTCGCAGTATTTTTCTATTCTTTCTATTACTGCTGGCCATACATGGAGCAGCTGCCCGACCATTTGAATGTCGTGGCCGTTGACCAGGACAACTCTGCGCTGTCCAGACGCCTCACTCAGGCCATGCGGGCCTCTCCAAATCTGCAGGTCACTCAGCAGACAACGAGTCTCCCGGAAGCACAGAATTTGATGCGCAAGGGCGGCATCAGTGCAATTCTGATCATTCCGCCTAATTTTGAAACGCATACGCTCACCAACGTTCCGACCGCTTTAGTCCTCGTCACAAACGGCGCTTTCATTGTTAAGAGTCGAGGCTCGATGAGCGGTGTCGGCGGTCCGCTTCAGAAGATTGTAGCGGCGTCCATCAGTGCTCATCTGGTTGAACATGGGGTCCCTTTGTCCGAGATCGCGCGAGCCGCCAATAATCCGCCCTCGATGATCGTGGAAAGCATGTTTAATACGGTCAACGGATATCTGAACTTCACGGTTCCGATCGTCTTCATGATCATTTTCCAGACGATTTTCGTCTGCGGCATCGGCATGCTGATGAACGATTGGTTCTGGAAGAGAAAATATCCGTTCCCGCTGGCGCTTGGCGCCCGCCATCCGATGTACTTCCTTGCGATGTACGCACCGTTTTTCTTCCTGAGTCTTTTCTGGATCTTATTCATTGAGGGGCAGTCCTTCTCTTTCCATGGTGTGAATTCGTTTAAGAACGTTCCCGGAACCATCGTGGTCTCGATGATTTATGCTTTTGCGATTACGTCTTTGGGCATGCTGATAGCAGCGCTGCTCAAGCGTTACCGTTTTGTGGTTCAGATAGTTGTGCCGTCTTCCATTCCGTTTGTCTTTATTTCGGGCAACCTCTACCCGTGGCAGAACATCCCGTGGCCTCTGCAGGCTTTCGGGTGGCTGTCACCGACGACGGCGGGTTCCGTTGCCATGCTTCGTGTTTCCCAGGCCGGCGCCACGCTGTCAGGTGTTGCATTCCCGTATTTAACTCACCTATTGCTTTTGGGCGCGGCATTTCTCACAGCTGCCTACATTCTGATTTACAAGACCCAGAATGATCCGCAGTCACTTGCTGAGATGGAAGATCTCAGGAAAGGCATTGTGGACGAAAAACTTGCCCCTGAGCTCACCCCTAAGCAGGAAAAAGAACTCACCGGAAAGGCGGTTTAGTCAACGCATATCGTCATCAAGCCGGAATCTAAAGTTCCGGCTTGACCGCTTTAAACGTCACGCCGAGTTTTTCTAATTTGCTCCGAAGTGTATTGGGATGCATATCCGTAAGCGCCGCGGCTCCGTCGGCGCCGGAAATTTTCCCTTTGGTCGCTTTCAATACGGCTTCAAAGTAATGCTTCTGCATCATCTCAAAGCTTTCAAGCTTAATTTGCTCGGGAGAAGCCGCCTGCACTACAGGTCCGGACCAACCGGTTTCTCCTTCAAAAACAATCTGAATATTCTGGTAGTCAGAAGAAGTCAGAACGGAACGCTCTAAGGTATTTTCCAGCTCTCGAACGTTACCGGGCCACTTGTACTTTTGCATCTGCTCAACAGACTTCTGAGACAAGGAAAGGGGCTGAGAAATACCGTATTTGCTTCGCAGCCGATTCAGGAAAAAGTCGGTCAGCGGAAAAAGATCTTCCTGTCTTTCTCTGAGCGGAGGAATCCGCAGAGGAAAGAGATTCAGACGATAAAGCAGGTCATTTCTAAATCGGCCTTCTTCAGCCATCTGCTTTAAGTCCCTGTGCGTTGCCGCAACCAAACGAAAGTCAACAGGAATCGAATGCATACCGCCGATTCTTGTCACGATCTTTTGCTGCAGAACCCGAAGAAGACGAACCTGCGCTGCCAAAGACAGTTCTCCGATTTCGTCCAAAAACAGCGTTCCTCCTGAAGCCCGCTCAAAGACCCCTTTCTTCTGTATCTTGGCATCGGTAAAGGCACCTTTTTCATGTCCGAAAAATTCATCGTCTATTAAAGTTTCAGGGATGGCGCCGCAGTTTAACTTCACGAACGGACCCGTTCCTCGATTAGAGAGCTCCTGAATTAGGTTCACGACGACTTCCTTACCGCAGCCCGTTTCTCCTAAAACCAAAATCGGAACCTCGGTTGAACTCACCTTTTCTATTTTTTCAGTGATTTCTTTCAAGCTCGGCGTCCGTGCCGAAAACCGATTCACTAAAGCCATACGGCTCCCTCTGACGGAGTCCTTAAGTCCGTCGTTTTCCTGAATTAAATCCAGATTGTTTGCCAAGAGAACAGAATTCAAGGCATTCGAAGTCATTAAGAAAAACGAATCGTGAAGGGACTTTAAAAGAATACGCTGCGCTTCGTTGAATTGGTCATACCGGCGGCTGTAAAAACAAACCACACCTAAGTGCCGCTCCTCTTTATCCATCGAAAGCATCAAATACGATTTAACCTCCGGAAGGCACTCGGAAAGCACCTGTTGAGTAAACCTGTCTTGAGAGATGTCAGGACAGTTCAAAACCTTATCGGTGATTTTGAGCGGCCGCAGCGATTTAGGCGGAACAAGGAAACCGAGCGTTGACGAAACACTGTCCCGACGGCAATGAGCAACAAAAACGATCCGGTGTTTCTGGGTATCAAAGATATTTACGAATGCTCCGTCTGCATCAAGAAATCCTTGAAGCACTTCAAAAACACGGGACAAGGATTCCTCTGCATTAATAGAGGAGTTGATCGCTAAGATTGCCGGGAGCTGGAGGTCTTTATTCACGATATTTAGTAACTCACGATATTTCATATTATTTTAACTCACGAAATATCGTTAATAATCTTTACGTATTAATGCGTAAATTAATATTGTCTTAAATTTCAACTAGTTAAAAATTTCTAAAAAGTTGGCACGGTCTTTGCGATGAGATTAATCAAAAGCAATTCACTCACTTACATCCATTGGAGAAAATATGAAGACCACACCTTCTCGCCGTTCTTTCCTGAAATTAGCGGCAGCCTGCACAGCTCCGGCTTTTGGAAGTCTCGCATTCGCAGCTCCTCAAACCAAACAAAAATTTGACAAAGTTGCTGACGTCATCGTCATCGGCAGCGGATTTGCCGGTCTGGCCGCAGCTCTGGAAGCCAAAGAAAAAGGCGCCTCCGTCATGCTGCTCGAAAAAATGCCGGCTTACGGCGGCAACTCTGCCATTAACGGCGGTGCTTTCGCAGTCGCAGGTTCTCCTCTCCAGGAAAAAGAAGGCATCAAGGATTCTCCTGAACTGATGCTCCAGGACATGATTAAGTCCGGCCGCGGTTTAAGCCACGTCGACCTTTTGAAGAATATCGTCTACGGTACTCGCCCAGCTTTTGACTTCACCGTGAAGTACGGCGTGAAGTACAAACCTTTCGTTCAGCATTTCGGCGGCCACAGCGTTCCCCGTATTATGCAGACTATTGAAAGTACCGGCGGCGGCATCACTCGTCCTCTGGTTGAAGCAGCCAAGAAACTCGGTGTTGATATGCACTTAGGCTGCGCTGTCACAGACCTCATTCTCAATGACGAAGGCCGTGTTATCGGTGTCAAGGTTCTTGAACGCCACGATTACCGCAAAGAAAATTCAGGTGTTCCTCAGGTTTACGGCGCCAGAAAAGGCGTTGTCGCAGCAACCGGCGGTTTCTCTCAGAATGTCGCCTTCCGTATGCAGCAGGATCCGACACTCGGACCGAACCTTGAATCCACCAACCATCCCGGCGCCACCGGCGAAGTTCTTCAGAATATGCTGGCCATCGGTGCTCTACCGATCCAGCTCGACCAGATTCAGCTCGGACCTTGGTCTTCTCCTGACGAACGCGGTTTCGGCTTAGTTTCTCAGTTCAACACGATTGCCGGTTTCCCGAAAGGCATCATGGTTGACAAGCGCACCGGCAGACGTTTCGTCAACGAACTCGCTGACCGCAAGGCTCGTTCCGACGCCATCCTTAAGCAGCTCGACGAAAACGGAAAACCCGTTTACCCGATTTGCTTCACCGACAGCGTCGGCGTCAAACAGGCTCAGACACTGAAGAATGGTCTGAAGTACGGCGTCATCAAGAAGTTCGATACGCTGGGAGAACTTGCAGATGCTTACGGTATTCCTAAGGAAGCACTGATCAAGCAAGTTGAAGAATTCAACGCCTACGTCCGTGAAGGCAAAGACAAACAGTTCGACCGTCCGCTCGCTCTCGCTATTGAAATTAAACAGGCTCCTTTCTATGCGGCCCGCGTCTGGCCGAAAGTTTACTACTGCATGGGCGGCGTCGGTATCACGAAGAACGCCGAAGTGCTTAACGTCAGAACGCAAAAACCGATCCCGGGCCTTTACGCAGCCGGTGAAGTTACCGGCGGTACACACGGTGCCAGCCGTCTCGGCGGATGCGCCATCGCTGACGGTCTCGTAACCGGCCGAGTCGCCGGAGACGCCGTCGTCGCCAACACACCCGTCAACCTCGAATAGCCTCACCACGGAAAGGATAACAACATGAAATCGTTCAATCTTCTCGTTCTCGCAGCCGCTTTATTTATCGCTCTTCCGGCCTCTGCTCAGCAAGTAAAGCCCTACCACCAGAACATCAAGGACTGCGCAGCCTGCCACACTAAAGAAAATGCAGTCGGCAGAAAGCAGTTCGTCACACCTGACAACAAAGCCTGCTTAACCTGCCATCAGAGCTATGCAGCCGTTGCTGAAAAAACCAAAAATCTGAAGAACGGCGAGCCCAATCCTCACGCCAGCCATCACTACGGTGAAGGTATCGCCTGCACGGCCTGCCACTCCGAGCACAAGACCTCTCAGGTTTACTGCAACAACTGCCACGAATTCAAATATCAAATTAAGTAATTTCTCCAGTATTTAACCCTTCGAATCCAAGAGGAAAATAAAATGAGACTTTCCATCATTGCTTTACTCCTTATGTCTGCCGGAATCGCCAATGCCGGAGTTGTTACCCTTAACGGCTCCAACCTCACTCAGGACGAAGCCTGGGCCATCGCCGAAGGCAAAGACACCGTCGCCATCGCTCCTGAAGCCATGGACCGCCTCAAAAAGGCTCATGAACTGGTTCTTTTGGCTGCCAAAGGCGGCACACCGGTTTACGGTCTGACCGTCGGCGTCGGTCTGAACAAAGACAAACCGCTGTTCAAAGCAAACGGTGAACTCTCCGAAGAAGTTATCGAAGCTTCCAAAGCCTTCAACCACAACGCTTTGAGAAGCCACTCCGCTGCTATCGGCCCGATGATGTCCAAAGAGCTGACTCGTCTGCAGATGGTCATTCGCTTGAATACTCTTCTTGCCGGCCAGACAGGTGCTCAGCCCTACGTTGCCGAGCTCTATAAAGAATTCCTGAACAAAGGCATTACACCGGAAATTCCGTCCCGCGGTTCTGTCGGTGAAGCTGACATCACGATGTCTTCTCACGTCGGCGCCGTCATGATGGGTGAATGGCGCGCTAAGGTAGACGGCAAAGAAATGAGCGGTAAAGAAGCGCTCCAGAAGGCCGGTCTCAAACCTCTGGTTCCGGAAGGTAAAGACGCTCTTGCCATTTTGTCTACCAATGCCGCAGCTGTAGCTGAGACGATGGATGCCGCACGCCACGCCCGCACCATCATCGATGCCACACCCCGCGTCTTTGCGTTGAGCTTGGAGGCTCTGAACGGCAATATTGCTCCGGTTCTTCCTCAAGTCACCAAAGTCCATCCTTTCTCCGGACTGGAAGAAGCCTCTAAGATTCGCGACAATCTGAAAGGTTCTTACCTCTGGGAAAAGAACAAGGATCGCGCACTTCAGGATCCTCTGTCCTTCCGCACTACGGTCTACACCATGCGTGAAGCTCGCGAAGCGCTCAAGGACTTAGACAAAGAAATCAAGGTTCAGATTAACTCTTCCGACGACAATCCCGCCACCATTCTGAACGCCGGCAAGGATTACGCCGACCATAGCCAGGTTGCCATGTACTTCGTCGAAGGCAACGGACTGAAAGGCGCCATCATCCCGACATCCAACTTCGAACCGCTGCCGGTTGCCATGGCTGCTCAGCGCCTCGGCATCGCCATGACTCATCTGTCTCATAACAGCGTCCAGCGCACGATCCAGCTTTCTGACGACCATTTCACCGGTCTGACACGCTTCCTGTCCGATCCTGAAAACAAGGGTCACGCCTTCGGCGCCATCCAGAAACCCTTCGTCGCTATGCACGCTGACAGCCTTGCTCAGAGCAATCCTGTTTCCGCCCTCGGAACTCCGGTTGCCGGTGACATTGAAGACACCTACACCAACCTCCCGCTGGTTGCTGAAAGACTGAAACGAATCGCCGACAACACCGGCTACGTCTACAGCCTGGAAATGCTGCACTCCACACAGGGTATTGACCTGAGAAAGAAACTCAAAGGCGACTTCAAGATGTCTGAAGCTACCCGCAAGCTATATCAGGACTATCGCGCCAAAGTTCCGTATGTCAGCCGTGACCGCATCTACACGGACAACATCGAAGACGGCAAGCAGATGATCATGAACGGCATTGCTTCCAAGTAATCTGAGGAGGAGATAGAAATGAAGAAATCAGCTCTCATTGCAGCACTTCTTTGTGCCGTCTCCTCCGGCGTCTACGCCGCTTCCGACGTGACGCTTTACGGAGTAGTTGACGGGGCCGTGTCGGTTTCCAAGGCCAAAGGCAAAGCAGCTCGAGTGGGCTTTGACAACAGCATCTGGGCCGGTTCCCGCTTCGGCATCAAAGGCAACGAAGATTTAGGCAGCGGATACAACCTCGGCTTTATCCTGGAACAAGGCTTTAAGACATTCTCTGGCGACGCCATGAATTCTTCCAAGGCCTTCGCCCGTCAGAGCGCGCTGTCCGTATCCACTCCTTTCGGTACCTTTGCAGCCGGCCGTACAGGCGGTTTGTCTTCCGACTGCGGAACCTACAATATTCTGCACGGTTCCTCTCTTTGGACTTCCTACTACAGCACCGGCAATATCTACGGCACGTTCATTCTGTCCGACCGTATGGACAATGTCCTGCTGTACAACACACCGGACATGAACGGCTCCACCATTCACTTCATGTACTCCAACGACATGGGTGACAACGGCGACGAACAGAAATGGTCTAAAGACAATCACTACTACGGTGTCGGCTATGAATATGCCAAAGGACCTGCCCTCTTCAGCGCCATGTGGGAAATGTATGACCACAAAGAACAGAACCTGAAGAGCTCCTAAGTCTTTACACTCGGTGGATCTTATGACTTCGGTTCCTTCAGTCTCTACGGTGCTTACCAGTTTGCTTACCGCGCCAACCGCTTGCCGACTTACGCATTTGCCAACCAGTTAGGAGCTAAAGGCGCCAACCAGCACGGCTTCTCTGCTTCTATCGGTGTTCCGGTTGCCGGCGGCACGGCCAAACTTCAGGGCAACTACGGCTTCGGCAAGATCAAAGAAGGTTCTCGTGACTACAGCATGTACTCGATTGCTACGGCCTATGAATATCCGATCAGCAAGAGAACATTGTTCTACTCCTTCGCCGGTTACGGCCAGGGCAAGAAAGCTGCTTCCTCTATCGAGGAACTCAACAGCTGGACGATCAGTGCAGGTTTGAGCCACAGCTTCTAACCTACGCCTGCAGCATCGAAACTTTTTCATTTAGTAGTTAGCAACACGGCTCATGTTTGGAATTCCAAGCATGAGCCGCTTTTTATTTTTAGACCGCCGCACCGAGGCGGTCCCTCAGAGAGCTGAAGATTAAGGTTCTTTCACAACTTCCGCAAAGAGGTCATAGTCGGAAGAATCCGTGACCTTAACGTCGACAAAGTCTCCGGGCTTCACGTCCGGATTGCCTTCGATGAACACCAAACCGTCGATGTCAGGCGCATCGGCTGAAGATCGAGCTGTTGCAATGCCGTCTTCATCGGGCGCTTCGTCGACTAAGACTTTGATCGTCTTACCGACTTTTTCTCGCAAAAGTTCCGTAGAGATTTCGCTCTGAACTTCCATGAAACGTTCTCTTCTTTCTACGCGAACGCTTTCCGGAAGAGCTCCGGGCAGATCGTTGGCAGCCGCCCCTTCAACCGGAGAGTAAGCAAAACAGCCAACTCGGTTGAGACGAGCTTCTTTGAGGAAGTCCAAAAGATACTGGAATTCTTCTTCGGTTTCTCCCGGGAATCCGGTGATAAAGGTCGAACGAATTGTGATATCCGGACAAATCGCGCGCCAGGCGTTAATGCGTTCCATGTTGTATTCACTGCCCGGACGCTTCATGGCTTTCAGGATTCTCGGATGGGCGTGCTGGAAAGGAACGTCGAGGTACGGAAGGATCTTGCCTTCAGCCATCAAGGGAACGATTTCATCGACAGACGCATACGGGTACATGTAGTGAGGGCGTACCCAAACGCCGAGTTTGCCGAGTTCCTCAAACAAGACCTTAATGTTGGTCTTAACGGCTCGGCCGCCGATGAAATCCAGCTTGTATTTCACATCCTGACCGTAGGCTGCCGTATCCTGTGCAATCACAAGCAGTTCTTTGACGCCGCTCTTGACGAGATTAGAAGCCTCACGGATTACAGAGCCAATCGGACGCGAAACCAACGGGCCCCTCAGCGAAGGAATAATACAGAACGTGCAGTGATGGTTGCAGCCCTCTGCGATCTTGAGGTAGGCGTAATGCTTTGGCGTCAGCAGTACACCGCCTGCAGGCACTAAATCACCGAAAGGCTCATGCGGCCTGAGAAGATTTTCATGCACCAGACGAAGGACCTCTTCGGTTTGCTCAGGGCCTGTGACACCGAGAAGTTTAGGGAAACGCAGTGCAACGAAGTTGCCCTCATCGGTATTTTTACCGCCTAAGCAGCCGGTCACGATGACTTTACCGTTCTCATTCAAGGCCTCTGAAATGGCTTCCAGGGACTCCTGAACTGCGGCATCAATAAAGCCGCAAGTGTTCACAATCACAAGATCAGAGTCTTTATAGGTCGAACTAATGAGGTAGCCTTCGGCTCTGAGTTCGGTAACAATACGCTCGCTGTCGACAAGAGCTTTCGGGCAGCCGAGAGAGACGAATCCCACACGGGGAGGACGTTTAGTCATTTATTTACTTCACAAGAGGTCGTTTAAGGGTTTCGGCAGCGGCTTCGTAGCCGCCGAGGTTGCGGATATGTTTATATCCGAGCTTGCCAAGGATTTGGCTTGCCATTTCAGCCCTGCGGCCTGAACGGCAGTAAAGCTCAATATCGTCGTCAGGCTTTGCGCCTAAGGCCTTAAATTGATCCACAAAGTCCGGCGCGGAGTAATTGGCAACCAAGGCGCCTTCAACCTTGCCCGTCGTCGCAATTTCCGACGGGGTTCGAACATCAACCAAGAAAGTTTTAGCTTGAGCAGCAGTCATCATCAGTCCAAAAAGAACAGCTATCCCTAAGATCTTCTTAATCATAGTTTTTCCTTTCTTTTGCAACGTATTCGCGTACCAGCGTGAGTACATTGCCGTAGTTTTCAGCGTTAGTCCAAAGATTTAACTCGCCGTGCAAACCGGCCTGCAGCGTAATTTTTTTCCAATAAGGCGCTTCGTGCACGGCAACAACTTCTCCCCACTCAAACATACGGGAGCGGGAAGAGTGTTTGTTGATGTAGAAGGTGTTCTTGAGTCTGATGATTGAACCCAGCAGGCTAAGAATCAAATCCAAGAAACTTGTGAGGGCTGAAGCCGAAGAACGATACTCACAGAAAACTCCGTCCTGATCCAGCCGGTAATAAACCTGGCGATGCGGCTGCATGACAAGCATGAGCCAAATCACAAACGCCGCCACGCCGGGCACGATCAAGAGCGCCCACGGGGAGTCAAAGATAAGACTGCGGGAAAAGCGGCTGATCACGAACAAAATAAAAACGAAGAAAGCGAAAGCCCAAGCACATTTCTTAGCGTCAATTAATTTGAAGCCGGGCTGAATGTAATACCAGCTGATCTCGCCGGATCTTCTTCTCGAACTATCGCTTGCAGATGAATGCGCCATGGCGTCCTGTTACCTTATCTCTTCTATAGCTGTAAAAATGCTCGGGATCGGAGTATGTGTCACGTTCGCAATCGGTGACTTCAGTCACACCGGCCTGCTTTAAAGCTTCCTTGGCAAAGCGGGCTAAATCCAAGTGCCAGACGCCCTCTCCGATCGATTCCAATGCATCGTCGGCTGCGGCTTTAACAGCAGATGCTCGGTAGTAGTCTGCGACGTCGTCCCGCACTTCGAAATGATCTTTGCGGATATGCGGTCCGATCCAAGCGATGATTTCGGCTTCATCACCGATTTCTTTTCTCATGGCTGCGACGGTGTTTTGCAGGACTCCGTCAGCTAAGCCCTTCCATCCGGCGTGAGCGGCTGCAATAACGATTCCTTTTTTGTCGCAAAGCAACACCGGCACACAGTCGGCGGTCATGACAACGCAGGGAATACCGGCGGCAGTCGTAAATTCGGCGTCGGCTTGTTCTTCAGCGTTGTTATCCTCTGCTCGGACGACTCGAGAAGAATGAACCTGGCTGAGCCACTTGGGCTCAGCGCCTAACATATCGGTCACAATTCTGCGATTTCCGCGAACCGAGTACTTATTGTCTCCGACATGATTTCCGAGATTAAGGCCGCAAAAGCCGTCTTTGTCGCCATAGGCGCAGGCAGACATGCCGCCTGAACGAAGCGTAAAGAAAGCTTTGATGTTTTCCGGAGCGTTCCATTCGGGAACGATCACTTCCAATTCCGGTTTACTTTGCATGGACTGCATCCTTATTCTTTCGTGCGTTCGATTTTCCAGTTGGAATCGGCGTCATCATCGTCGTCTCCGAAATCGAAGTCATCCCAAGAGCTGATCTTACCGACGGCTTTCTGATTCTCTGACAACTCATCGTTGTCGATCATGACAACCGGATCTCCGAAGACTTCGGAAGGACGATCCCACGGACCGAAGCCCAATTCATCCATCAAATCCCTAAAATCCTGGGGCGGTTCGGCAAACCATTCCATCGTTTCTTTGGTGGCCGGATGGATCAGCCCCAAACGACTGGCATGCAGTGCCTGTCGATCGAAAGAATTCAGCACGGAACCATCTTCTTTAGGTTTGGGAAGTTTATTGCGGTAGAGGGGATCCCCGATCAGCGGCAGGCCGATGGATTCCATGTGTACTCTAATTTGATGAGTGCGGCCGGTTTTTAATCGGCAGGCAACCCAAGAGAAAGGCTTACCTTTGACTTCTTTCTGATCAATGCAGCGAATATGTGTTGTCGCAGGTTTAGCTCGGCCGCCTTTTCCGATCGTAAAACGCAGCGGATTTCGAGGATCACGTTCAATAGCCGCTTCAATGACTTTATCCGCAGGTGCCTTACCGCGTGTCAACGCCCAGTATTCGCGTTTTACTGTGCGGGCCTGAAGCTGCTGGACCAAATCGAGCATGGCTTTTTCGTTTTTGGCCACAACCATCAAACCGGTGGTGTCGCGGTCCAAACGGTGAACAATACCGGCGCGAGGCAGTGTTCTGAAAATCGGGTTGTAAGCCAGCAGACCGTTTAAGAGCGTGTCGTCCCAATGGCCGGCGGCCGGATGTACAACCAATCCTGCCGGTTTATTGATGACCAAGATGTCGTCATCTTCGTAAACCACATCGATGTCCATCGGTGTGGCGATGAAATCCATATCCTCCAAACGAGGTTTGATTTCGACGGAAACTTCGTCGCCGAAACTCATCTTTTCTTTAGGTTTATCAACGGTCACTCCGTTGACTTTGACCAATCCGTCTTCAATCAGGGTCTTCAGACGAGAGCGGGAAATGTCTTTTAAGGAAGAAGCCAAGACCTTATCGAGGCGCTCTCCGTCAAGATCGAGGGTAACTTCAAAAGTTTCAATTTTTGAAGATTCCTGCAATTCGGTTTCTTCAAAAGCCTCAGTCTGACTATAATCATCTAATTCAATATTCATTTTGACCTTAAGTTCTATGTCTTTTGCCCTGAAAACAATAATCAAGCGGACATTAACGGCCGCCTGTCTGGGTTCCGTTATTTTAGCGACTACATCGTGCAGTATGTTTAAAGGGGTTGAAGACCCGACGGAAGGCTGGACAGCTGACAAACTGTATGTCGAGGCCCGAGACAATCTGAATGAAGGCAACTACGAAACGGCCCGTGACTACTATCAGAAGTTAGAAGCTCGTTATCCTTACGGCCGTTACTCCCAGCAGGCCCAAGTTGAGACTGCTTACTCCTACTTCAAGGAAGGCGAACCTCAGCAGGCCATCGCAGTCTGTGACCGTTTCTTAAGACAGTATCCTGAGCATCCGCTTTCTCCGTATGCACTCTACATTAAGGGCATCGCCACTCTAGACGAAGACGAAGGCTGGATGAGCTACCTGACACGCCAGGACCTTTCCAAGCGTGACGCCCAGGCTGCTCGCGATGCTTTCGATATTTTCAAAGAATTAGTGCTTCGCTTCCCGAACAGCCGCTACGCCCGCGATGCCCGCGAACGTATGCATGAACTCGTCGAAGCTCAGGCTAAGTACGAAATTAATACTGCCAAGTATTACTACGTTCGCGACGCCTACATCGCCGCCATTAACCGCGCAGAAAACGTTCTTCTGAACTTCCAGACTTCTCCACAGGCAGAAGAAGCCTTGATCATCATGCGTGACAGCTACAACAAGCTTGGCATGGATGACAAGGCCGCTGATATTCAGCGAATTCTAGATGCCAATAAGAACCGCGGTTCTTACGATACCTACCTGCGTGCCCAAGAACTTGAAGCCGCACAAGCTGCCGCCGCTCCGCAAGCAGGCGCAGCTTCCAAATAAGCTGTTTTAATGCGAAATAAGAAGTTTTTTGCCGTGACAGGAGCAGCGCTGCTGCTTCTGGCCGGCTGCCGCACTATTCCTCAGAACCCTGAGGAGATGACCTGCGGCGATCTGCAGTACCTGGCCGAGGAATCTATCGATAAACTCGGTCTACCCTTTTTTGCTACTCAGGTTAAATATCCCGGCGACTGGCGCCTTTTTGCCCGTAATCAATGGATTAAAGAAGGCAGCCGTGCCCGCGTCCGTGACAATAAACGCGATTACCTTCAGATGGAAATGCTGGAGATCGGCGGCACGATCATGGAGCAGACGCCCTATCGTGTCCGAATTCCTGTCGCGCAGTGCAAGAACGCCAACAAAGAACGCATGGCGACGCTTGAGTACAAAAATCTGCTCATTGATTCTCCCGAGAAAATCTCCCGCACAGAGGCAGTGAACTTCAAAGGCAAAGAATCCGTGGACTATCTTGCTCGCCTCATCTGCGGTTTCCAGCCGATCCCGGCTTTAGACAAAACGCAAGTCATGGCGCAGAAGTGGAAGAACTGCACGCCTGACTCAGCGAGCTAACCTTTAAGCTGGTGATTTGCATCTGTCGGAATATTTGCCTATTCCGCCTCTGCCGCAAGCGATGTAGTATCTGTCTTTTCAGTCCATCAGCTTCAGCAGATCATGTCTCTTGTATCCGTTATCGGCGCCGGCTCTCTGGCCAACGTTTTTGCGAACGTTCTTCATGAATTTTTGCCTGAGTTCAAACTCCATTCCGTTTTAGGAAGAAGCCAAGAGAAAGCCGAAGTCTTCGCTTCTAAGTACAGTTGTCAGGCAGTATTTAACATTGACGATTTTCTGAAAGAAGCCGCGCCGGTTGTCGTTGAACTTGCCGGCGGAGCAGCGCTCAAGGACTACGCTCTACCGATTCTCAAGTCCGGAAGAACTTTGATTTGCCTCTCCAGCGGCGCATTTGCCGACGAGGATTTCAAACAGCAAGCGATTCTCACCGCATCTGAAAACAACGGCAGGATCTGTATCGTTAACGGGGCCATCGGCGGTCTGGATTTCCTGCAAACCTGCGCACTGCAACGCGGATCAGCCGAAGTCATTATTGAGACAACCAAATCGCCAAAATCTTTGCTCGGCGCCCCTGGCTTAGACGGTAGAACTTTGGACTTAACCAAGAGGACTGTGGTTTTTGAAGGCGGAGTTCAGGAAGCAATCAAAGGATTTCCCAAGAACATCAATGTCGGCGTTATTGCTTCACTGGCTTCCCAAAAACCTCAGACAAAAGTCCGAATCGTTGCAGATCCCGCTGCCAATAGCAATACGCACCAGATTACTTATCGCTCAGCGCTGGCGGATGCCGTGATGGAGTTTTCTGGCAAGCCCGATCCGGCAAATCCGAAGTCCAGTACGACAGCGGCGCTCAGCGCAGCAGCTTGCCTAAAGAACCTCTACAGCCCCATTACCTTCTGGTAACCACAGTTAAGAAAACAGAGGCTGTCTCTCTTGACGCCTCCGTTTCCAAACTAACTTTTTCAGGACCGTACTTAGCCTCTCGGCTCCTGGCATCTTTCCAGGAAATTCATTGCCGTATCAAAAACCTTGGTACGGGCGAAGTCCGGCAGACTCTTCCAAATCTTCGTCCCGTATCCCTTGGATAACAAACGGTTATCGCAGAGAATCAACAGCCCTTCATCTTTCTCATCACGAATCAGTCGGCCGGCGCCCTGCTTGAGCAGCATGATCGCTTCGGGAATCGAAATCTCGTTAAACGAACTCTTGCCTTCGGCCTCAAGTTCTTTTGAACGTCCTTCAAATACCGGATCATCGGGCGGCGGGAAAGGAATCTTATCGATCACGACGAGAGACAAAGCATCGCCTTTGATATCCACGCCTTCCCAGAAACTCATAGAACCGACCAGAACGGAGTTTTCTTCGCTTCTGAAACGGCGCAGCAGCTCTTGTTTGGACTGTTCGTTCTGAACAAGGATGTTCATTGAAACGCCTTCCGTCTCGGCAAAGTAACGCAGCGCCTCGGAAATCACTTCCATTGCGCGAAGCGTAGTACACAGCACAAAAGCTCGGCCTTTATTCTTCTTGATGAAGGGCCAAATCCGTTTGGCGACTTCGTCAGAAAAATTCGGCGCACTCGGAATCGGTAAGTCCTCGGTAATGTAAAGCATGCCTTGGGCCTTAAAGTCAAAGGGACTCTCCCATGACTTGGTTTCAGCATCCTCCAAGCCGACTTGGTCGACAAAATGCTTGAAGTCGCCGTTGGCAGCCAATGTCGCAGAGGTCAAAACCCACGGCTTACCCTGAACCTCGCGAGCGCTTTTGAGCATCTCTGCGTATGAGAGCGGCGTGGTATTAAAGAAGATGTTCTTAGGTTTGACCGTAAACCAATCTAGGAGCGGTCCTTTCATGGAACGCGAAACGGCTTTCCCGTTGAATACATCACGCCAGTACTCGATCAAATCAAGCGCCTCGGTGCACCGCTCATCGAGCTTCGTCATCTCCGGAGATGCCTCTTTGTGCACATGAACCGCGTTGCTGAGTTTCTCAACCGCATTTAACAGCTTCTTGAACGGCTCAACCAACAGATGTTTATCCTTGAACTTGGCGACCGCAAGCTGTTTGTCTTTGCTGTTCAGGATATTGTGTGTTGTGCTGATTAAATCGTCACAGGCGTTTGAAATGGTTTTGTAGATGCCGTTCCAATCAATCTGTTTATTGACACCGTATCCCTGAGAGACTGCATCCGCAGCCAAATTTCTGACATCGTAAAGATTCAGCGTCTGAGAAAAGAAGTTCGTCGCGATATTGGTCAGCTGGTGTGCCTCGTCTAGCACCACCAAGTCAAATTCCGGCAAAAAGTCCGTGATTTGATTGTCTTTGAGCGAAATATCCGCCAAAAACAGATGATGGTTGATCACCAAAAGCTGAGCTTCTTTTGCCTTTTCGCGAGCCTGCATCACAAAGCAGTCGTTGTAATGATCGCAGTTGGCACCGAGACAGTTTTCTCCCGTGCTCGTCACTTCAGGCCAAATGCCGGAATTCTCAGGAACATCAGTAATATCACCGCGCTCGCCGGTCACAGACTGTCCCGCAAACTTTTTGATGCGATGAAGATGAACCACTTCTTCACGAGATTTAGCGACGTAGGAATCCTCTTGCAAGGCATGCTCGAGGCGCTGCTTGCAGATATAGTTGGAGCGGCCTTTAAGGAGCGCCACGCGACAGCCCATTCCCAGCGCTTTTAAAAGCGCCGGAATGTCTTTCGTAAATAGCTGATCTTGAAGCGTCTTGCCAGCGGTTGAAATCAGTACTTTCTGATCTTTCAGAAGCGCAGGAACAAGATAAGCAAACGTCTTTCCGGTGCCGGTTCCAGCCTCGGCAACCAGTGATTTGCCCTGCTCCAATGCTTCCGCTACCGAGGTCGCAAATTCAATCTGCGAGGGTCTCGGCGTATAGTTCGCGGTAACTTTGGAGAGAGGTCCGTCCTTGGCAAAAACGTCGGCAACTTCTTTTACGAATTCTGATGGCATTTCGGTTCCTTATTTAGGAACACAATCCTATCAGATCAATGAGTTCCGATCCTTTTTGGATTGTTACAGGCGCGGTACTAAATCACCCGTGACGCTATTCTTTTTCTGTTCTTCGCGAAGCTTGACCTGACGCTCGTACTCAGCCGCTTTTTCTGCGCGCTTCTTGATGTTTTCAGCGCGTTTCTTCTCTGCAGCAGCTCTGCGTTCGGCACGGGCTTGAATACGCTCTTCCGGCGTCATGGAAGGAGCTTCGGGAACCTTACGCTCCTGCTCGGCTACGCGTTCTTCACGTTCTTGCTGTTTTTTCGCATAAGCTTCGGCATTCGCCTTTTCTTCTTCCGGTGTCAGAACACGGTCAGCGGCATGGCCTTCGCCCGGTTTACGAGGCGTGACATCTCGTGTCTTGGGAGGAACTTTAGCAACGCGAGCGGGCTGAGCATCCATCTTGGCGTTTTTGGCGGCTTGCTTGGCCTCTGCAGCTTTGCGGTCTTTCACCGCCTGCTCGGAGCGTTCCTTCCTCAGGAAGTCTCTGGCTACGAGCCAAACGCGGCGAGCTTCATTGATGTGCTCGGTGCGTTCTGACTTGGCTTTGTCCAAGCAATAGGTCACAAAAAAGTTGCGGTAGCATTGAGCTGTTTCTTCTTTGTACCAGTTCTCCCAGGCTCTCTTTTCATTGTCGTAAGCCGCAATCACTTCTCTGGCGCGAGCCGCGGTCGTAATGGAGTGCGGATCGTACCTCTTGGCAAAAGGTTCGGTCGACGGCGGCTCCACGGCACATGCGTTAAAGCTGAGCAAGCCTAGAGTGAGAAGAATAAGCGGGATTCGCATCCGATAAGCTCCTGAATGGTGTGCGGCCAAAGCGAAAAAATAAGACCTGAGATTTGTTATTCCCAGGTCTTATTATTCTAACTAAAAGTTAATCCCTTCTTTATTTACCGCCAAGGCTGCCTCTTTGATAGCCTCGCTAAAAGTGGGATGAGGATCGCAGATCAGTGCCATGTCCTCTGCCGTTGCGCCGAAAGACAAAGCGTCACAGCCCTGCGCGATCAGCTCGCCGGCCTGCGGACCGATGATGTGCATACCTAAAACCATATCGGTCTCCGCATCTGCCAGCATCTTCACAAAGCCCTGCGTTTCACCGACGGCTCGCGCCCGACCGTTTGCCATGAACGGGAAGACGCCGACCTTATAGGCCCTTCCGGCGTTCTTCAATTC
Source organism: Acinetobacter sp. N54.MGS-139 (assembly GCA_000980495.1). Lineage (GTDB taxonomy): Bacteria > Pseudomonadota > Gammaproteobacteria > Burkholderiales > Burkholderiaceae_F > Parasutterella > Parasutterella gallistercoris. The sequence continues at coordinate 17,966 of LARN01000015.1, read as the reverse complement.
CTCTTCGGTCTTGCCGACCCAGGCAATTTCCGGTTCGGTGTAAATCACGGAAGGCACACGTTCAATGTGCGTTATCGCTTTGCGTCCTGCAATTCTTTCTGCAACCGCCACACCTTCTTCTTCAGCCTTATGCGCAAGCATCGGCCCTTTGACGAGGTCACCGATCGCCCACACCCGAGGAAGGTTCGTGCGGTTTTCTGCATCAACTTCAACAAAACCTCTTTCGTCGAGCTTAAGACCGACGACTGGCGCATCCAAGGCTGCTGTGAACGGAACGCGGCCGATAGAAATGATCAGGCGGTCAACCCACATTTCACTGTTTTTTCCGTCCTTATCTTTATATTGGACAATGACACGGTCACCGTCATTTTTGATGCTGTCGATGTGAACGCCGAATTCCATGTCGACGCCCTGCTGCTTAAAGGCCTTCAGGGCTTCTCTGCTCACTGCAGAATCTGCAAAAGGCAGAAACGTAGGCATGGCTTCAAGAATTCGGACATCGGCACCGAGGCGTTTCCAGACACTGCCGAGTTCGAGGCCGATCACGCCGGCGCCGATAATGCCTAAGGTGGAAGGAACGCTCTTTAAATTCAGTGCGCCTTCGTTGGAGAGAATACGTTCTTCGTCAAAGGGAACGCCCGGGAACTGTCTGGGTCTGCTGCCCGTGGCAAGCACCACATTCTTAGCAAACACGCGTGTTTCGTCTTTGCCTTCCACACCGATCAAATAGCCGTCTTCGTCGGAAGTCACAAAGAATCCGCGACCGCTTAAGAATGTGATTTTGTTCTTGCGGAAAAGATAAAGAATTCCGTCATTGGTCTGTCGAACGATCTTAGCCTTGCGGGCAATCATCTTCGGGACATCAATTGAAGGTTCTTCGACGTGAATGCCATGCTCGGAAGCTTTGTCTCTGATCTCTTCGAACAGGCAGCTGCTCGCAAGAAGAGCCTTAGAGGGAATGCAGCCGACATTAGTGCAGGTACCTCCGGGTGCAGGTTTGCCGTCGCTGACCCAATCATCAATGCAGCATACCGACAGGCCGAGCTGTGCTGCTCTGATCGCAGAAACATATCCTCCGGGACCGGCGCCGATGACGACGACGTCAAAAGTCTGAATATCATCTTTCATGACCGCTCCTTAAAGATCTAAGAGTAAACGAGCCGGATCTTCGAGGGCTTCTTTCATCGCCACGAGTGCCAAAACGGCTTCACGTCCGTCAATAATTCGATGGTCGTAGCTCATCGCAAAGTAGTTCATCGGACGAATAACGACTTCTCCGTTTTCTGCCACGGGACGAGGTTTCGTAGCATGGATGCCGAGAATTGCAGACTGAGGCGGGTTGATGATCGGCGTAGAGAACAAGGATCCGAACACACCGCCGTTGGAAATCGTGAATGTGCCGCCGGTCAGCTCTTCAAGCGTCAACTTGCCGTCTTTGGCGCGCTTCGCAAAGTCAGCAATCTTGAGTTCGATCTCTGCAAAGGTCATTTGATCCGCATCTCTTAAGACCGGCACGACCAAACCGCGGGGAGAGCCGACTGCAATACCGATGTCCATATAGCCGTGATAAATGATGTCATGGCCGTCGACAGAGGCGTTGATGATCGGATACTGCTTCAAAGCGTGAACAGCAGCTTTCACGAAGAAGCTCATAAAACCGAGTTTTACGCCGTACTTCTTCTCGAAGCTCTCTTTGTACTTCGCTCTCAAAGCCATTACCGGCGCTAAGTTCACCTCATTGAAAGTGGTCAGGATGGCACAGTTGGACTGAGACTCAACGAGGCGTTCGGCAACTCTGGCGCGGAGGCGAGACATCGGCACTCTCTGTTCGGGTCTTCCGTCAAGTGATGCTGCCGGATCGGCTGGTTTGGCGGGAGCGGCCTTCGGCGCGGCCTGCTGAGCCGGAGCTGAAGCGACTGCTGAGGGTGCCACAGGCTGAGCGCTCTTCAAAGCGGCGATGACATCAGGTTTCGTGATACGGCCGCCGACGCCGGTTCCGGCCACTTGAGACGCAGACAATCCGCTGTTGGCCATAAGCTTTTCTGCGGCAGGCATCATAAAGGGAGCGGCAGCAGAAACCGCCGGAGCTGCAGGTGCGGGAGCCGGCGCAGATGCTGCGGCGGGCGTCGAAATAATGACTTCTTCAGCAACGGCAGCTTTCGGTGCTTCCGGCTGAGCCGCTGCCATCCCTTCGGTATCGATCGTTGCGATCAGCTGATCACTCAGAACGGCAGCTCCGTCCGGCTGCTCAATGCTTGCCAGCACACCGTCAGCCGGCGCCGGGATTTCCAACACAATCTTGTCGGTCTCAATTTCAATAAGGATTTCATCGGTTTTAACCGGCTCGCCGACTTTCTTTTTCCATTCAATCAAACTGGCTTCCGAAACAGACTCGGACAGCTCGGGTACTTTGACTTCAACAATAGACATTTCTTTTTTCTCCGAATTCTTTACAAAGCAACGCTTGAACTATTTCGTCTGGATAAAGCCCTTGAGGCGTCCGAAAGCGTTTTCCACCAATTCTTTGAGCTGCTCGGCATGTTTGCTGGCATAACCGACGGCAGGCGAAGAGGAAGCCGGACGTCCTGCGTAACTCAGTCTTGCGCCGGAAGGCATTTCTTCAAGCAAATGGTGCTGCACATAGAACCAGGCGCCCTGATTCTGAGGTTCGTCCTGAACCCAAACCACTTCGGAAGCGAAGGAGTAACCGGAAGTCTCTTCACGGAAGCTCTTATGCGGGAACGGATAGAGCTGTTCAAGGCGAACAATGACAACGTCATCGATTTCATGCTCTTTGCGGTATTTCACGAGGTCGTAATAGACCTTGCCGGTGCAGACCAGAATTCTTCTGACCTTATCGGCATCGAGCTCTTCAATTTCACCGATGACGGTTTCAAATTTACCTTCGGAGAGTTCTTCCAAATCAGAACTTGCCATCTTGTTGCGCAGCAGGCTCTTCGGAGAGAAGACGATTAAAGGTTTGCGGATATTGCCGACCATCTGACGGCGCAGCAGATGGAAAATCTGAGCAGCAGTTGTCGGCTGGCAAATCAGCATATTGGTATCTGCTGCAAGCTGCAGATAGCGTTCGACGCGAGCCGAAGAATGTTCAGGCCCCTGACCTTCGTAGCCGTGCGGCAGCAGCATCGTCAAGCCGCTCTTGCGGCCCCACTTAGCTTCACCGGAGCTGATGAACTGGTCAATCACGACCTGAGCGCCGTTAGCAAAATCGCCGAACTGAGCTTCCCAAATCGTCAGACACTTCGGAGAAGAGCTGGCGTAGCCGTATTCAAATGCCAAAACAGACTCTTCAGACAGGACGGAGTCAATTACTGTGAACTGAGCCTGATGCTCACCCAAATGCTCCAAAGGAATCCAAATGCCGGAATCCCAGCGGTCACGGTTTTGGTCATGCCAAACCGCATGACGATGACTGAAGGTTCCGCGGCCGGAGTCTTCACCGGAAATTCGAACGGAGTATCCGCCCGTCAGCAGTGTGGCAAAAGCCAGATGCTCGGCCAGCCCCCAATCCACACGGATTTCTTCCTGCATCATCAGACGACGGTCGGCAATGACCTTCTGAAGGAGCGGATGGAGTTTGAAGTTTTCCGGAACGGTCGTAATGACGTCGGTAAGACGCTTCAATTCGTCCAAAGGAACAGAGGTCTTGACATCGTCTGTCCAGCTTCCGTTGTAGCGGGACCAATCAACGGCGTAAGGATTCTTGCCCTCAATCAAAGCCGTCTGTCTGGGCGGAATGCCGCTTTCGAGACTGCGGCGATAGGCGGCAACCATTTCCTTGGCTTCTTCGGGGCTTACAACGCCCTGGAGTGCCAGCTTGTCGGCATAAACCTGACGAGTACCCGGATGAACATTGATCTTCTTGTACATCAGCGGCTGCGTCAGTCCCGGAGTGTCCTGTTCGTTGTGGCCTAAACGGCGGAAGCAGACGATATCGACAACTACATCGCGGCTGAAGCTCTTGCGGAACTCCATGGCTAAACGAGTGGCAAACACGACGGCTTCTGGGTCATCGCCGTTGACGTGCAAAACCGGCGCTTCAATGAGTTTGGCGGGGTCCGTACAATAAGTCATCGAGCCCTTATCGCGTGGGTCGGAAGTCGTAAAGCCGATCTGATTGTTGATCACGATGTGCATCGTGCCGCCGGTACCGTAACCGCGGGTATCAGCCAGGTTTAGGGTCTCCATGACGACACCTTGTCCGGCGAACGCTGCGTCGCCGTGAACAAGAACGCCCATGACGCGACGGCCCTTCGGATCGTGACGACGGTCCTGACGGGCGCGAACGCTCCCGACCGCAACCGGGTCAACGATTTCAAGATGAGAAGGATTAAAGGCTAAGGCCAGATGAATCGGTCCCGAGGCTGTGACGACGTCGCTAGAGAAACCGTTGTGGTATTTCACGTCGCCGGCCGGCAGGTCTTTACTCTTGTAGTGGCCTTCAAACTCAGCAAACAATTCGCTCGGAGCTTTACCAAGTGTATTGACGAGCACATTGAGACGTCCGCGGTGCGCCATACCGATGACCATTTCTTCCAGGCCTTGAGCGGCACCCGTTTCTACGATCTCGTCCATGGCGACAATGAAGCTTTCTCCGCCTTCGAGCGAGAAGCGTTTCTGACCGACATATTTAGTATGGAGATAACGCTCCAAACCTTCTGCAGCCGTCAATTCTTCAAGAATGCGTTTCTTTGACTTCGCATCCATGCTCGGGGTTGAGCGGCAAGGTTCAAGTTTTTGCTGCCACCAGCGTTTGATCACCGGATCGCTGATGTACATGAATTCGATACCGATATCGCTGCAATAAGTTTGTTTCAAGGCAGCGATCAAGTCGCGAAGCGTCATCTTATCGGCGCCAAAGTACGTATTGGCGGTCGAGAAAGTGCTGTCCATATCTGTTTCGGACAAGCCGTAGAAAGACGGTTCAAGCTCGGGGATCTTCGGGCGCTCTCTTCTGTGCAGCGGGTCAAGATTAGCCCAGCGACTTCCCAGGAATCGGTAAGCGCCGATGATGGACTGAACCGCAACCTGCTTTTTAGCCAAGTCGAGATCTCGCTCGCTCACCGAGCAAACGGTTGAACGAGGTTCGGACGCTCTCTGTGCGAAAGCTTCAACAATAGGTGCATGAGGAACGTCGACGGTTTCGACGCGGCCGTCGGAAGCCGGCGCCTGCTGCAGGCGGTCAAAGTACTGACGCCATTTCTCATCTACGGAACTTGGGTCTTCGAGGTACTGCTCGTATAAATCTTCTACGTAAGGAGCATTCCCGCCGAAGAGATATGAATTCTCTATTAAGTCTTTAATCACTTTTTCACCTTGGACAAATTTCTTGCCGCTCAGGGGGCCGCAAATTATCGGAATATTTTGCGGCTGCTTCACAGGTTTCCTGTTGAGCGTGTTTCAGCAAAAACCAGCCGCTGAAACAAACTGATTATAGATTTGAAGCCGTCACTCAGAAACAATTTTGTGAGCGGTAAACAGCTCTGTCGAAGTCTTGATTTTTCGGGTTTGCTGCTTCGATCGTTACCTTCAAAAAACAGATTTTCTTCTAACTGCTTTCCTTCACTGCCTCATTTAAGCAGACCTAACCCATTGCCGTTGTAGTTCTTTTCTAAAATTTCCTTCGAAAATTAAGGAATTGAAATGATAACCACCATATTGCATTGGACCTGCGATTCAACTTCTGCCAGCATGGCTTCTTTACTGTTTAGATGGGCAATTGCGTTAGCGATGCTGCCATACGGAGTGCAGAAACTTTTCCATCCGGAAAACGCTACGAAGTTTCCGAAGGTCTTTTTCTTTTCTCCACGGGTCGGGTATTACTCAGCCGCCATCATTGAAACCTTCGTTCCGCTATTTCTCATGGCTGGTTTCCTCACGAGGCTGGCAGTCATTCCTGCGATCGTTAGCTTCACAATCGCAACCAAAGTCACCATCGGCAAGGATCTGACCTCTCCGGCCCTTCCTTATTTATTCGGGCTCATTGCGATATTTATTGTCGGCTCAGGACTTTACTCCGCAGACTACTGGCTCCTGTACATTCTTGCCGGTCATTGATTCTTGAGTCGTAAATCGGGGCAAAGTCTCGAATGGCTGAGCGTGTCGCCGTTGTATAGTTCTGTGAACTCAAACAACAAAACTCAGAACAAAATGGATAATTTTCACAAACTTATAGAAGGCTTCCACAACTTCAAACAGACTTACTTCTTAAAGGAAAGACAGTATTTCGAATCACTGGAAAAGGCCCAGAATCCTAAAACGCTGGTTGTCGCCTGCTGCGATTCGAGAGTCGATCCGGCAATTCTTTTGCACTGCAAGCCCGGTGATTTATTTGTGATCAGAAACGTGGCTGCGTTAGTTCCCGCTGTTACACAGGCCTCAAATCCTTGTTCTGTGATGAGCGCCATTGAATACGGAGTTAAACACCTCAACGTCGAGCACATCGTTGTCATGGGCCACTCTCATTGCGGCGGCATCCACGGACTCATGGCTCCTGAAACCATTGCCGGAGAAACTTATATTCAAGACTGGGTTGGCATTGCCTCTCCGGCTTTGGAACGCCTCCAAGCTATTACGGGCGATGAAGATGAAAAGACTCGAAGCCGCCACTGTGAAGAAGGCGCCGTGCTGATTTCCCTTGATAACCTGCTCTCATATCCTTGGATCGCAGAGCGTGTTAAAAACGGACAGCTCAAGCTTCACGCACTTTACTACGATTTATCGGAAGGCAACCTTTATCGTTTCAGCCCCGACTCAGAAGATTTCGAGCTGCTCTTCCACACTATCGAAAATCCCTGACAGACTTCGGAAAAATTCTATATCTAGCTAGGAATTAGGGCTGATTTTTTAGGCCGTCAGCAATTTCCATTTCACGAATTGGCGAGATGGAATTGAATAGACCAACACGACACGCTTAAGCTCCTTAGAACTCCCTTGCTCTCCGTAATGTCTGGCTTTCATCTGTGAAATGCCCTCTAGAAGAATTTCTTCTTCCTTCTCCCCGTCATAGGAAACTTTGAACTCGAAAACCCAATGTCTTTCTCCGACGCTTACTTCTAGATCACTTCTGCCGTGAGCATTGTGCTGTTCAACTTTCGGCTCTAACCCTGCTCCTGAGAAATAGACCTGGACATAAGCTCGCAAGGAAGCTTCGTCCTTCACCGGATAGTTCTGATAATCAATTGCCAGGAAGAGTCGGTTGAGAATATGGAATACCGACTCGGTAGATTCTTCACCAAGTACCTTTGCTATTGGACCCGCTCCCACTTGACCGGCAACTTTACCATCGAGCAAGCGCTCCATATATAACTGAGCCATAGCGCGCTTCACTTCTAAGTTCGGATAATCAAGAAATACCGTATCTCCGTACCTTACCGCCTTGATCGTCAGGTAGCCTGCTTGTGTCAGAAGACCCAGATCTGACAAATTTTCCAAATCAGAGGACCCGGAAAGAGTAGAAAGGGAAATCGATTTTTCACGCCCATACTCTTCAGGATGCCTAAGAGCGTGAGATTTTAAATATTCAACTAAGACGGACGGCTTTCCGCCGCTTTCAAACCAATAGTCCACAAAACCGTTTCGAGGAGATGAGAGAAAGTTCAGCATGGACCATGGTGCAAAAACATGTTCTTTCGCGGTTCTTTCAAAGCAAAATCCGTCGTAATGCTTGATAAGCTCTTCCGTGAGTTCTCCTCTTGAGATGCCTAACAACGAGGCGGCATTATCTAAGTATCCGGAAAAGTATTTCTGCGTTTCAGAGTATGTGTAACCTAGCAGGGTGCCATATTCCACATTTAAAGAGAGATCCGAAAGATTATTCAGCTCTGAAAAAATGCTTGTTTTATTAAACTTGGTAATACCGGTGATGAACGCAAATCTCAACGCACCCTCATTTGACTTTAATACTGAGTAAAAAGCCGATAAAGCTCTGCGTACTTCCTTGAAAATAGTTTTGTTGTTCAAACAAGAAGTAAGAGGCGCATCGTATTCATCGATTAAGAGAACTAAAGAATTCTTTTCCTGAGCAGTCAACCAATCGGAAAGCTGATCAGAAACTGTTTGGAAGGGGCGAAGTTCGTATCGAAAACCAAAAGGAGCAAATTTTCGCGAGATAAGGGATATCAATCGTTCTGAAAAAGATTCTGCATCCGCGAAATCCTTAATTTCCGAAAAATCCAGCCGTACTACGTTATAGGTTGCCTCTTCTTTCCAAAGGTTCTCAATAGCCAAACCTTTGAAGTCACGTAGGCCGTACTTAAATAAAGACTCAAAAGTCGATATCAGAAGAGACTTTCCAAACCTTCTCGGTCTAGCAAGGAAATATTTGCCACGATTAACAGCTAAACTAAAAACCATCTCCGTTTTATCAACGTAGATTTCATCGGCCATTCTCAAAGCAATAAAATCCGATGTTCCAAGTGGTAAACCTTTCAGCTGATTGATCGCCATCTGTTGTCCTCTAAACTCTCCATTGTTAATTTTAGGATAACAACTCTTATCACGCTCAGTAATGACATTGTTTAACCTTGAAGATGCCAAGCAAATCGCCTTAAATAAAGAAGCCGCTTTTTCCAGTAATTTTGAAGACAACAGAAAGTTAAGTTATTCAATAGAATTCTTCGGATTCAATTCACGCATCAGCAGACGGTCCTCGATATGCTGAATAATCCTCGATTTCTCTTCCGTCGTTAAATGATCAAGGTTGTAGAGCGAAAGCATGAATAAGCCTTCGATTGCCATAATTGCCGTCGCAGAGTCTAACGAAGCCGGCCCACAGCTGCGGATCTTTTCAAACAATTTTCTGTACCAGTTATGAAGAGGTTCCATTAATTGAGGATCAAAAGACTGAACCGCGAAAACTGCGGCACCCCAAGTACGGTTCGAAGCTGCAATGCCGTTAAATTTCTTGTACCAATGGATAAACCCCAAAACTAAAGCTTGCGGATGACCTTTGAACGGTTTCGTCGCTGTTTCAAGCTCATCCGATAAATGTGAGACGTAACTATCCATTAACGCAATAATCAGCTCTTTCTTTCCCGGAAAGTGGTACAGCAAACCGCCTTTGCTAATTCCTGCTCGATCAGCTACTGCTTCCAGCGTCAACTGACCGACGCCCTTTTCAGCCGCTATCTCACGGGCAACCACTAAGATCAGCTCTTTTGTTTTACCACTGGTTTTTCTTGTCTGTTTCTTGGTTTCCATTGGAGAACCTACCTTGCACAAAAACTTCATCGCGGCATTCATGCGGCCGCTTCCCTAATCTTATTATAGTTTTACTTAACCGTTAGGTATAGTAAATTAAGCCTGTTAAAAATAGTATTTAAGTTTTCTTTAAGAAATAGTTCTGTTTCTTATCATCCTTTTGTATGAAAAATACAGTAATTTCTAGGTAGTCAGAACTCTATGAGATTTAGATGACTTAAATTAACCCATTGTTTTATTAACATTTAAAATAAATACTTCAAATTCTTAACATACGACATTTATTAGTACTTCTCCTAATTATTTAAACCGTCCAGTCGGTATAGTATTTTCAATTGTTAAGACGTTGATCCCAAGGAAAACAAATGAAACCCTTATCCTCATTCAGTCGTCGCAATTTCTTGAGAACACTGGCTGTGACCGGTCTGGCTTCCGGATCGGCGTTTGCAGCTCCCGCCTCAAACCTTCAGCCTTTCAATGAAATTCATGACCTCGTTATCGTCGGAAGCGGCTTTGCCGGACTTTCCGCCGCTTACGCCGCCCTCAAAGCCGGCGTCAAAGACATTCTGCTCCTCGACAAGATGGAAGCCTTCGGCGGCAACTCCTGCCTCTGCGGAGGCCTTATGTCCGTACCCTTAAATCCGAAACAGCAGAAACAAGGCATCAAGGATTCCGTTGACCTTATAGTCGCCGACATGACAAAGGCCGGCCGCGGATTCAACCATCCGGACCTGGCTAAAAAATTCGCAGAAAATGCTGTCAACATCTGCCCGATGCTCGACGAATGCGGCGTTCAACTCATGGATAAAGTCATTCGCCTGGGCGGCCACAGTGCTCCGCGCACCATGGTTCCTAAAGCAGCTTCCGGCGGCGGAATTGTCGTTCCTATCCATAATTGGCTCAAGAAGAACGGCGTTCAATTCCGCAACCGCTCTCAAGTCATTGACCTCCTGATGCAGGACGGTAAAGTAACAGGAGTGCTCATTAACTGCGATTACAACTGGAAAGACGGTACTTCTAAGAAAGAGCAGAGAATCGGTTCTCGCGGAGGCGTCGTCATCGCCACTGGCGGCTGGGGCCAAGATAAAGACTTCATCAAAACCACCATGCCGGTTTATTCGCTTTTAGAGTGCACCTCTCAGCCCGGCGCCACTGCCGAAATGCTCAAAGCATTACTGAAGTCAGGCTGCCTGCCTTCTATGCTCGATATGTATCAGTTAGGACCGTGGGCTTCCCCTGATGAAAAAGGCGCCGGCCCCGGAAGCTTCTTCGCTGACTACGCCTTTGCCGAAGGCATGGCCGTCAATCCTAAGACCGGACGCCGCTTCATGAATGAACTTGCCGACCGTCGCACTCGCGCTGATACCGAACTCAACGTCTTAAGCGAGAGCACCCCTGACAAGATCAACTATCCCGTTGTCTTCTGCGGTGAAAAGACTACAGAACACGCGGAAGGCTTCCAAGCTGCCTATCGAGACAAAACCGTCTTCCGTTACGAAACACTGGCTGATCTTGCTAAAGCCTACGACATCCCGCTCAAAGCCCTGCAGCAGCAGGTCGATGAATACAACAAGATCGTTGCCGGAACCCAGAAAGATCCGTTTGCCAAGCCTCTTGATGTGAAACAGCCTTTGAAAGCACCCTTCTATGCAATGCGTCTAACACCGAAACTTCACTATTGCATGGGCGGTATCGCCGTCAATCCGAGATCGGAAGTTCTTTCGACGACAACACTTGCTCCGATTCCCGGACTGTATGCAGCCGGCGAAGTAACCAGAGGCGTCCATGGTATGGACCGTCTCGGAGGATGCTCTTCCGTTGACTGCATGGTATTCGGACTGGAAGCCGGCCGCAACGCTGCCGCTTACCTCAAAGCACAGGGGAACTAACATGAAAAAATTCTTTATTCCGCTCTTTGCTGCCCTGCTTTCTTGCTCTGCTTTCGCTGCCGACGCTCCGACTCTTGCCGGAATGCCGATGAAGCACAGTATGGCCGCTCAAATGCAGTGCTCGACCTGCCACGACAACACGACTGAATTTACGAAGCCTTCCACTCAAAAATGTGAAAGCTGCCACGGACCTATGGCGCAAATTAAGACAAAGGCCAACCCGCAGGATAAATATCCGCATCAGTCCGCTCACTACGGAAACACGGTCGACTGTGTCGTTTGCCACTCCGAACACAAAGCCAGTCAAGATTTATGCAGTAATTGTCATCAAACCCAATGGTCCAACTTCAGATAATCAAATCTGGATAAACCAAGGAGAACTCTCATGAAAAAACCGCTTGTTATCTCAACCTTCTTGCAATTGCGCCTTTGTCCTTTGCCGCCACCCATAATCTTGACGGCCGTACACTGACCGTGGACGAACTTTGGGCGATTTCCGCTCCCGGAGAAAAAGTTGCTGTCACGCCCGAAGGCTGGGCAAGAATTAAAGCCTCTTACAAAGCTCCGATTGATGCCGCAACAGACGGCCGCGATATTTACGGTTTAACCGTCAACTACGGTGCTTTGAAGGACCAGAAAGTTGCCGGCGCCTCTGTAGAAGCCGAACCGAACCGCAGCGCTTCGATTAAGTTCAACGAACGCCAGATGCGTATTCAAGCTGCCGGTCTCGAACCTTACTTCGATGACAGAATCTCCAAGATGGCCATGGTTATCCGTCTTAACCAGATGGCTGCCGGCTACACCGGCATGAGCGAAGCCGCCGCCAATGCTTTCCAGGAATACATCAACAATGACGTCTGCCCGTTGATTCCCTCCCGCGGTTCTGAAGGCGCCAACGACTTGAGCATGGCCACCCATATCGGCTTGGCTCTTATGGGTGAATGGGACGTCAGCTACCAAGGCAAGCGCGTTCCCGCCGCTCAGGTACGTAAACAGCTCAAACTCCAGCCCTATCATCCTTTCGGTATGGACGGTATCTCCATCCTCTCCAACAGCAACGTAGCCGAAGCTCAATCCATTGCTGCTGTTAAGAAAGCAGAACACTACCTCGCTTTAAGTCCGGTCGTTATTGCTTCCAGCTTAGAAGCATTGAACGGAAACGTATCGCCGTTCCTTTGGCATACTGTTGAAACCAAAGGCTGGCCTCAGGGACATGAAGCCGCTGAAGCAGTTCTTGCAAACCTGAAAGGTTCCTACCTCTGGAAGAAAGACGCCAAGCGTTACCTCCAGGATCCGCTGAGCTTCAGATCTGCAGGTTATATCCTGGCTGCCGCTATGGAAGAACTCAACCAAACTAAGGGTCTTCTGAATACCGCGATCAATCACACTACTGACAACCCGATTGTCAATACCGAAGCTAAGAACGACCGCTGGTACAGCAATGCCGAAGTCTTAGACGAAATGAGAGCCGGCAAACCGACGGTTTACGTTAACTCCTGCTCTAACTTTGACAATACCCAGCTTGCGCTTCAGATGGAAAGCCTCACAAAGGCTCTCGGTCAAGTCATGCACATCTCTGCATGGAGAACGACTCAGCTGGTTGACGACCACAGAACCGGCCTGCCGACATACCTCGTTGCTAAAGAAAACAAGGGCAGCGACGGATTTGCCAACATCGTTCTGACTGCGGAACTTACACTATTCTTCACGGCTCCGCTCTTTGGACCTCTTACTACACTGACGGCAACGTAGCCGGCGTGTTTGTGACTTCCGACAGAATGGATAACATGGTTATCTACAAGAGCCCGGAATTTGCAAACACTACCGTTACCGCAATGTATTCCAACGGTATCGGCGGAGATGAACAGAAGTGGAGTCATAACGACCACTACTACGGTATCGGTTTAGATTTCAACAAAAACGAAACCGTTTTCAGTGTCATGGTCGAAATGTATGACAACAAAGACTTGAATGCCGATAAGACTTATCTTGTGACATTAGGCGGTCAGCAGGGCTTCGGTGACTGGACGTTCTGGGCAGGTTACCAGTACGCAAAAGGCAGTCAGATGATGCCGGCTTGGAAGGCCGCCCCGACAGGTTTGAGCGCTTCCGGTGTGACACAACATGCTGTTACCGCTGCTATCGGATACATGGTTTTCGGCGGCGAATGGAAACTTCAAGGCAACTACGCTCATGGCAAAGTTAACGAAGACAACCAGAAGTACAACATCTACTCCGTTGGAACCGTCTATGAATATCCGCTTAGCATGAGAACACAGCTCTATGCTTATGCAGGTTACGGCAAAGCCAACAAATATCTTAAGAACGACGAAGACTTCAACTCTTGGACAGCTTGTTTAGGTATCAGTCACAACTTCTAATCTGATTTTCTTCCTTGAAAGCCGGCCCGTATTAAACAGGCCGGCTTTTTCTGCTTCTCTGGTTGGGTATAGATAATGCTCCTATTTGTTTGAAATAGATTGTTTGCCAAGGTACAAACTGGAATTTCACGTTAATCTATCATAAAATAAAGATTAATTAAATTTATGTATATTATTTGATTGGTTAGATATGCCTAAAAACACCATGGGAACCAAGCTCCCGCGAAAGTTAGAACAAAAAATGGCAATCGTCGGAGAACAGATCAAACTTGCTCGGTTAAGGCGCGACCTCTCAATTGCTCAAGTAGCTGAGCGAGCCACTTGTTCCCCGTTGACGATCAATCGAATTGAAAAAGGATCTCCCACTGTCTCAATCGGGATTTACCTCCGTGTCCTCTATGCGCTGCAGCTCGATGACGATATTTTGCAGTTAGCTAAGGAGGATGTCCTAGGGCGTACGCTGCAAGACCTCAGCCTCAAGCACCGTAAACGGGCTTCTAAGAAAGGATAAGTCATGGACAAGCTTTTTGTTTATGGAGATTTCGACTGGCTCGAACGCCCGGAGCTCATCGGAGAGCTATCCTTTGAGTCAATTCGCGGAAATGCAACTTACGGCTTCAGCTATTCCAAGAAGTGGCTGTCTGCCCATCCAAACGTTTTTTTGAGCGAAGACCTGCAAAACTTTCCGGGTGTCCAATACACACAGCCTCAAAAAGACATTTTTTCCTGCTTTTCTGACGCATTGCCAGACCGTTGGGGGAGAACTCTTTTGCTTCGAAGAGAACAACTGAAAGCCGCAGAAGAAAAAAGAGCGGTAAGGAGACTGACATCTTTTGACCTGCTGAAAGGCATAGACGACGCCTCTCGCATGGGAAGTTTCAGGTTTGCCGAAACACCGGGCGGCGACTTCATTAATTGCGAAACGGATTTTCGAGTGCCTCCTTTCACAAAAATAAATGAATTGATGTTGGCCGCGCACGAGATAGAAGCGAGCGAAGCGAAAAGCATTTTGCCAAAGGAAAAGTGGATCAACCAATTAATTCACCCGGGTACTTCATTAGGAGGAGCCCGCCCGAAAGCTTCTGTCCTTGATGAGGACGGAAAGTTAACTGTCGCAAAATTTCCTTCTCGAAAAGATAACCATGATGTCGCGCAGTGGGAGCATTTTTCCCACTATTTAGCAAAAAAAGCCGGAATTAATGCCGCAGCGACAAAAACCGTTTCCGCCAGCAACTACCATTTGCTTTTGTCGAGGCGGTTTGATAGAACCAATGACGGAAAGCGAATACATTTTGCCTCTGCTCTAACACTGCTCGGGTTGAACGATGGTGATAATGCTTCATCCGGCTACGGCTATCTCGACATCGTTGATTTCATTATTCAGCACGGCAGCAACATTGAACGGAATCTTGAAGAACTTTATCGTCGCGTGGCCTTTTACATCATCATCGGTAACGCGGACGACCATTTCCGCAATCACGGTTTCCTGCTTACTGAGAAGGGCTGGGAGCTTTCTCCTGCCTATGACATCAATCCAACAACATCAGAACAGCAGAGTCTGTTGATCAATCGTTCCACGAATGAAGCCGATTTAGGACTTCTACTGGATGCCGCTCCTGACTTTATGATTTCTCAAAACACTGCAAAAAGTATTATCGACAGCATAAAGACGGCTATGGCTTCTTGGCGCACGGAAGCAAAAAGATTCTCTCTCCCTCAGCGAGATATCGATACTTTCGGACCACGAATCGACAAGTGGCTGAAATAGGAGAATTAACGTATGCAAAAAGAAATCCTGAAAACCTTGGACCAAATTGAAGCACAGAACAACGTCAAAATTCTCTACGCCTGCGAATCCGGATCCAGAGCCTGGGGCTTTCCTTCGCCGGATTCCGATTACGATGTCCGCTACCTCTATATTCGACCTGTTGAATCGTATCTGAAGTTATTCTCCGAACGGGACGTGATAGAAGGCCCGATTGATGAAGTCAAAGATTTTGTTGGCTGGGATTTACAGAAGGCACTAAAGCTTTTGATGAAAGGAAACGCGCCGCTCATTGAATGGGTCCGTTCTCCTATTGTTTATAAAGACAACCCTTGGCTGAGAGAAAATCTCGTTAAGCTTTTCAACGAGCACTCCGACTTTAATGCACTTTATCGGGGATACTTCGGACTGGCCAAGAATAACTTCAAAGCCTATCTCACAGGCGAAAGCGTAAAACCTAAAAAATATCTTCACGTCCTGCGTTCAGTATTGGCATGCGAATGGATCAAACAAAAGAAAACTATTCCTCCGGTACTTTTCAAAGAAGTTTATGAAGGGATTCTTGTCCCCGGGACGCCCTTCTATGCCGAATTCCAAGAACTCCTCAAAATTAAAGCCGAAGAAAAAGAAAGGACTACAGGTGACCATTTTGTCGCTGTCGATAAGTTCATAGACGAATTCTTCAACGAGAGCAAAGGGCCGCTTCTTTCGTCAAAAGAGCCGGTGAACGTTGATGAATACGACAATTTCTTTCTCGAGTGTCTGCGCCGCGAAAACTAATCTCATCTCCGTTATCTGGAAGCTATACAAACCTGTACATTGCTTCTCAGTTCGCTCTTCGATGAGGCTGAACGGGGAGATTCGTCCACAACACGCGCCGCATCTAAAGTCTTGTCGGAAACGGTATGGTTTAATGATTTCCAACCGACGTAACGACCATCCAGTACTGCTTTCACCCGAGACGGAGGTATTCCTATACGGACCTCCTTATCCCCCAGATGGCCGAGTATGTTTAACGCAGCAACCAAGTCAGCATGTCCGTGGTACCCGCATTGCGAGCACTTAAATGAATCACCTAGTCGGTTCTTTTTGCCCGTGTAGTGACACCGGGGGGCATTCCCTAGAACTGTGAGCAGGGTTAACTTCGCTTACTTCAATCCCAAACTTCTTTGCTTTATATCTGATTCTCTCCTGTAGGTATCCTCGCATCCAGCCGCTTAGCCGTCGGTTCCATTTCTTTCCGAAATGAACCTTCATGCGAGCGCTTAAGTCTTCAACGACAATCTCTTTGATCGGGTTTTTCTTCCGAGTAAATAGAAGATTTAGCTCTCTGTTAACGATAGTCTTAATAACTCCGATATCACGGATATATCTGGCCCGCTGCTTCTTTCTGCCGAGGTTATGTTTTCGTATCCGCTCTGCCTTAGCGAGATTGTCCTTGTTAGGCTTCTTCAAAAGATTGCGAAAGAGCGAATGCATGCGATTTCGGCCTTCGCTGTTTTTTCGTCGTTTGTCTGAAATAGCAGAAAAGTATTGTCCCAGATCCGTCCCAAGAAGTTCCTGTTCACTCGTAGCCATCATCTCTGTGTAGCCGAGATCGATTCCAATGACGGTGCCGGTCTTTCTTTTTTCTTCACATTGCTGAGGCACGTACACTCTTAGCGAGTAAGTACCCGCAGTATCACGTATCAGCTGGAGCGTTCCGCGGATCTTGCTTCTGCCTTTAAGCCGAAGGGAGATTCTTTTACCGGGCTGCAGTGACATAAGCTCAAGAAATTGAGCATCTTCCGTTGATCTGACTGTATAGCAGCTTGCATCAAAGTCAATGCGGTTGTGAAAAGCTTGCGTTCGCGGATAACAGACGCTGTCTCTTCTAACCTTATTAACGGTTCGTCTTACAACTCCCGCGATTGACCGAAGTGTCTTTGAAGAAAGCGGCCGATCGTAGCTGAGACAATAGTTCCGATCGAAAGATACTTCGGGATTCGGAACCGGGATTCTTCCGTCTAACAGTTCAAAAAACTGACGGTTTACGCCACAAAGCAGCCAGCACGCGTAATGACGATCCTGATCGTTAAAACGCTTTAAGGTATGCGCAAGCTTCCTTTTGGCTTCTGCAATGACGCTCTTCCAATGCGTCAAGGCCATTTTGGAGGTTTCTTCCAAAGCCAATTTCCAGTGACACGCCTGCAGGTGAGGCCCTGGCGTCTCTTTAAGTTCCCGGAGTAAAGTAAGCAGACTTACCTCCGCCGCTTTGCCGTTAGTTCTCAAGTCCGCGAGTCTCTGATTAAATTCAACAGGTTTTTTACTCAGAGCTGCCACCAGTTTATTTCGAAAAGCTCGGAAGTCCCTTACCTCGTCTCGAAGCTCTCTGGTTTGGAAGGCAAAGAGGAATTTGGAAGCCACAAAACCATATGACGAACACATCCGATCCAGTGAAACTCTGTCAGTCTCACCGGGCATCTCAAACTGACGCACGAGTGTTCGTTCAAGGCTAGGCATTTAGGGGTAAAAAATAAAGTAATAATTAGATGTTAACGAAAACTTAGGGAACCTCTGCACAAAAGGTGGGTGATATGCTATAATTAGCACACTACCGAAAAGTGTGACTATGAAGATTAAAGCCCCCACATTCGCTGATTTATTTGCAGAAACCTCACCGCAGCTGGGCGGTGCCAGAAGAACAAAGTTCCTGGAGACTTTAGACCG